>CAZTKF010000031.1:0-27980 GCA_964614205.1 uncultured Loktanella sp. | reverse complement strand
AGGTGAACCTCACCTTGCGGATTGAAGACCAAGGGGCTGCGCCCGAAGCGGCGTCAGTGCCGCTTTCGATCTCGATTGACGGCGAACAACCCGTCACCGTTCAGGTTCCGGTTGGCGAAGATATCCAGTTGCCGGTGACGCTGCCCCATGGCGGCATGAATGTACTGCAATTCACGATTCCTGATGCCGCGGGCGAACTGACCAACCGAAACAATGCAGCTGTGGTACAGATCAATGGCGTGCGCGACCGTTTGCGCGTCTTGCTGGTGTCGGGCGAGCCGCACCCCGGGGAACGTACATGGCGCAATCTTCTGAAGTCTGACTCTTCGGTCGATTTGGTGCATTTCACCATTCTCCGCCCACCGGAAAAGCAGGACGGCGTGCCGGTGAACGAGCTGTCCCTGATTGCCTTTCCGACGCGCGAGTTGTTTCTTGAAAAGATCCACGACTTTGATCTGATCATCTTTGACCGCTACCGTCGTCGCGGCATCCTGCCCAGCGCCTACCTCGACAACATCCGGTCCTATGTGGAGCAAGGTGGTGCCGTACTGATTTCGTCCGGCCCTGAATACGGGTCGGCGGAAAGCATCTATCGCTCGCCACTTGGGCAAATCCTGCCGGGTGCGCCAACCGCGCGCGTCTTTGAAGAAGGCTTTGTGCCGCAGATTACAGACCTTGGTGCCCGCCACCCTGTGACAGAAGGGCTTGATGCCCTGTCACCCAACCCCGAAGGCGACGGCCCCGGCTGGGGGCGGTGGTTCCGCCTTGTGGATGTTCTGGTCCCGCAGGATGCGATGACGGTGATGTCCGGTCTGGACGACCGTCCGCTCTTGACGCTGAACCGGATCGGCGAAGGGCGCGTCGCGCTTATCGCGTCGGACCATTCGTGGCTTTGGGATCGGGGTTATGAAGGTGGCGGCCCGCAGTTGGAACTGCTGCGCCGTCTGGCGCATTGGATGATGAAAGAACCCGAGCTTGAAGAAGAGGCGCTATGGGTTGAACCAACCGGCCAGACAATGCGGATTATCCGGCGCACACTGTCACTGGACACCGGCGATGTGGTTGTCACACATCCGGATGGCACAGAAACAGCCCTGCGGCTGGAAGAGGTTTCTCCCGGTCGTTTTGAAACACTGTGGGAAGCGCCGGAAATCGGTCTCTACCGGCTCGATGACGGCGAAGAGACCGCCGTAATTGCATTGGGGCCAGCCGCACCGCGCGAGTTTGAACAGACAATCGCGGGGGCCGAGACTCTTGCTCCGCTTGTCGAAGGCACCGGCGGAGGGATCGTGCCGATTGCTGCGGGCGACATCGACATTCGGACCGTACGTGAAGGGCGGCCTGCCGCCGGGCGCGGATGGATCGGCATTACACCACGCGGTGCCTTCCGGACAGCTGAAGTCAGCATCAATCCACTTTTGCCTGCTTGGGCCTTCCTGCTTCTGGCCTCACTTCTGATCATCGGGGCATGGCTGCGCGAAGGGCGCCGCTAGGCTGATGCTACGCATGACGCTCAAGGTCATCGGTGCTATCGTACTGGCGCTGGCGACCCTGTTGGGCTGCCAGACAATCCGTCACTCGGGCAATGCATCCTTGCCTGCGCCATCGGCAGAGACGCTACGCGTTGCAACATACAATGTGCATTACATCATTCTGGGGCGCGAAAACGGCGCATGGTCTGTCGGAGACTGGGACCGGAGGAAAGGCCCTCTGGATCAGGCGTTCAAGGCCATCAGCGCCGATGTCATAGCATTTCAGGAAATGGAAAGCTTTGCGCGCGGAGATACCAGCGAAGTCAATCTCAAGCGCGACTGGCTGCTTGCGCGCAATCCCGCATATGCCGCAGCTGCCACAGGTGACTCGGCAGAGTTTCCATCAACACAACCTATTTTCTACCGGACCGACCGTCTGGACCTGCTGGATCAGGGTTGGTTCTTTTTCTCGAACACGCCCGATGTGATCTATTCGCGCACCTATGACGGCTCGTATCCGGCCTTCACATCCTGGGCCCAATTTCTGGACAAAGGCACCGGACAGACCTTTCGTGTGGTGAACGTCCATACAGACTACGCGAGCCGGTCAAACCGGCTTCAATCCGTGCGGTTGGTCGCTGACCGCATCCGCCCGTGGATCACATCTGGTGAAACTCTCTTTGTCGTCGGCGATATCAACGCGCGTATCGGTGACCCTGTCATCGACATTCTGGCCGACACGGGCCTGTCATTTGCCCCTGTGGACGGCGCGACCTATCATTTCAATCGTGGGATCAACCTTTTCGGGGCAATAGATCATATCGCCAGTGCAGGCGAAACGGCACTGGCAACCCCGCCCGTTGTCGTCAGGCGGAAGTTCAGTGGCGAATGGCCGACTGATCACTATCCGGTTGTCGCCGATTACCGGCTGGGCAGGGGGCAATAGCGCCTAGTCGGGCAGTTGGACCTCATAGAGCGCGTCCGACCAGCCATCGACATTACACCGCGCCCTGACATAGACCACCGCGACGTCATCTGGAAATTCTATGCCTGACAACGACCGGGTGAAGGGTTGTTCGGTCACATGGGGATGCAACAAGGTCCGGATACCAAGGCTATTGCCCTCCGCGTCCAGAACCTCCCAGCCGTCTGCATAGTGATCCCAGCCGGTATCCGGATGGGAAACCGTCACGCTGACGCTGGTGCCATTCACTGTGACGGCTTCAACGACAGGCGCATCCGCAAAAACAGGTCCAGGCAGTAACATGAGGGCGAGAAGGTGCCTCATTCACTGTCTTTTAGCAGAATGCTGCGCGGGAGCGACGCAAATTCACGTGACCACACCACCCAGACTACGACACAAGTCGCAATCATCAGCGCGATCGGGCCCAATAGCCATGCAAGTGCGCCCAACGCGAAATACATCGCGCGCAATCCACGGTTAAAGTTGACAGCCGCCCTGATGTTCAACTCGGCCGCCTGCGCCGCACGCGGGTAGGTGGCAGGATCCTTAGGATCATTCGGCACAGAGGCCATCAGCACCGCACAGTACCCGAACACGCGGTTCGCCCAGACGAATTTCAGGAATGCATTCGTCAGGAACAAGGCGACAAGTGCAAGCTTGAGCTGGAAAATCAGCACAGGCACAGCCATTTCCGTGACTTCAGCCGCGACACCACGGAGAGGCTCGGTGTTGCCTGCAAGCGCCAAGACGCCACCAACAGCCAAAAGGCAGGTGGACGCAAAGAAAGAAGTTCCCTGCCGCAGACTCGCCAGAATCTGGCTATCAAAGATGCGAGGATCACGCGTGACAAAGACCTTCATCCAGTCGCGCCGCCGTTCCGACATCAGGACAGTGACAGAAGGCCGCTTGGCTCCAGGATGTTCAATCCGCCAGCCGATGACAAACCAGGCAAGAATGATTGCAGCCGTCGCAGCCCAGTCAAGCGGACCCAAAAGCGCCATATGATCAAGTATTTGCATAATCCACTCTGTACTCTTTTCAGTTGAGACTTGCCATATCGCAAAATTGGTAATATATTTTTACCAATAATTCGATCAGGGGAGTCGTCATATGGAAATGCCAGCACCAGACGCCAGCGTTCTGTCACGCAAGGCACAGATCGTGGAGCGCTTGTCGGCGGTTCTACCACGTGATGCTGTGATCTCGGACGAGCGTGAAACACACGCCTATGAATGCGATGCCCTGACCGCCTATAAATGCCCGCCGCTTTGTGCTGTCTTGCCGGCAAACACGAAAGAAGTCTCGGACGTGCTGCGGATCTGCCATGAAATGGGCGTGCCCGTCGTGCCGCGCGGCTCTGGCACTTCGCTTGCCGGTGGTGCATTGCCAACCGCTGATAGCGTCATCCTTGGAGTGGCCAAGATGAATGACGTGATCGAGACGAATTATGATGACCGCTATATCAGGGTACAGACAGGCCGCACCAACCTGTCGGTGACAGGCGCCGTTGAAACCGATGGTTTCTTTTACGCGCCCGATCCTTCCAGCCAGTTGGCCTGCGCCATTGCAGGTAACATTGCGATGAATTCGGGCGGGGCGCATTGCCTGAAATACGGGGTGACCACCAACAACCTGATGGGCGTCACCATGGTGCTGATGGATGGCACTGTGGTCGAGATCGGGGGCGCGCATCTGGATGCAGGCGGACTGGATATCCTTGGTGTAATCTGTGGCTCCGAGGGCCAACTGGGCGTCGTCACCGAGGCGACACTGCGCATTCTGCACAAGCCCGAGGGCGCACGACCCGTGCTGATGGGCTATGACAGTTCAGAAGTCGCAGGTCAGGTTGTGACCGATATCATCAAAGCAGGCATCCTGCCGGTGGCTATCGAATTCATGGATCGCCCTTGCATTGAAGCGACCGAAGCCTTTGCAAAGGCCGGCTATCCGATGTGCGAGGCGCTCTTGATTGTTGAAGTTGAAGGCTCGGAAGCAGAGATTGATGCACAGCTGAAGCTCATCATGGAGATTGCTGCCAAACACAACCCGGTCGAGTTGCGCGAAGCAAGAGACGCAGACGAGGCTGGCCGCATCTGGCTGGGCCGCAAGTCCGCCTTTGGCGCAATGGGCCAGATCAACGACTATATGTGCCTCGATGGCACAATCCCGGTGTCATCCCTGCCCTTCGTGCTAAAGCGCATCGGCGAGATGTCAAAGGAATTCGGCCTTGACGTGGGGAATGTCTTTCATGCCGGTGACGGCAACATGCACCCGCTGATCCTGTTTGACGCCAACAAGCCCGGCGATCTGGAGCTTTGCGAAGAATTCGGTGCCGAGATTCTGAAATTATGCGTCGAAGTGGGCGGTTGCCTGACCGGTGAACATGGCGTGGGAATCGAAAAACGCGATCTGATGAATGTGCAGTACGATCCTGCTGATCTGGAGGCACAAATGGCCATCAAGGACATCTTCGATCCGGCCTGGCTGCTGAATGCCGCCAAGGTTTTCCCGCTCGCGTCATCGCAAGCCCGACGCGCCGCGTGAGGGGCTCTGCCCCCGCCCCGTTCCGGGGCTCCCCCGAGGTATTTTTGAACATAAGAAGATCAGCATGACGCCCAAGACCGAAGAAGAACTGGCCCAGATGATAGCCGGGGCCAATGGCCCCTTGCGGATCAAGGGTGGCGGCACGCGACCCATCGGGCATTGCGAAGGCGATACGCTCGAGACCTCGGCTCTGACCGGCATCAGCCTTTATGAACCCGGCGCGCTGACCATTGTTGCAGCCGCAGGCACGCCGGTTTCAGAGATTGAGACAGCGCTTGCCGCCGAAAACCAGCGCCTTGCATTCGAACCTATGGACCACCGCGCCCTGCTGGGAACCACAGGTGAACCGACCCTGGGTGGCATGGCTGCCGCCAATATCTCTGGCCCGCGCCGCATTTCGGTAGGCGCTTGCCGCGACTTCATGCTGGGTGTCCGGTTTGTTGACGGTCAAGGCAACATTATCAAGAACGGCGGGCGCGTCATGAAGAACGTGACCGGCTATGATCTGGTCAAGTTGATGGCGGGGTCCTACGGCACCTTGGGTGTGCTGACCGAGGTAGCGCTCAAGGTTCTGCCTAATGTTGAAACCACAGGCACACTGCGCCTGCACGGGCTGACCGACCGGCAGGCGGTTCAGGCGCTGTCTGCTGCGCTGGGTTCGCCCTATGAAGCCACGGCTGCTGCCCATTTGCCGAAAGGCCCCTCTGGTGATCCGGTGACAATGCTGCGGATCGAGGGCTTTGAGGCGTCCGTAAAATACCGCGGCAGCAAGCTGCAGGAGCTGCTGAAGGGATACGGCGATGCCGCATTCACGGTGGGTGACGGTGCGGAATGGGTGGCCGTGCGCGATGTCACCGCTTTTGCAGACCAGCCCGGCAGTGTTTGGCGGATCTCTGCCAAACCATCCGATGCGCCCGAGCTTGCCGCAAGAATCGATGCCAATGCCGTGCAATACGACTGGGGCGGTGGCCTGATCTGGGCCCTTGCCGAGGAAGGCCGCGATCTGCGCACCGCATTGGGTGACTTTGACGGACACGCGACCCTGATCCGTGGGACAGCCTCTGCCCCGACTTTCCACCCCGAAGCTCCGGCTCTGGCCACGATCACATCAGGCTTGCGCGCGAAGTTCGACCCACGCGGCATTCTTAATTCCGGGATCATGAACTGATGCAAACGACATTTACCCCCGAGCAACTCAGTGATCCTGCCATCGAGCGGTCCAATGAAATCCTGCGCTCATGCGTCCACTGCGGTTTTTGCACCGCGACCTGTCCCACCTATCAGGTGCTGGGCGATGAACTCGACAGCCCGCGCGGGCGGATCTATCTGATCAAGGATATGCTTGAGAATGAACGCAAACCGGACGCCAAGACGGTCAAGCATATCGATCGCTGCCTGTCGTGTCTTGCCTGCATGACGACTTGCCCATCGGGTGTACACTACATGCACCTTGTCGATCACGCGCGCGCCTATATCGAAAAGAACTACGACCGCCCATGGTCAGACCGCGCCCTGCGCTGGATGCTAGCCCGCATCCTGCCCTATCCGATGCGGTTCCGCGTGGCCCTGCTGGGTGCCAAGATCGGGCGCCCCTTTGCACGTTTCATGCCGGATGCACGCTTGCGGGCCATGCTGGAGATGGCTCCCAAGACCATTCCACCGGTCAGTCGCAATGACGACCCGCAGACTTTCCCCGCCAAGGACAAGAAAATGCGTGTGGCGCTGATGACAGGCTGTGCACAAAAGGCGCTGAACACGGATATCAACGATGCCACGATCCGCCTGCTTACCCGACTGGGAGCCGAGGTTGTCGTGGCCGAAGGTGCCGGGTGCTGTGGTGCATTGACCCACCACATGGGCAAGGAAAACGAAAGCCACGCGACCGCGGCCAGGAACATCCGCGCGTGGGCCAAAGAAATGGACGGCGCAGGACTGGATGCGATCGTGATCAACACCTCGGGCTGCGGCACAACGGTGAAAGACTATGGTCATATGTTCCGCAACGACGCATTGGCCGCTGATGCCGCAAGGGTATCTGCCCTTGCTATGGACGTCTCCGAGATCTTGATGAAGCTCGATATGCCAAAGGGCGAAGACAAGGGGACGAAAGTCGCCTATCATGCGGCCTGTTCCCTTCAGCATGGTCAACAGATCAAGACCTTCCCCAAGGACTTGCTGAAAAAGGCGGGGTTCACCGTTCTTGAGCCCGCAGACAGCCACCTGTGCTGCGGGTCAGCGGGCACATACAACCTGATGCAGCCTGAAATCTCGAAGCAGTTGAAGGCGCGCAAAGTGCGGACACTCGAAGCACTGACCCCCGATATCATTGCGGCGGGGAACATCGGATGCATGATGCAGATCGGTGGTGGGACAGCGGTGCCGATTGTGCATACTGTCGAACTTCTGGACTGGGCCACAGGCGGGCCGCAGCCGCCTGCGTTAATGTCGCCTGGCAAACGCGCACCGCAGGTTCCTATTTTGAGGTAGTGTCATAATGCTGCCCCAACTCTCGGCCAAGCTGACGGGATGAAGCGGAGTGTGATGATACGAAACCTTTTGATATCTGCGATCCTTGCGGGTGGCTTTGCGCTGGCAGCGCATGCACAGGCGACCGGTCTGGTCACGCTTGAAACACGGCAGGACAGCCAAGGCTGGGAGGCCGTTGGCAGGTTGGATATTCGTGGCAAAGGGTTTTGCACCGCCGCGCTTATTCAGGATCGTTTGATCCTCACGGCGGCGCATTGCCTTTACGACATTGACGGATCCCTGATCGCGCCGAACCGCTTTACCTTTCAGGCCGGATTGCGCGACGGACGGGCGCAGACGACCCGCTTTATTACACGCACCGTGGCACACCCCGACTATATCCACACAGGTCAGGCGACAAACGCGCGCGAAGTGGCCATTGATATCGCGGTTCTGGAACTTGATCGCCCCATCCGCAGCACGCGCATACAACCATACCGGATTGCGCAGCGCCCGATCACGGGCGATCAGGTCGGCGTCGTGTCCTATGGCCGCGGGCGCGAAGAGGCCGCAAGCCTGCAGCAAGTCTGCGATGTTCTGGGGCGGCAAACCGGCGTGATCGTCATGACCTGCGATGTCGCATACGGATCGAGCGGGTCACCGGTGTTCATGATGAACAACGGCGAGACGCGCATTGCGTCCGTTGTCTCGGCAATGGCCCATATCAATGGGCAGAAGGTGGCGCTTGGCACATCGCTTGAAGGGCCTCTGAACGTGTTGCTGAGCCATTTTGCCACGCTTGGCCCTGCCCGCCCCGGCGGTACGCAACGGCTGATCAATTCTGACGAACGCAATGATACCGGGGCGAAATTCGTCCGCCCCTGATCCCCTTGAAAGCGCGGCCTGACACGCCCAAATAACAGGTATCGGGATGCCAATGACGGGTCCCGTCAAATCGGCTTGTCCCCTGCGGGAAGGCCAGAACATTGTTATCGCTTAAGAAAAGGATGACCCAAATGCGTGCATTTGACCTAACACCCCTCTACCGTGCCACTGTTGGCTTTGACCAGATTGCCGATCTTATGGATCGCGCGCTTGCCAGTGACGTCGGTCAGAACACCTACCCCCCTTACAATATCGAAAAGACTGATGATGACGCATGGCGCATTTCAATCGCCGTGGCCGGTTTTTCCGATGATGACCTCGCGATCGAGGTCAAGGACCGCTCGCTTCATGTGACGGGCCGGAAGGCTGCCGACGACAAAGAGCGGAACTATCTGCATCGCGGCATCGCCACCCGCGCGTTTGAGCGCCGGTTCCATCTCGCCGACCACGTGCGCGTCACAGGTGCGGCCCATGAAAACGGCATGCTACACATCGACCTCGCGCGCGAGGTTCCAGAAGCGCTGAAGCCGCGCCGGATCGAGATCACCTCTGACCGCAGAAAAGACGCCAATCTGGTCGAGGCCAAGTCGGTAAACTAGGGCCGTTGATCAAGCAACAAAGAGCGCGCCCCCTTTTCAGGTGGCGCGTTTTTCTTAGTGCGCCTCGGCCCAGTTGGCACCTTGCCCAGCATCCACTGCCAGTTTCACATCCAGCTTCACCGCAGGATCACTGGCGTTCTCCATGACCCCGCGCGCAATTCCGATCAGATCGTCCGTGGCCTCTTTGTTGACTTCGAAGATCAGTTCGTCATGGACTTGCAAAAGCATCTTGGCCGGCAGACCTTCGATTGCCGACGGCATCCGGATCATCGCACGGCGGATCACATCCGCCGCTGTTCCCTGAATCGGCGCGTTGATCGCCGCGCGCTTGGCAAAGCCTGCCTGCGGTCCCTTGGCATTGATCTCGGGGGTATTGATCCTGCGACCAAAGAGCGTCTGCACATAGCCGTTCTCTTTGGCGAATGCGACCGTGTCATCCATGTATTTGCGGATGCCGGGGAAACGTTCGAAATAGCGGTCGATGAACCCTTGCGCTTCACTGCGCGGAATGCGCAGATTTCGGGCAAGGCCAAAGCCCGAGATGCCGTAGATGACGCCAAAGTTGATGGCCTTCGCCTGCCTGCGCACATCCGGCGTCATTTCATCCAGCGGCACATCGAACATCTCTGACGCCGTCATCGCGTGAATGTCGATCCCGTCCACAAACGCCTGCTTGAGCGCATCGATTTGCGCGATATGCGCCAGAATACGGAGTTCGATCTGGGAATAGTCGAGGCTGACAATCACCTTGCCGGGTTCTGCGACAAAAGCCTCGCGGATACGCCGCCCTTCTTCCGAACGGACGGGAATGTTCTGCAAATTGGGATCAGTGGATGCCAGACGCCCGGTATTCGCGCCAGCAATCGCGTAGGATGTATGCACTCGCCCCGTTTCGGCATTGATATGTTCCTGCAGGGCATCGGTATAGGTCGATTTCAACTTGGAGAGCTGCCGCCAGTCCAGGATCAGCCGTGGCAGGTCATGCAGTGTGGCAAGGTCCTCTAGCACGTCGGCACCCGTGGAATAGGCACCTGTCTTGCCTTTGGCAGGTTTTTTTCCTTCGGGTAATTCCAGCCCCATCTCGTCAAACAGGATTTCGCCCAGTTGTTTGGGCGATCCGACATTGAAAGGCCGCCCCGCCATTTCCTGAATCTCGGCCTCCAATCCGGCCATTTTCTGAGCAAAGGCATTCGACATCCGGCTGAGCGTGTCACGATCAACCTTGATCCCGTTACGCTCCATCTGGGCCAGCACCGGCACCAGCGGGCGTTCCAGCGTTTCATAAACCGTCGTGACGCGGTTCAGATGCAGCTGTGGCTTGAACTGCTGCCACAAGCGCAGAGTGATGTCGGCGTCTTCGGCCGCGTATTTCACTGCTTCGTCCAATGGAACACGGTCAAAGGTAATCGCAGACTTCCCGCTTCCCAATAGCGGTTTGATCGGGATTGGCGTATGGCCGAGATAACGCTCGGACAGCGTGTCCATACCGTGATTATGCTTACCCGCATTCATCGCGTAAGACATAAGCATCGTGTCATCAATCGGGGCAACCGCAATATCCAGATGCGCGAAAATCTTGGCATCATACTTCATGTTCTGACCAATCTTGATGATCGCCGGATCTTCAAGCACCGGCTTGAGCATCAGCAGACATTCATCAACCCCCATTTGCCCCTCGGCCAGTTCATCAGATCCAAAAAGATCATCCGATGCAGCCGTTTTATGGGTCAGAGGGATGTAGCAGGCCTGACCCGCCTCAACACAAAGCGAGATGCCAACCAATTCGGCAATCATCTCGTTCAGTCCGGTGGTTTCGGTGTCGACGGCGACATAGCCACGTTCCCGGATACGGTTGATCCAGATCTGTAAAGCAGCGGAATCGCTGACACATTCGTAACCGTCAGGGTCAAAATCCACCTTCTCGGGCTTGGCGACATCCGCTGCGGCAGGCGCGACCGCCTCGATCACCGGCGGGTCTATCCCCAGCTTTTCAGCAATCCGTTTGGTCACCGTGCGGAATTCCATTTCGGACAGGAACCCCATCAGCACTTCCGGGTCAGGGTCACGAACTTCCAGATCGTCAAGGGTGAAATCGAGCTTCATATCACAGTCTAGCTGCACCAGCTTCTTGGACAGCTCAATCTGCGCGCGGTGGTCAATCAGCGTCTGGCGGCGCTTGGGCTGCTTGATTTCTTCAGCGCGGTCAAGAAGGCTTTCCAGATCGCCATATTCGTTAATCAGCAAGGCAGCAGTCTTGACCCCGATACCCGGCGCGCCGGGCACGTTGTCCACGCTATCGCCCGCCAGCGCCTGCACATCCACAACCCTTTCTGGACCCACCCCGAATTTCTCGACCACGCCGTCCGCGTCGATGCGCTTATTCTTCATCGGATCAAGCATTTCGACGCCATCCCCGACGAGTTGCATCAGGTCCTTGTCGGAAGACACAATCGTCACGCGGCCACCCGCGTCACGGGCCTGATGTGCAAGGGTCGCAATGATATCGTCGGCCTCGAAACCTTCCATTTCCTCGCAGGCTATGTTGAAGGCTTTGGTCGCCACACGGGTCAGCGGGATTTGCGGGCGCAAATCCTCTGGCATCGCCTCGCGATTGGCCTTGTACTGGTCATACATGTCGTTGCGAAACGTATGGCTGCCCTTGTCGAAGATCACCGCCACATGGGTCGCGGCATCGGCACCGTTGTTCCCGTCCACATAGCGCTGGAGCATGTTCACAAATCCGCTGACAGCCCCGACTGGCAGGCCGTCAGATTTGCGCGTAAGTGGCGGTAATGCATGATAGGCGCGAAAAATGAACGCTGATCCATCAATCAGATGCAGGTGACACCCTTTGCCGAATTTCGTTTCCATCTGACATCATCCCCACTTTGCTTGCATGACTTTTGCCATGATCCGGCATGACGTGCCAGTAACCATCTGCCCGCATCACGGATCAGCGCAGAAATTGTTCTAACGCATAAGGATCTAGAGGCGGGACAACTTTGGCACAGGCAGTGTAGGGCTGGTTGTTGCAGCTTGCTGATACAGCTTGGGCTAGACTTTGCCTTCAAAGTCCTTGTGTACCAGTTTGGCGTCACAATAGGGGCATTCGATCCAGCCCTGTTCCTTGGGAATCTGCAACCAAACGCGCGGATGGCCCAGCGCGCCTTCGCCGCCATCACAGGCCACCCGCCATTCTTGAACGATGCGGGTTTCAGGTGCAGGTGTGGACATGGTTACTCTCATCTGGTTGCCGCGGGGCGCGCCCCGCCTTAAGTCTGCATCAGACATACCGCAGACGCTGGCAAGGGGAAAGACGGCATGAGCGACTACGCATTAGAAATTCAGGGCCTGAAAAAGACCTATGCCGCCACAGGACGCAGCCCGGCAAAAGAGGCGCTCAAAGGGATTGACCTGAACATTCCCCGAGGAGCCATTTTCGGGCTTCTGGGGCCAAACGGGGCGGGCAAATCAACGCTGATCAATATTCTGGCGGGCCTTGTCGTGAAGTCTGCTGGAACAGTCAAGATCTGGGGCTTTGATCAAGACAAGAACCCGCGACAAGCGCGGGCCGCGATCGGAGTAATGCCACAAGAGCCGCATCTCGATCCATTCTTTACGCCCGAAGGGTCGCTTGACGTACAGGCCGGGCTTTATGGTGTCCCGAAGAGCCAGCGAAAAACCAAGGAAATCCTGGAACTGATCGGCTTGACCGACAAAGCAAATGCCTATGCGCGCTCTCTCTCAGGCGGCATGCGGCGCAGGTTGTTGCTGGGGAAAGCACTGGTCCACTCGCCTCAGATTCTCGTTCTGGATGAACCCACTGCCGGTGTCGATATCGAATTGCGCAATATGCTTTGGCAAAACGTGCGCAAGCTGAACGCGCAGGGGATGACAATCATCCTCACAACCCACTACCTCGAAGAGGCCGAGGAGATGTGCGACGAAATCGCAATCATCAATCATGGCGAAGTGATCATTCAGGACAGCACAGCGAACCTCTTGGGACAGCTGGACAGCAAGACACTCGTGATCACGCCCGAAGCCGACGCCGAACTGCCCGACCTGCCCGACACCATCGCCGGACAAAAACAGCCCAACGGGACCTTGACGTTCACCTACCAGAGCGGGGTCACACCCGCCGACCAGATCCTGTCTCTTGTGCGGAATGCAGGCATCACCATCAAGGACGTCAAGACAGAAGAGGCCGATCTTGAAGATGTCTTTCTTTCTCTGACATCTTCACGCTGAGAAAAGGCGTTTGGGAGGGTCGTCAAGACCTATCTGGTCTTGGTCACCCTTGCAGCATCCGCCCCAACTGCCGCCCGCCAATAATGTGCATGTGGTAATGGGGCACGTCCTGAACCCCATGGGTGCGGGTGTTTGAGATGCTGCGAAAGCCTTCGTCCACGTCCATGATACGGCACACCTCTGCCACGGCTTGCATGAAACCGTGGTGTTCTTCGGCTGTTGCATCACGTGCAAAGTGATCAAGGCTGACATAGGCACCTTTGGGAATGACCAGTACATGCACCGGCGCCTGCGGCGCGATATCTTCAAAAGCCAGAGCATGGTCATTTTCGTAGACCGTCCTGTTCGGGATTTCGCCGCGCAGGATTTTGGCAAAGATATTCTGGTCGTCGTAGGCGTATTCCATGGGGGTCCTCAATCAACAAAAAGATAGGGTGTGTCGGCAAGTGTCCGGGCCACATCCGGTGAAACACTCAAGAACTGCGCGATGGCCTGCGCGTTTTCATCGGACGTGGCGGATTCCTTGATCCGCGTTGTATGTGCAAATTCGGCATCCCGGATTGCATCACGTTCATAGATCATATCATGGCGGATCGTGGGCAAGAGCCGCGCGAGTGTTGCCGCGCTTGTCTGCGGACCGGCCAGACCAACCCGCATCGCGTGTCCGACAAGGTAATTGTCATCAAAGCTGCATTCGACTTCAAGCATACGGACCGTCGCACGGTCAGCAAAGAAGTCAGCCATCAAATCAAGGCTGGCCGTATCAAGACAAATCACGAGCCTGTCGCTGTCGTAGTGATCAAAAAGCAAACGCATGAAGGCCCGCCTGTGGCGGCCACGCTTTTCAAGCGAGCTTTCGATGCCTCCGAGGTCAGGCAAATCGGTGTCATCTTCGTTAAATAGATATGCGATCGCCGGCACACTGGTATGGTTCTGGATCGCGGCAACCAGTCGCTTGGCCACATGCCATTTCTTGCAGGCAATGATCATCAACTCGCGGCTGCGCCCCAAAGTCGTGTCATTCTCCCAGAAACGGGGGGCGAAACGCCGACCGATCCGGCCACGTCCGGTCAGGAATTCAAACAGGCTCCGCCCCTCATCCGAAATCACAAACTCCATGCGGTCACTTGCATAGAGTGCGCCAAGACGCGCGCGCAAGTCCTTGGCCTCGGCACTGATCTTGCGAGCGAACAGCGCACCCTGCCCCAGCAGCAAATCGTAATGATCATTGTAAAAAGTGACCGGCATTCCGTAATCAGTGAACATCAGAAAGGTCAGTGTCCGGTTCTCGATCTCGCGGGCGGGGACCAGATGGCGGACCAGCGTCTGAAAGAAGGTTTCGTCGGGAATCCATGTGGTCCGGAAAAAGCGCATCACATCGCGGCGCGCATAGGCGAACTCGAGCACTGCCTCGACAGTTTGCCGACGCAGACACCACCATTGGCTGCCTATCATGATCTGCAGATCTTCGGGGATCTTGCGGGTCATCCTGAAGCGTTTCTGCAATTCCAATGCCGTGTAGAAACGTCGTGACTGCGTGCGTTCATTGAAGAAATGTCGGTAGATCAGACGCTCTTCGCGAAAACCTGTCTTGATCCAGTTGCTGTCAAAAAAGTCATGGCTTTCGATGTAATCAACATCGTTCGCATCCAGCAATTGATGCGCAAAGCCGGCAGATTTGATCGGCATACAGTCGCCGGACACCATGTAGAAATGCGTGGCCCGCGGAAAGGCATTCACGGCTGCCTCGACCGCGTGCAGAGTGGCTTGCACAAGGCTCCATTCCCCCCATCCACATTTGACGCGACGCTTGGCAAAGGTGACGTTGGGATTGTCGATGAGCGCGGCCTGAATGGCCTGATGATCTCTTGTAGAAGCTGATGCATCAAAATGAATCGCGATGTAGTCACCCGCTGCGGTCAACTGCTCGGCCTGCTGGATGATCACCGCCGGATTCTTGTGGCAAAGAAGGATAAAGGCGACACGTGCCATCAGTGTTTCTACGGTCCTGGTTGCATTCATCGCTGTCATAGCGCGAACAGACATTGAAGTGACAGGATTTCTTTGCTTTGAAAGAGCACGAGGACTTGCAGGAGAGCACAGGTGTCGCATTTTCCCGGAACATGGATGACCCAGAGCGAAAGCATGGTCTATCGTGTTGTGCCAAAATGCGCCTGCTCGACCATTGGCCAGATCATGTACTATTCCGATCACGGGGCATTCTTTGACGGGGACATCCACGACGCCAAGACCGGCATTCACAAATGGGCCATGGATGACAGCAAACCGTTGATCGCGGCCAATGTCAGAGCCCACCAAAGCTATGCTTTTACCTGCGTACGTAACCCCTACACACGCGTCCTGTCATCGTTCTTCGACAAGATTTGCGGCGTCCAGCGCAACGGCAAGTACTATCGGGGCAATCTTGTGCCTCTGCTGATCCAGAAATACGGTATTGAAGTGGGCGATCCCGCAAGCGGCTTTGAATTCGATCAGATCAGGAGCTTTCGTCGCTTCTTGCTTTTTGCCCGCGACACCATCCGCTGGCGCCGTCCGATGGAACCTGACATTCACTGGTCGGCCATGTCCGGCCATATCGCAACATTCATCGTGAATGGCGGGCGCTACGACAATATTTTCTGGACAGAAAAATTCAACGACGGGATGCAGGACGTTCTGGATCATATTGATACCAAGCACCCGGTCGACCTGGCCCAAATCCCCCGCTTTAATGAAAGCGAAGGGCATGGACCCAAACGTGCGCATCCGGTTGAAGATTACTTTGACGACCTGTCGATGCATATCGTCTATGAAATCTACAAAAAGGATTTCCGGATCTTCAAATATGATTTCGAGAACCCGGCAAACAAGATGCCCGTCGGCGAGATCGATCTTGATGAGGTTCATGCCAAGCTAGGCTAGGTTTTGCGCCTTTGGCGCCCGGGTCAGGGGGCTGTCCGCCCCCTCGGCCCGGTGGGCCTCACCCCCGAAGGTATTTCAGAACATGAGAAGGGACCGCTCGACAGGCGGGGGAATAATCCTAACTGCTTGATCACAAAGACGAAGGAGTTCGTCACATGTCTGTTGTTCTGATACTGGGCAGTGGCCCGAATGTTATAGACTGCCGCGCATGGCCGCGGGAACCGTTTGATCGTATTGTGGCGATCAACAACGCATGGGCGGTCCGCCCGGATTGGGATGATCTGATCCACCCTGATGATTTTCCGGTGGAACGGATGCCGGTTGATATGGCTTCACATCAACGGGTTGTCCGTGCCGCGCAGTATGTGCCGCTCCAGAATACACTCGGCGGTTTTGTCTATGCCGGAGGCACCATGGCCTTTACCGCGTCATACTGGGCGCTGGCTGCACTAAAGCCGCGCGTCATTGCCTTGCTAGGATGCGATATGGTCTATGGCGGGGCCAAGAAGACCCATTTCTATGGCAAGGGGAGCGCCGACCCCTTGCGCGCGGATATCAGCCTGCGGTCGCTCGAGGCAAAATCGGCGCGTCTGATGGCGCTTGCAGCACGGCAGAACTGCGCAATGGTCAACCTGTCAGCGGACGAAAGCCGTTTGGTCTTTCCCCGTGCAACGCGCCAAGGGGCAGCCGATGCCAGACCATCAGAAATGGACGATGATCTCGTCGATGCGGCTTTGGCCGAAGAGGCCCGCCTCGCGTATTATGTGCCGTCGGGCAAATATTGGAAGGAAGAAAGCCGCTTTGACACCGACGCCATTGATGCGCTCGATGC
This sequence comes from uncultured Loktanella sp., assembly GCA_964614205.1. GTDB lineage: Bacteria > Pseudomonadota > Alphaproteobacteria > Rhodobacterales > Rhodobacteraceae > Yoonia. Next base: position 11,045 of record CAZTKF010000031.1, on the reverse strand, counting down.
GCTCTGGCTCAAAGCAGTCCCTGCGCGGCAAACAGTGTCTTGAGATCCGCCTCGGGCCGGGCGCCGATATGGCTGATCACCTCTGACGCGGCAAGATTGCCCATCTTGGCGCAGGTTTCCAGATCATACCCGTTGGTTAAACCCCAAAGGAACGCCCCTGCGAAAAGATCGCCGGCACCGGTTGCGTCAACAATATCGGTGGGCACTGCCGGTACATGCCAGCGCTGCCCGCCAGCAAGCACATAGACGCCGTTTTCACTATCGGTGCAGGCCACAATGTCCACCTCGGCCGCGGCTTGTGCCAAGGCGCCCTCGAAGTCAACGGTCTGATACATCGCGCCCATCTCGGCACGGTTGCAGAAGAGCAGATCCACATGGTTGCGGATCATGTCGCGGAAGGCATCGCGGTGGCGGTCAATGCAGAAAGGGTCCGAGAGCGTCAAGGACACGCGGCCCCCTGCCCCTTTGCAGGCGGTCACGGCCTTGGCAAAGGCAGCATGACTGTCAGGTCCGTCAAAGCGATAGCCTTCAAGGTAGATCCATTCGGCCTCGGCCATCTGGTCTTCGCGAATGTCTTCGGGCGACAGGAACTCGGTCACACCCAGATATGTATTCATTGACCGTTCCCCGTCAGGTGTCACGATCACGATGCAACGTCCGGTTTCGGCCTCTTCGGTCTTGGGGGCCATCAGGGTTTCATAGGTTGCGCCCTGCGCGCGCAGGTCATGGGCAAAAATCTGACCCAACTGGTCATCCTTGACCTTGCCCACATAGGCAGTGCGCCCCCCCAGTTGGGCAATACCTGCAATCGTATTGGCCGCCGATCCGCCACTGATTTCCTTGGCGGGGCCAACACGTGCATAAAGATCGACCGCGCGGTTCATGTTGATCAGTTGCATGACCCCCTTTTCAACGCCGGCCTCTGTCAGAAAGGCATCATCGGCCCGCGCCAAGACATCGACCATCGCATTACCGATGCCCACAACCTGATACTTCTTCATAGGTTCTTTTCCTCAAATTGACAGAGATCGCGGATCAGACAGGCCGCGCATTTCGGTTTTCGTGCGACACAGGTGTAGCGGCCATGCAGGATCATCCAGTGATGGGCGTGGCGCTGGAAATCTGCGGGGATATTATCCTCGATCGCGCGCTCGACGGCATCGACAGTCTTGCCCACGGCCACACCACTGCGGTTCCCGAAGCGGAAGATATGTGTGTCCACGGCTTGGGCAGGCATTCCCCACCACATGTTCAGCACGACATTGGCCGTCTTGCGCCCGACACCGGGCAAGGATTGCAGCGCGGCACGCGAATTGGGAACGATGCCATCATACTCATCGACAAGTATCTGGCTCATCTTGATGACGTTCTTGGCCTTCTGGCGGAAAAGGCCGATTGTCTTGATATGTTCGGTCAGCCCTTCCAGGCCCAGATCAAGCATCTTCTGCGGGGTATCGGCGATCTTGAACAGTGCGCGCGTCGCCTTGTTCACGCCAGCATCGGTTGCCTGCGCCGACAGCGCGACTGCCACGACAAGTGTATACACATTCACATGCTCAAGCTCGCCCTTGGGTTCAGGCTCTGCTGCGTGAAACCGCTCAAAGATGGCGCGGATGGTATGATAATCAAGTTGTTTGACCATGTGCACCCGTATGCCCCGATGCCCGTGACGGGGCAAGCGTCGGATGCGCAATTTTCGGGTCGTACTGGAGTAGCGATGTCCTTAGTTTGAACGGCATGGAACAGTCACACACCTATCACTACCACGTCATGCGTCGCGCGATCGCGGCAATCGACGCTGCTGGCGACGAACCGCAGACCCTGACCGATCTGGCGGCCACAATGAATATGAGTCCGGCGCATTTTCAGCGGCTCTTTACTTCATGGGTGGGTGTGTCGCCCAAACGCTACCAGCAATACCTGACCTTGGGTCACGCCAAGACACTCTTGCGCGACCGTTTCACGACTCTGGAAACGGCCCAAGCGGTCGGCTTGTCGGGCAGCGGGCGACTGCATGATCTATTTGTACGCTGGGAAGCCATGAGCCCGGGCGACTATGCCCGTGACGGGGCAGATCTTGACATCTGTTGGGGCTGGTTTGAAAGCTATTTCGGTCCCGCTTTGGTCATGGGAACAGAAAGGGGAATCTGCGGCCTTGCTTTTGCCTCTGAGGCCGGCCCAGAGCCCGCGATGGCCGACCTCAAATCGCGCTGGCCCAAAGCGCGTTTTGTGGAAAACCCCGAAGCATTGCGCCCATGGGCCGAAGCTGCGTTAGGCATGACGGGTGAAACCAAATTGCACATGATCGGCGCCCCGTTCCAGCTAAAGGTGTGGGAGGCCCTGCTGACCATCCCTTCGGGCCACGTGACGACCTATTCTGAAATCGCACAAGCCATCGGCAACCCCAAAGCCGTCCGCGCTGTCGGCACCGCTGTCGGGCGCAACCCGGTCAGTTGGCTGATTCCCTGCCATAGGGCGCTGCGAAAGTCAGGCGCACTTGGCGGCTATCACTGGGGCCTGCCTGTCAAGCGCGCGATGTTGGCGTGGGAATCTGCGCGGTCCGATACAGAGAGGGAAACGCCCTAGAATAGGCAAAACCCTGCTGGTCTCTGGGGCGATATTGGATATCATCCGAAAAATCGGCATAAGCTGCCTCATGAAACAGGCGCATCATGCGCGCCCATATTAAATGGAACCATGACCATGAAACTTACGAAATTCCCCCTTGTGATGGCGGCAGCGTCACTGACATTTGTGGCCGCATGCGATCCGGCAGGCCCGAACCAGATGCAAAACACGCAGCAAGGTGCCCTGATTGGTGCAGGAGCGGGCGCATTGCTTGGCGCGCTCACCAACAACGACGGAACGGTGCGTGAACGCAACCAAGCCGCCCTGATTGGTGCGGCATTGGGCGCAGGCGTAGGTGCCGGAGTTGGCAATTCGCTTGACCGCCAGGCCGAAGAGCTGCGCCGTGCATTGCGCAGCGATGTGGGCGTGTCCAACAATGGCAACAACCTTGTGGTTGTCCTGAGCCAGGATCTGTTGTTTGCGACCAACAGCACACAGGTTTCTGCTGTGTCCCAGAACGAGTTGCGGATCGTTGCAAACTCTCTCAACCAATATCCGAACACGACAGTGAACGTGATCGGCCATACCGACAATGTGGGCGATGCGTCGTTTAACCAAGGGCTGTCAGAGCGCCGCGCGCAGGCTGTTTCATCCATCCTGATCGGCGGCGGTGTATCGCCAAGCCGCATCCGCGCGATCGGCGCAGGCGAGAACAATCCGATTGCGTCCAACCTGAACGCAGCCGGCCGTCAGATGAACCGCCGGGTCGAGATTGTGATCACGCCGAACTAAGGCTTTTATCCACACACAAGACTAAAGGGGCTGCAGAAACGCAGCCCCTTTTCTGTTGTAGCAAGTCAGTTTTGGTCATATCATTTGACCAATACAACGCGATTGATCACATGCCATTTGAACCCGTCCAGCAAGAAAAACTCTCTCACGGTGTGATCCGCCAGATCGAGGGATTGATCCTGCGCGGTATCCTGCGCCCGGGTGAAAGACTGCCATCCGAACGGGAACTGAGCGAACGCATGAGTGTGTCGCGCCCTTCCTTGCGCGAAGCCCTTGCTGATTTGCAGGATCGCGGGTTGCTGACATCCAAGGCCGGGGCCGGTGTCTACGTTGCTGATGTCCTTGGGTCCGCCTTTGCACCGGCACTCATCACACTCTTTTCGACACATGACGAAGCTGTTTTTGACTACATCAGCTTCCGCCGTGACATGGAAGGTCTGGCGGCAGAACGCGCAGCACGACTGGCCAGCGACACCGACCTCAAGGTGATCAATACGATCTTTGAAAAGATGGAAGCGGCCCATCAGAAGCGGAACCCTGCAGACGAAGCACATCTTGACGCCGACTTTCACCTGTCCATCATCGAAGCCAGCCATAACATCATCATGCTGCACATGATGCGTTCGATGTATGAACTGTTGCGCGAAGGCGTCTTCTACAATCGCACAATCATGTTCAAGCAACGGACGACCCGCGACACGTTGCTGGACCAACACAGGGTTATCAATCAGGCGCTGCAAAACCGCGATCCAGAAGGTGCGCGCAAGGCCGTTGAGGCGCACCTCGATTTTGTCGAGAATGCGTTGTCAGACCAGCAAAAATCCGATCGCAACGAGGTTTTTGCGCAAAAACGACTTGAACATGAGGTCCGTCGCTAGCGCGGACGGCGATGCCGTGCAAGATCAGCCCACAGCCAGATTGACACAATGGCCTGAACGGCAATCCCGACCAGCGTGAGAGGGTGCAGCAAGCCGGCAGTCTGCCCGAGGATCACGGCAATGTTCCAGAACCAATGCCAGATGATCAGTGGCCAAAGACTGCCCAGGCGCACAGCAATTGGCGCCAGAAAGAAACCAACGATCACCGCAAACAGAACCTGTTGCGATGTCTCGACCGCGCCTTGACCCGCCAAGCCGTTCACCAAATGAAAGAGTCCGAAAAGCACGGTACTCAGGAGCATCGCGGAAGGGATCGAAAGGCGCCTCATGGCCCCGCGCAGCAAGAAACCTCGGAATATCACCTCTTCGCCAAAAGCGATCAGAAGTGTTGTGACGGCCAATAAGGCAAAGCCATATCTACCCAGCGACGCAAGGTCCTGCTGCGTGACGGTCTCTGCGATGCCCAACCCCATGAAAATAAGGACTGCCCATGCGGGTAGGAACCAGATCAAGCCGGACCAGCGTATCCGGCCAAGTCCAGCCGCGCGCCATCCCGTGCGAGTGATGATGACGAGAACGCAAAAGGCAACAGCACTCAACTGGACCGGCAAGATCGCAATCATGACGCCTCGCAGATCCGATGGCAGGTTCTGAAGATGGAAAAGATAGTACGTCGCGAACGCAATAAGCGCAGAATACGTCGCCGTGGCCCATATCCCAAGCCGGAGGCTAGGCATCGTCAAAACTCCTGCTCTTCGCCCCGCATCTCAGTGTCAAAGACCACCCCGCATCTGTCAACGAAAAAGCCCGGCTGCACGCAGGCAACCGGGCTTTGAAATCTGGTATGGGGCACAGTTTAGTGCAGCTTTTCCGCTACCGTCGCAATCGAGTCGTCAATCAGTGCGCCGGCAGACTTTGCGTCCATCTGCTTGGCAATCACGTCCTTTGCAGCGCCAACCGCAACTGCAATGGCCTGATCCCGTACTTCTTTGACAGCAGACGCCTCGGCGTTGGCGATCTGCTCTTCAGCAGCAGCAAGGCGGCGCGTGATCGACTTTGCGATATCTGCCTTGGCAGCGTTCGCTGCGTTCGTCGCTTCTTCCTTGGCGGCAGCAACGATGCGCGCGGATTGTTCTTGCACTTCTTTCTGTTTGCGCTCGTAAGTTGCCAGCAGCGATTGTGCTTCCTCGCGCAGTGCCTTGGCTTCATCCAACTCTGACTTGATGCTGTCAGCGCGTTTGTCCAGCATGCCACCGACAAGGCCTGGGACCTTGAAATAAAGCAGGATGCCCACGAAGATCAGAAAGGCGACAGAGACAACAAAGTCGGTGTTCGCGAGTGAAAAGAACGACTTGTCACCCGCAGCCAGCGCAGGGCTTGCGGCAAGGGCGAGAAGGGATGTGAGCATCAGTCTCATAGTCTTACCCTTTCATCCGGGCCGTCACCGCCGCGGTGATGGTCTTTGCATCTACAGTCCCGCCCATGGCTGCAACCAGTTCCTTGGCTGTATCCTTGGCGACTTCTGTAACGCTTTTGACTGCACCGGCGCGAATCTCGGCAATCGCTGCTTCGCTTTCGGCCGTCTTGGCCGCGATCTGGGCGTCGGCCTTTTGCAACTCGACATCCAGTTCCGCCTGAATTTCTGCCTTGGCTTCGGCCACAATTCTGTGGGCCTCTGCACGGGCGTCCAAAAGCGCCTGATCATAGGCAGCTTCTGCTTCAGCGGCTTTGTTTTTAAGCTCTTCCGCTGCAGCAATATCATTCGTGATTGTGCCAGACCGTTCAGCCAGAACCGCAGCAATGCGGGGCAGCGCGATGCGTGACATCACAAAATAGATCGCAATCAGCGTAACAAGCAGCCAGAAAATCTGGTTTGGCATCCAATCGGCGCATAGCTGCGGCATGCCAAGGGCGGACCCCCCTGCATCAACGCAGACTCCTGCGGCGTCGTGTGTTTCTGTTGCCATGATGGCCCCCGAATACCTTGATGTTTTACCGACTGACGCAAATGTCTCGCGTCAGTCAGCCGTAAGGATATGGGTCGTGTTCTTAAACAGCGAACATCAGCAGAAGCGACACGAGGAATGCAAAGATCCCCAGAGCTTCGGCGAATGCCAGACCGATGAACAGTGTTGCTGTCTGACCAGCAGCAGCAGATGGGTTGCGCAGTGCGCCTGCGAGGTAGTTGCCTGCAACTGTACCAACACCGATTGCGGCAGCGCCGGAACCGATTGCAGCCAGACCAGCGCCGATGTGTGCGAGTTCGCCTTCCATGTGAATTCTCCTTACGATTGGAAGTTGATTGAGAGGTGGGAAAATCCCGCCGTTGTTAGTGTGCCGGGTGAAGCGCGTCTTTCAGATAAACGCACGTCAGAATAGTGAAAACATAGGCCTGAATACCGGCCACAAGGACCTCAAGACCGTAGATTGCGACGATGCCGAAGATGGCAACGGGGCTGACCAGTGTCAGGGCTGCGAAGCCAGCAAACACTTTCAGAACAGCGTGACCCGCCATGATGTTGCCTGCCAAACGAATGGAGTGGCTGACAGGGCGAACGAAGTAGGAAATGACTTCGATCACCGCAATGATCGGACGCAGGATCGCCGGAGCGTCGGACATCCAGAACAACCCAAGGAATGCAGGTCCGTTCTTGACGAAACCAAGGATAGTCACGCAGATGAACACGCCAAAACCAAGCACCGCCGTGACCGCAATCATGGACGTGGGCGAATACGACATTGGGATCAGCGCGAGATAGTTGGCAAACAGGATGAACAGGAACAACGTCATGATGTAGGGGAAATACTTCACCCCGTCCTTACCAGTGACATCTTCCACCATCTTGTAGATAAAGCCGTAGATCAGTTCTCCCACAGACTGAAGCCGGGTTGGGATAACCGCACGGCCGCGGCTGCCCAGAACGAAGACCGCCAGAATGGCAAGCAGCGCGATACCCATCCAAAGGGTCACATTCGTTGGCGTATACCAATGAACCGGTCCGTCACCGAACAACGGCTTGACGATAAACTGGTCCAGCGGATGGAAAACCAGACCACCTTCGGAATGTTCTTCAGTCGCCACTTGCGTCACCCTTTTCTTCCGCAGCTTCAAGCTGCTTTCTTTGCACCTCTTTGGCCGACCGCATCATGGTGAGTACACCCGCCGCGAGGCCAAAAAATATGAACAGCACCAGAAAAATCGGAGTTGTACCCAAAAGGGTATCCAACCCGTATCCAATGCCAAATCCGATCCCCAGACCGGACACAAGCTCGATTACCATCCGCCATGCAAGCTGCGCCTGCGAATAGTGTTCTTCTGAGTGGTCCTTTACCTCAGCCGGCTCTTTGAGCGCCGCAATCTTCGCTTCAAGTGCCTTGAGGCGGTCAGCGTCTTGGCGATCAGACATCGGTGTGTACCCATCGGAAGGTTGTCGATGGTCTAAGTTCAGGGGGCAACAGAGTCAAGAGACTGGAATGTCTCAACTTTCAAAACAAAAACAGTTACTTAGATTTACTCGACTGCGTGTATTTCAAAGCCATGCGCCCATGACTTGCGCAAAGTAATATTCAACCAAATGGTTGACGTTTCCAGGGCGACCCGCTTAATCGCCTTAATGACCACGCAACTTGACCAGACTTTTTCGGCCCTCGCCGACCCTACGCGCCGCGCGATCCTTGCGATGCTGTTGGAAGACGATATGGCCGTCACAGATGTAGCGGAACCTTTCGCTACATCACTTGCTGCAATTTCCAAACATCTTGGAGTACTGACGGCCGCCGGTTTGATATCGCAGGAAAAGCGTGGACGGGTGAAATGGTGCAAACTTGAACCAGATGCATTGCGCGAAGCCTCGGTCTGGATGCAGGCATTCGGCCAGATGGACGCCATTGATCTGGATGCGTTCGAAAACTTTCTTGCGCAGGAACTCGGCACGCCGGATGAACCCTGATCCGCCTTTGTCTAATCGTCGCACAGCAAGAGCACCAACGCTGTGATCGTCAGCAACAGCCCCGCCAGTACCAGTGCAGGGGGCGGCACACCACCCAATGCCAGTTCCCACAAAATGACCCATGACGGGATCAGGTATGTATAGGCCATGACCTTTGAACTCGGCAGTCGCAGCGCCGCGAATTGGATAAGAACGACAGAAAGCGCGCTGGCGAAGACAGCTGTGTAAAGGATCGTGATCCAGACGATCCCCGGCAAGGCCGCCCAATCCGTCGCGGTCAGTTCATGCCAACCCCAGATCGTCAGCAGGCATGACCCCGCCACCAAGACACCAAAGGAAAACAAAACCGCGTTTTCGCCACGGTTCAACTTGCGCACCATCGGCGTGTAGACGGCGTGCGCCACGCAACCCAGGAAATAAGTCATTTCGCCGCGTCCCACCTCGAACCGCAGGACCGCAGCCATATCAGCGCGAAAGATCACCCATATCGCCCCGAGCGCGCCAATCAGCAGCGCAAGCGCCATCCGTTGTGTCAGCACTTGCCGCAACAATAGCCAGGCAAAACCCGCAGTCATGATCGGTGTCAGCGTAAAGATTGCCGCAGCGCTGACCGGCGGGGCTGTTTTGAGGCCCTCGAACATCAAGACGAAATAGGTTGTCAGGAAAACCGCCAGCAGCACATAGCGCCACGGTGCGACAAGACCTGTGCGTGAAATTCCCGACCGCGCAAAGGCAACCGCACCAAGAATGGCTGCTGCGATCCAGAACCGCACTGCGTTCAACGCAATCGGTGCGATCTCGTTGGCTGCAAGCGACCCCAAAGCAAAAGACCCCGCAACCAGCATGGAAAAACCAAGCATCGCCAGATGTCCGGCGCGTGGCCCCGTCATCAACACTCGAGCGACTTGATGCGATCCTTAAGGAAACGCAGGAATGACTGTACTTTCGTTGTGCGATGCAAATCGACATGCGTGACAATCCAGAGCGGGGCAGACCACTCCTCGCGCCGTGCAATGACCTCGGTCAACTCGGGGTGGGATCGCAGCGCTTGGGCCACCACAAAACCGATCCCGGCACCGGCAACGATTGCATCTTGCATGTTCCGGTTGTCGGTTGCGCGATAGGTAAAACGATCTTCCGTCACGACTTGGCGCAGCCATCGGGCAAAGGGCGCCCGGTTGGTGTCATCATCATGGGTGACAAAGAAGTGGTTTTGCAGATCAGCTTCATCTTTTGGCAGGCCGTGCCGGGAAATGTATGCCTCTGACGCCACTAGCGCCATGTGCTGCTGCATGAAGGGTTGGACCACGTTGTCCGGTTCTTCGGGCATCGTGCCCGCACGGATGGCCACATGTGCCTCGCCATACTCAAGACGAAACAAGCGGTCTCCTGTCCGGTAGCGTACCCTGACCTCGGGATTTTCGACCTGAAAATCCACCAGAATTGGCGTCAATATCCGTGATGCCATGGCCAAAGAGGTCACGACCAGATCGCCGGACACACCTTCACCCTGCCCTTTGATCCGGCCTGCAAGCTGTGTGAACTGGTCATCGGTGGCCTGCGCGACCTGTAGCAAATCCTGCCCGGCTTCTGTGGGCGTATATCCCCGCGCATGACGCTGAAACAGTTTGACACCCAAACGTTGCTCTAGCGCATCGATATGGCGGATCACCGTAGCATGGTGCACGCCCAACTCCTCCGCGGCGCCACTGACCGTACCCTTGCGGGCGACCTGATAGGCGGTCCTGATCTCATCCCAGTTATCCATAGGCAAACCTGTGCGCTGACAAACATAGAACGCAAGGATTTGGCTATATCGTTCGGAAACGCAAGGTGCAGCGGGCAATAGAGGGCGGAAATGCCGCAAAAAGTGATGATAGCCGATGCGAATACCCAAGCGGGACGGGCGACCGCTACCGTGCGGCGGTCAGGCGCGGGGCCAACGCTGGCCAGCCCCGCATTCGGCCAGCGCAAGGTACGCCCGAGATATTGACTCGCAGCATGCACAGGCGTAAACGGGCGCAACACCCGGATAGCGGCAGCTTTCCGGTCCCCGTGATCAGGGGATCGCCCTCCGTCAGCGCGTCGCGCCCACGGGGGCGCTACTGCTTTTCGCCTTGCGTTCTTATATACGCAAAGCAACCGAAACGAGACGAGGGCCTTGGCCGATGTTTGAAAATCTATCCGAACGCCTATCCGGTGTCTTTGACAAGCTGACCAAGCAGGGTGCGCTGACGGATGATGACGTTAAAACCGCGCTTCGCGAAGTGCGTGTGGCCCTGCTTGAGGCCGACGTGTCGCTGCCCGTCGCACGTGATTTCATCAAGGCGGTGCAGGACAAGGCCACTGGCCAGGCGGTGACCAAATCGATCACGCCGGGCCAGCAAGTTGTCAAAATTGTCCATGATGAGCTGAAACACGTGCTGACCGGCGACGCCGACCCCGGCGCGCTGAAAATCGACAACCCGCCTGCACCGATCCTGATGGTGGGTTTGCAGGGTTCGGGTAAGACCACAACGACCGCCAAGTTGGCCAAGCGGCTGAAAGAGCGCGAAGGCAAGCGCGTGCTCATGGCATCGCTTGACACCAACCGCCCTGCTGCGATGGAACAGCTGGCGATTCTGGGGGGGCAGATCGGCGTAGACACATTGCCCATTGTCAAAGGCGAAGACCCCGTCGCGATTGCGAAACGCGCAAAGACGCAGGCCAGTCTTGGTGGTTATGATGTCTACATGCTCGACACTGCAGGGCGTCTGCACATCGATCAGGACCTGATTGCGCAGGCAGCCGCCGTACGCGATGTGGCCAACCCGCGCGAAACGCTGCTCGTCGTTGACGGCCTGACCGGTCAGGACGC
>CAZTKF010000030.1:0-29688 GCA_964614205.1 uncultured Loktanella sp. | reverse complement strand
AGCGGCAACATCAAGCTGCCTGTCATCACCATGGACCCGGTCGTGATCCGTGATCGCTTCATGAAAGCCGTAGCAAGCTAAGATGGGAAAGATCCATTCAAGCGAGGACGCGCGCCGACTGGCACGCAAACGCCTTCCCTGGATGGTCTTTGATTATATCGACGGTGCTGCTGGCACCGAAACAGGGGCCGCGCGCAATCGTGCGGCCTTTGACAATCTGGAACTGCGTCCGCGCATCTTGCGCGATGTGAGTGAACGTTCGCTCTCTGTCCCTTTGTGGGGCAAGCCGACAAAAGCCCCCTTCGGGATCAGCCCGATGGGCATGTGCAACCTCTCGGGGCCCGGCGCGGATCTGATGCTAGCGCGTCTGGCTGCGCGCGAGAATGTGCCGCTGGGGGTCTCGACGGTCGCCTCAACTGCGATGGAGCCTCTGATCGAAGCGGCCGAAGGGTATGCATGGTTCCAGCTTTACTTCAGCGGCGACGGCACCGGCACATTCAAACTGGTCGAACGGGCCAAGGCTGCCGGATATGAAACCATTGTTCTGACGGTTGATGTGGCCGAGGTCGGCCGCCGTCCGCGAGAATTGCGCCACGGCTTCACCATGCCCTTCAAAATCGGCCCCAAGCAATTTATCGACTTCGCTTTGCACCCCCGCTGGTCGCTGTCATCGCTCTACGCGGGCAAGCCGCAAATGGCGAACTTCGAGATGGACGGCTATGACTTTGACCGCACCGAAAGCCGCGCCCGTGCGGATTGGGATACGCTGGCCCGCTTGCGGGACATGTGGCCGGGTAAGTTGGTGGTAAAGGGTGTTCTTGATGTCGCCGATTCCCTTGCGCTGAAAGCGGCTGGGGTGGATGCGATTCAGGTGTCGAGTCACGGTTCACGCCAACTCGACAGCGCGCCACCTCCGATTTTGGCACTGGCGGGGATAAGGGAAGCGCTTGGTCCCGCTTACCCGCTGTTCTACGATACGGGGCTGCGCAGTGGCGAAGACGTGGTGAAAGCTTACGCGCAGGGCGCAGACTTCACCTTCTTCGGCCGTATCCTGCAATTTGCTATCGCTGCAGGCGGCGAGGACGGGTTGGGCGAGCTCTGGTCGGTGCTGAAAAACGAAACCAGCATCACACTTGCCCAGATCGGCAAGCGGTCGCTGGTTCCGGGCACGGACAGCTGACTGCGCTTTAGGGCGGGCCTTGGCCTAGCTGTTTGCCTCACCAAACCCTTTGGGCACCGGCAGATCGGGCAAAGTTGCTGCGCGTTTCTGCAAAGCGCGCCCGATGACGACCCGACTGATCTCTGTTGTGCCGTCCACGATACGCAGCATTTGCGCAAGGCGCGATAGGCGATCAAGGCCGTAGGGTGCCAGAAGTCCCATGCCCCCTAAAACCTGCGTACAGGTATTTGCAGCTTTCAAGGCGGCATCTGGCACGAACCGCTTTGCGTGGGCCGCCATCAAGGGGCCATCCGGCGTGCCCAGCGCCTCTGCTGCTTTCCGATACAGAAGGCGCGAGGCTTCAAGATCTGTTGCGACCTCTCCCAGCATCCACTGGATGCCATCAAGTTCAAGGTTCTTGCCCCCAAACATCTTGCGGTTCTTGGCATATGAGAGTGCGGTATCCAACGCTGACTGCATCAACCCGCAGCAGCCCGATGCAATCGAGACGCGTGCAATGTCGATCGCCATCAAAGACCCCTGCAAACCCTGACCTACGGGTAGGATGATGTTGTCTTCGCTGACCACGACCTTGTCGAGATACATCTCTGACATTGGCAGGAAGTTATAGGAAGCCGTTTCATAAAGCGGCCCAAAGCTCAGACCGGGGTTGTCGGCGGGAATGGCGATCATTGCCATGTCCTTGTGGCCTGGCGTGTCGCTCGTTTTGACAACGGTGAAATAGACATCCGCCTCGGTTGCAAGGCTAACCCACGCCTTCGATCCGCTGATCGTCCATGTGCCGTCATCATTTATGACAGCGCGGGTGTACATCTGCATCGGATCAGAGCCTGACTGTGGTTCGGTCAGGGCAAAGTTTGCCAGCTTGCGCCCCGAGGTCAGGTCGCGCGCCCACGCTTGTTTGAATGCATCGGTTCCATAGCCGCAACCGGCGAATGTACAGATATTGTGCATCGACAGGGCAAATGCATAGGCCCCATCTCCTTGCCCCAGCTGTTCGTAAACCTGAATGCCCTCCGACAAAGGCAGGCCTTGTCCGCCGAACTCTTCGGGGGCGTATAGCCCGGTCAGGCCTGCGGCTCCGGCCAAATCGGACGCATCACGCGGCCACTTTGCCGTGGCGTTCCATGTATCTACATTGGGCAGGATGACGTTCTGCGCGTGCGCGCGCGCTGCGTCCAGAATTGATGCCAGTTTGTCGGTCATGAGAGCTTCCTTCTAGGTCGGGATATTCTCTGAAACCGCCAACTCCCATGAGGTGTAGGCTGGGGGCTATCGAAGCAGCGTCCCTCCAGAGCATCCAAATATCGAATTATTTAAAGGATTTTTCGGATTGCTCTATCTCATGGGGTGACAAGTCATTTTCCGAAAGTGACAAAAATCGCAAGGCCACGGCTAGGTGCGGCGATAAGAGCTTGGAGTGCTTCCCGTCCAGCGCTGAAAAGCGCGATGGAAATTTGCCGCAGACGAGAACCCAACGTCATGTGCGATAGCTTCAATGCTTTTGCGCCCTGCTTGCAGGTCGCGAATTGCGATGTCCCGGCGCAAGGCATCCTTGATGGCCTGAAAGGATGTCCCATCGTTTTCCAGTCTGCGGATCAGAGTGCGTGAGGTCATGTGCATGGCGCGCGCGGCTTGCGTCAGGGTCGCCTTCTCCCATGGATTCTGACTGAGAAAGGTCCGCACCCTGAGCGACTGGGTGTGTTCCTGCGATCTTGTGAAAATCCAGTCGCGTGGTGCGTTCTTTAGAAAACGATCAAGGTCGGATGTGGTACGTGCCTCGACCGGCCCCAGCATATTTTGATCGAAAGATATTGCTGTCGCAGGCGCGCCAAACCGCAACGGGGCGGGAAAGATCACGGCGTAATCTTCGTCAAATGCGGGGCGTTCGAAAGCGAAGCTGACGCCTTGGACCGGCACTTCGTGTCCGGCAAGCCAAGACATAAGTCCATGGGCAAGCTTGAGGATCAGCATGTGCCCGAAAGGTTGAACCTGCGCACTGTGCCGCGGGTTCAACGCAAGGGTCAAGACCTGTTCAGTTTCGGCCAGCGCGACCTCAAAATCATCCAGCAAGAGGTTCCAGAATGTCGAAAACCGATAGAGTGCTGATGGCAGGCTTGTCGCTTCACGTACCGATGTCAGCAGATGCTGCAGGGCTCTTGGCCGGATTGGTCTGCTCCAGAGCCCCATCATCTCGTCGCCGGTTTCGACCGCAGCAAGTTGGTAGAGACACACGATCTGGTCCAGCGTGACGCGGCCATGCGGAAGCGCGCCTTCGGCGACCAGCCCTGATCGTTGCAGCAAGGAATGCATTTGCGGGTCCGAGCACAACGAACGCAACGCAGCCAGCCAATCGTCAATGAACTGGCTAGAGACAGTCGGAAGGATCGTTTGCGGCGCGCGTGTCATTTTCGCTCCGTGCCTACCATCGAATGGAACGGCACAAAAGAACCCGCAGCCTGCGTTTTTTGTGTGTTGGAATCCTTTGGCTAGTCGAGGTTTTCCAGCAACCACTCCGCCCGCTCGATATGTGCCTGTGCGACTTTGAGCTTCTTTTGCAATCGGGCTTTTTTGTCCTCTGCAGGGGCAGCAGCGATCTCTGCTTCGAGTTCAACCGCTTTCTTCTTGAGCTTTCCCAAGACCTTTCCAACATCGTCGGGCTTGATCTTGCTGGCTTCGCCCCTTTCAAGGCGAGCATTGTAGTCCACCACTTTTGCGGCCAGCTTCTCAAGACCCATTTGTGTTTCTCCGATCAACGCTTCGGGGTAGAATCATAAAAGCGCTTCATGACGTTTCCGTAACGGTCTTGTCAGATACCGTTTCTTTCAATTCTTCTTCGTCAAGCGATAGCAGGTGCTCGACCTCGGCCATGGATGTATCCCGTTCAATGTAGTAGCGCCGCGCCGCTGAGATCAGGTCGCGCATCGCGCTGTAGGCGTAGGCGGAATCGTTCATGAATGACGTTGCTGCTTCAGGGCTCAGGGTGCCAGCGCGAATAAGTGTGTCAACGCGGTCTGTTGTTGTGCGCGAGGCATCTTCGATCTGGGCACTTTCCTGATCCAGCCAAAGGGCGCTCCGGTCTTCGGGTGCGGCTTGTTCGAGTTTTCTGATCTCGACCGCGATCCGCGCGATTTCAGTGCGCAGGCCATCGTAGAGTTCTGTCACCGTCCCTTGCGGGCGGGTCGTGTAGCGCAGGATGTTCTTGCGCAGATGCTTGACCGATTTCACCGCCTTCACGATGTCGCTGGAAACATCGCGCAGGGCGTAGACACGGCTGGCAATCTCGGCAGGTAGCCTTTTGTCACCGGCCCGCGTAGCAAAGGCGACGATTGCCGAATAGAGTGTCTTTACGCGGCTTTCATAGGCCTCTGCGATGTCCACGTCACGTGGCGTCCGGCTCTTGCGGACCGTACCCGCGATGTCATCGGTCGCAAAAATCTCATTGCGGTGCAGGTTCAGGCCGTGAAGGATCAACTCGGCTGCATTTTCATAAAGGTGATGCACTTCCTTGTTGAGCGCGATCTCCAGCGTTTGCGGGAACGCGTCGACTGCCTCGTTCAGATAGCGAGGGCGACTGACATCAGGCAAGGGTTCTATGATGCGGCGCTCGAGAAAAACGATAAGCCTTTTGAGGAAGGGAAGCATCAACGCCACCCCAATCACGTTGAAGACTGTGTGAAAGACGGCCAGTTTCATCGCATAGTCGCCAGCCGCAATTCCCAACATGCCGCTGATTGCATCAACAGCGTCCCGCAACGGCGCGATGAAAGCCAAGGCGAATCCGGCAGTGACTGCGTTGAAGATAAGATGGGCAAGCGCCAGACGCCTGCCTTGGAAATTTGCTCCGAACGCGCCGATGATCGCTGTGACTGTCGTGCCAATATTGGCACCAATCGCTATGGCCAAGGCGTTCTCATAGCTGATTTGTCCCGCAGAGAGTCCTGTCAGGATCAGGACCATCGTTGCATGGCTGGACTGCATCACCACTGTCGCAACAGTGCCGATCAACGTATAGACGAACAGGCCGATCAAGCCGGTCAGCGCAAAGCGGGTCAGGTCGATATGGTCCTTGAACGCGTCAAACCCTTCTTTCATGTGATGGATACCCAAGAACAGGAATCCAAGACCCGCCAGCGCATACCCGATGCCCCGTAACTGCTTGGCCTTCTGAAAGACAAGCACGATGCTGAGCGCGATGATCGGCATGGCATAGGCGGCTATGTTGACCTTGAGCCCGAGGCCCGCCACAAGCCATGCTCCGGTGGTCGTGCCGATGTTCGCGCCAAAGATGATCCCGACGCCACCCAGCAAAGTGATCAACCCCGCGCTGAGAAAAGATATTGTGATGACGGACACAAGAGAGCTTGACTGCAACAGGGATGTTGCGGCGAACCCGAAGAGAATGGCACGGGGCGTCGCGCGTGTCGCGCGCTCCAGAAGTCGTTCCAGCATGCCGCCACCAAACAGCTTGAAGCCGTCCTCTAGCATCAGCATCCCGAACAGAAAGATCGCGATCCCAGCGCCAATTTCTTGCACATTCGGACTGAACCAGAAGGCCACCAGAAGCGTGGCGATCACAATAGGAAGGGTGTATCTGGTCATCCGGATAGGCTGCCCACGGCAGATTGCGTTTGATGCGCGTTCAATGGCGCAGCTATCAGCCTGCCAACTGGCAACCCGCATGTCTGAACACGCGCTTTCATTGCATGGCACCTCCAAGACCGGCGCAGTGTAATTGGCTTTCTACGGGACCGTGACAGCACCCTCTTTGATTTACCTCATGTTCTGTCCGAACAGGTCCGTGCTACACGTCATTCACATGCGGGCCGGTTATCCGGAAAAGCTGCGATAGCCGATGACACCAAGAGCGATGAGAAAAAGGACTACAGCGACAATAGCGCGGATACGGGCATAGGGGCCGACAATATCAGTAGGGTCGCGCCGTGCGTCTTTGCGGTCTTTCTTCAATCCATCCTCCAGTCTGCAAGCAGCATACCATGTTTTGAACTGCCGGTCCTGTGACAGCGCGGAATTCTGCGTCAGTTGCACGATGGGGTCAAAGGACAAACATGATTGTTGGGTGCGGAAATTGGTGCTTAATTGCACGGCAAAAGACGACAGCCCTGATCGGAACACGGGCACCTGCCCGCCACCGCTGAAATACGGCCCCGAAAGAGAACTCCATGCACGCAATTACTTATACCGAACTTGGCCCGGCCCGTGATGTCTTGAAGCTTGTCACACTGCCCGACCAGCGACCAAAGTCAGGAGAGGTGCGCGTTACACTTGCATATTCCGGTGCAAACCCTTCGGACACCAAATCACGTGCAGGGCGCCCCGGCATGGAGCGGCCGGCCTTTGACATGATCATCCCGCATAGCGACGGATCAGGCGTCATAGACACAGTGGGAGAGGGCGTCGACGCATCGCGCATCGGCGAACGTGTTTGGCTCTGGAATGCGCAGTGGCAACGCCCGTTCGGGACGGCCGCAAGCCATGTCACGCTGCCTGCTGATATGGCTGTTCCACTTCCTGCCGGGATCAGCCTTGAGACCGGCGCAATACTTGGTATCCTGGGCCTGACCGCAGCACAGGCCGTCTTTGGCAATGGCGAGGTGGAAGGTGAAAGCATCCTTATTCAGGGTGGTGGAGGTACTGTCGGTATTCTGGCCGTGCAGCTTGCCAGATGGGGCGGAGCGCATGTCATTGCAACCTGCCGCCCGAAAGACATGGACCGCGTCAGCAAAGCGGGGGCCGATGTTGTGCTGGATTTCACTGCCCCCGATCTAGCTGCGCAGATTCTGGCGGCCAATGACAATGTGCCGATCCGCCGGATTATAGAGGTGGAATTCGGATTGAACGTCGCCGTCGATGCCGAGGTGATTGCACCTAACGGGCACATGGCCGTCTATGGATCGGCAAAGGATATGACCCCCACATTGCCATTTCTGCCCCTTCTATTCAAAGCTGTCACAATCGACATCATCCTGATTTATCTGTTGCCGAAGGCGCAGCGCGATGTCCTTATCGCGAAACTGCACAAGGCTTTGGAAGAAGGCGCGCTCGATTGCCCGGTTGCACAAGTCTACCCGCTCAAGGACGCTGCCTTGGCGCATGAAGCTGTTGAAGCAGGTCATCGGACGGGGGCAATCCTGCTGGATTGTAGCACGGAGGCAGCGACGTGAGCGGCGCACGGGTGATCATAACGGCCGGGGGCTCGGGGATCGGGGCGGAAATGGCCCGCCATTTCATCGCCCGCGGGGATCGTGTGGCGGTCTGCGATATTGATCCTGATGCGGTCACGGCGATCAGCGCCGAAACCGGCGCTATGGCAATGGTTGCGGATGTCACTGACGAGCGCCAGATGCAGGTATTTCTGGATGCGGCCGAGGCGGAATTGGGCGGGGTTGATATCCTTTGCGCGAATGCTGGCATCGCCGGTCCTGCCGGTCCAATCGAAGACCTGACTTTGTCGGGCTGGCGGGAGTGCATTTCAGCAAATCTGGATGGCGCATTCCTGACCAGCCGCTGGGCAGCGCAAAGGATGCGTGCGCAGGGATCAGGGTGCATTTTGCTGACGACGTCGACGGCGGGGCTTTTCGGGTATCCCAACCGCAGCCCCTATGCGGTTTCGAAATGGGGCGTGGTCGGTCTGATGAAGACTCTTGCAATGGAACTTGGCCCGGCGGGTGTGCGTGTCAATGCAATTGCCCCTGCCGCCGTCGAGGGACCCCGGATGGACCGTGTCATCAAGGCAGAGGCGGCGGCACGCAATATCTCTGAGGCAGAAGTGCGCGAGTACTACGTCAAAGGCGTTTCAATGCGGTCATGGGTGACGGCTTCCGATGTTGCCGAAACCGCGCTCTGGTTGACATCGGCGCAAGCCAGCCGGATCAGTGGGCAAGTCATTGCGGTTGACGGCCATACCGAAACGCTTGCGCCCTAGGCACGTCACGGTTGCGCGAAACCACCGGACAGCGTGCTGCACTTGCCTTTCAGATTTCTGCGACGCCGACCATGTAGTTCTCTTCGTACGCCTTGGCGCACTTCGGGCAGGTTGTGTAGAAGAAGAAGACCCGTTTGGCCTCTTTGCCTATGGCTTTGGCTGCGATGCGCATGTCATGGTCAAAGTCCTTCGCCTTGCGGTAGGGTCCTTCGAAAACCCGTGTGATGAAATCGCCTGATAGTGTTGTCATCTCTTCTTCGGGAACATCCTTTTCGACCGCGAAGAAATGTTCCCCTTCCCACGGTGAAATATCGCGGCTGAGCACAACTTCATTTTCTGCACGGGCTGCGTCGGCGTCCTCGATATGGCCCTGCACGCGGGTAAAGACATTGTTCATGTTCCATGGGATGTGCATGGCGCTGCGGGTCGTTGCGCGCAGGAACTTCTTGTTTTCAAAATGCAGGTGCTGATTGTCCCAGCCTTCGGGGTGAAAGCGCGGGCAACAGCCCGTCGTGTTGTCGCTGACATTCAGTGGCGGAAATGCATTGGTTTGCATGGACTCTCTTCCTTCTGCTTCTGACATGCCTTGGGTCACTGTAGGCTGGCTGAACCCCCCGCGATTGATTTCTCTCAATCTGTTGCTGGGCCTGCCTGATAGGATTCACTCTAGAACGATGCCCAATCGCGCACATTCAGAATGGTGATCCAATGACCGACCAACGGATTTACAAGGCGTCCTCGACGGCCAATATGCCCAGCTACGAGGCGGCCAGAGACAGTTTTTCATGGAAAGATGCCCAGGCGAGGCTGGACGGATTGCCGGATGGTCATCTCAATATCGCGCATGAGGCGATTGATCGCCATGTTGCGGCAGGCCATGGCGACCAGATTGCGCTGCGCTGGATCGCCAAATCGGGCGCGCGTATTGATCTGAGCTATCAAGAGTTGCAGCAACTGACCAACAAGTTTGCCAATGTGCTGCGCGCGCGTGGTTTGCAGCAGGGCGACAGGGTCTATGCCCTTCTGGGCCGTGTGCCGGAACTCTATATCGCGGCCCTTGGCACCTTGAAGGCAGGGTGTGTTTTCTGTCCGCTCTTTTCCGCTTTCGGCCCCGAACCGATCAAGGCGCGCATGACGATTGGCGAGGCGAACGCACTGATCACCTCGACCCGGCTTTACAAACGCAAGGTGGCGGGCATCCGGAATGATCTGGAGAGCCTGAAGACAGTCTTCACCATCGATGGACCGGTTCTGGACACCGTTGATCTGGCCCCTTTGATGAAAGAGGCGGATGCGACATTCGAAACAGCCCTGACAGGACCAGAGGATACGGCACTTCTTCACTTTACCTCGGGCACCACGGGCAAGCCCAAGGGCGTTGTGCATGTGCATCAGGCCGTAGTTGCGCATGATACCACGGGCCGTCTCGCGCTCGATCTGCATCCTGGCGATGTGTACTGGTGCACCGCCGATCCGGGTTGGGTGACAGGCACCTCCTATGGGATCATTGCCCCGCTGACGAACCGCACGACGATGATCGTCGATGAGGCCGAATTTGACGTAAACCGCTGGTACGACATTCTGGAAACCGAAAAGGTGAACGTATGGTACACAGCACCGACTGCCATCCGGATGCTGATGAAAGCAGGGGCCGAAGCCATCGGCGAGCATAAGTTCCCCAACTTGCGTTTTATGGCCAGCGTGGGCGAGCCGCTGAACCCCGAAGCCGTGATCTGGGGAAATGAAACCTTCGGCATGCCTTTCCATGACAATTGGTGGCAAACCGAAACCGGTGGCATCATGATCGCCAACTACGCAACGATGGATGTGGAGCCCGGATCGATGGGCAAACCCCTGCCGGGCATCACAGCGGGCATCGTTGAGGTCAAGGGTGACACTGTCACAGAGCTGACAAAGCCCATGGCCATGGGCGAGTTGGCGCTGCGACCCGGCTGGCCATCGATGATGCGTGGCTACCTGCATGAGCAGGCACGCTATGACAAGTGTTTCAAGGGTGGCTGGTATCTGAGCGGCGATCTGGCGATGCGCGATTCCGATGGCTATTTCTGGTTTGTCGGCCGTGCAGATGATCTGATCAAGAGTTCGGGCCACCTGATCGGTCCGTTCGAGGTTGAAAGTGCCTTGATGGAGCATGATGCGGTGGCCGAAGTCGCGGTGATCGGCCTGCCTGACGAAACAGCAGGCCAGATCGTCAAAGCCTATGTTGCGCTGAAGCCGGGGCACAAACCCTCAGAAGAGCTACGTCTTGATCTGATGGGCCATGCCCGCAAGCGTCTTGGTCCGGCTGTTGCGCCCAAAGAAATCGCCTTTCGCCAGAACCTGCCCAAAACACGCAGTGGCAAGATTATGCGCCGTCTGTTGAAAGCCCGCGAAATGGGTTTGCCAGAAGGTGATATCTCTACCTTGGAAAGTGACGAAACATGACAGTAACCCGCACCAAACCCCGCCTTGACGCCGCCCATGTGCAGGACTTGCTGAAGACCATGCTGCGTATACGCATGTTCGAAGAGACATGTGCCGAGGCCTACACCCAAGAGAAGATACGCGGTTTCCTGCATCTCTATGACGGGGAAGAGGCGATTGCAGCAGGGATCATCCCGCTTCTGGAAGACAAGGACCGGATGGTTGCGACCTATCGCGAACATGGCCATGCCTTGGCGCGCGGGGTCCCAATGGGGGCGGTGCTGGCTGAAATGTATGGTAAATCCAATGGCTGCGCCGGAGGGCGTGGCGGATCGATGCATCTGTTTGACGCCGCACGGAATTTCTATGGTGGGAATGCGATCGTCGGGGGGGGCTTGCCGCTTGCGGTGGGGCTCTCTCTTGCTGACCGGATGCAAGGGACCGATGCGACAACCGCCTGTTTCTTTGGGGAAGGAGCTGTCGCAGAGGGTGAGTTTCATGAGAGCCTGAATCTGGCCTCGCTTTGGGGGCTTCCAGTCCTGTTTGTGTGCGAAAACAATGGTTATGCCATGGGGTCACGGCTTGACCTGACCGAGGCCGAGATCGACATCGCGACCAAGGCTCGCAGCTATGCGATGACTGCCGAAGTGGTCGATGGCATGGATGTGGTCGCGGTCGAGGCTGCGGCAAGGCGCGCCCTGAAAACCATCGCTGAAACAGGCAAGCCGTATTTTCTGGAATGTCGCACCTATCGCTTTCGCGCCCATTCGATGTTCGATGCCCAGCTCTATCGTGCCAAGGACGAAGTTGCCGAATGGCGTGAAAAAGGCCCTATCGTGCGATTTCAGAACTGGGCCATGCAAAGCGGGCTCTTGCATGAAAACGATGTTGCGACGCTCAAATCCGAGATTGCTGCTGAGATCACCGCGGCGGTCGCTTTTGCCGAGGCGGGCGAGGACGAGGCTCTAGAAACACTCACCCGCTATGTGATGGCCCCTGACCGCCCCGCGCCCCCCGATGTTCCGGCACCCGGCAAGATGGTGGAAACCACCTACCGCGAGGCGATCAAGGCCGCGATCACCGATGCCATGACCCGTGATGACAGGGTTTTCATGATGGGAGAGGATGTCGGTCGCTATGGTGGGTGCTATGCCGTCAGCAAGGGCCTGCTGGATCAGTTCGGCCCCGACAGGATCCGCGATACGCCCTTGTCGGAATCGGGGTTCACCGGAGCAGGCATTGGCGCCGCGATTGCAGGTATGCGCCCGATTGTCGAAGTGATGACGGTCAATTTCTCATTGCTGGCACTGGATCAGATCCTGAATACCGCTGCCACCCTGCGGCATATGTCGAACAACCAGTTCGGGGTGCCCGTCGTGATCCGGATGGCCACCGGAGCGGGCAAACAGTTGGCCGCCCAGCATTCGCATTCGCTGGAAGGCTGGTATGCCCATATTCCGGGACTTCGAGTGCTGGCCCCCGCCACACTGGAAGACGCGCGCGGCATGCTCTGGACCGCGTTGCAAGATCCGGACCCGGTACTGATCTTTGAAAATGTCATGCTCTACAACCTCTCTGGCGAATTGGCTGAAAACGCCGGTGCTGTCGACATTGACCGCGCCGTTGTACGCCGGCAGGGGCGCGATCTCACGCTGATTACTTATGGGGGGTCGCTGTTCAAGACGCTTGAGGCGGCAAGTGCTCTGGCAAAAGATGGCATAGATGCTGAAGTAATCGACCTGCGTAGCCTGCGCCCGCTGGACATGGATACGATCCGTGCCTCGGTCGCACGGACCCACAGGGTGCTGGTGGTTGACGAAGGGTGGCGCAGCGGCAGCCTGTCTGCCGAAATCGGGATGCGCTTGGCAGAAGACTCTTTCTATGACCTTGATGCGCCGCTTGCGCGCGTCTGTAGCGCCGAGGTGCCAATCCCCTATGCCGCCCATCTGGAAAAAGCCGCCGTGCCGCAGACCGAGAGCGTCATTGCGGCCGTCAGACGGCTTATGGAGCAAAAACCATGAGCCGGTTTGTCATGCCCTCATTGGGTGCAGATATGGAGGACGGGACATTGATCGAACAATTGGTCGCGCCGGGCGATCCGGTGCAGAGGGGGGATATTATCGCCGCTGTCGAAACACAGAAGGGCGCTATCGAAATCGAAGTGTTCGAGGACGGTTTTCTGGACAAGTGGCTGGTGCCATTGGGCACCAAAGTGCCTGTCGGGACACCGATTGCAGAAATCCGCGCCAGCGATGTGCCCGACGCTCCGCAACCGCAAGATCCGACGCCGCCAGCCCCTCCGCCCGAGTTGCCGGAACCATCCGAACCTGATGTGCCGCCGCCCCCTCCGCAGGAAGAACCGGTGCAACTGCCCGAACAGCCGCCGGAGCCGCCGCCAGAGATGGCCCCGACCACCCGCCAACGCGTGACCCCTGCCGCACGTCGTCGGGCTGCACAGACCGGCTTTGATCTGGCCAGCTTGGGAACGGGCAAGGTGATCTCGCTTGATGACATACCGGACCAGACCGCCGCACCCAAAGCGGAACCTCTGTCTGCAATGCGGCAGGCGATTGCGGCTGCGATGAGCCGTTCGAAACGTGAAATCCCGCACTATTATCTGTCCGACAGCATTGATCTGACAATCGCGGAGGATTTCATCAGCGCATACAACGCTGATCTGCCACCAGAGGCGCGACTGAGCCTCGGTGTCCTCTATATCCGGGCGGTGGCACTGGCCGCGCAGAAATACCCGGACTTCAACGGGCACTTCGAAAATGACAGTTTCCAACCTGGCAAGGCGGTACATCTGGGCATGGCGATCAATCTGCGCAGTGGCGGATTGGTAGCTCCTGCATTGCACGATGCGACCGCGGGCGATCTGGCTGCTTTGATGGAGCGGCTAAAGGACCTTGTCGCGCGTGTCCGGCAGGGCCGGTTCCGCGCCCGTGAACTGTCGGACCCTACCATAACACTGACCAGCCTTGGCGACCGTGGCGTCGCCGGAATCACCGGCGTGATCTTCCCGCCGCAGGTGGCCATTGTCGGCATTGGGACCCCTGCGTTGCGGCCCGCAGTGATCGACGGAACGATCCAGCCTCGCCGGATCGCCAGCATCACGCTAGCAGCAGATCACCGGGTCAGTGATGGCCACAAAGGCGCGCAGTTCCTGCGCCACATCATCAAGAACATGCAACACCCGGAGCAGCTATGACAGACCAAGATATCCCTGCGTTGGTGGCCCAGCAGTTGGGTCGTATCGCCCCTGAAATACCCTTCGACAGCATCGATCCATCAGAGGATCTGCGCGAAGAATGTGACATCGATTCAATGGACTTTCTCACGTTGGTGACGGCGCTTGGCAAAGCGCTGTCACTGCCCATGCCAGAGGCAGACTATGACCAGATGCGGACACTTGACGACCTGATCGCCTATCTGCAGCGCCAAGCCAATTGATCCGCGTCAATTGGTGGCTGCGACACGCTGCTAGGCTTCTTTTTGTCATGAAAACGGGGGAGCAAACCGATGATCCGCAAAATCTTATTGGCCTACGATGGATCCGATAATGGCCTTCGCGCCCTTGAAGTCGCGACCGAACTGGCAACAAAGCTGGGGGCCGAGCTTTCAGTTGTGCATGTGCTTATGCACGGACGCCCACCCGAGGAAATGGTGCGGATGGCCGAAATCGAGCATATGGTCGAGTACGCCCAGAAATCCGCCACGCCACCCGTGACATATACCACGGGACGGGCCTACGACCTTTTTGCACCCAGTGCGGACTATGCAGGCGCGTTGCGTGTGACCGCCGCTGTAGGCGAACAACTCGTGCTTTATGCAAAATCCTATGCCGAAGAACGGGGGGTGGAAAATGTCACAACCGCAACCCGCAACGGTGACTACGCCGATGAAATCCTTGATACGGCAGAGGCGCAAAAGGCCGACATGATCGTCCTTGGCTCGCGCGGGCTGGGCCGGGTGAGAGAGGCGGTGCTGGGGAGTGTGTCGCAGAAAGTCCTGCACCACGCCGCCCAATCGGTTGTCGTTGTCAAATAGGCTGTGTGTCCGTTAAGCAAAGGTCTGACAGGCTTGCCAACTCCTGCAATCGCATGAAAAGCTGAGGCAGCGAACTGCGAGAAAAAGGAGCAATATCATGAGACAACCCCTGTGGCGCCTTGTCATCGCCGTCGTGCTATGCGCGGTCTTTACCCCAGCACAGGCTGAGACACGCACGATAGATGTGACTGTCGCATACCGCGAGCGAATTGCATTGCCGCCAGACGCCGAACTTGATGTGCAGCTTCTTGATGTGTCGCGGGCGGATGTCGCGGCAAAGCGTATCTCATCGCAACGTGTCCGTATGGATGTTGTGCCGATGGTCGTTGCGTTGCCCTATGATACGCAGATCATTGATCCGCAGGCCCGCTATGCTGTCGTGGCGGCAATCTGGTCAGATGATGAGCGGATTTTCCGGACGACACGCCGCTATGATCCCTTCGCGGGTCCCGAGGGTGTTGCTGTTGAAATGCTCCTGACAGCCGTCAACGACGACGCTTCCCAAAGTCCTGTCTCAAGAGGCATCACTGGCATTGAATGGGCGGTTACCGAAATTGACGGGCAAGCATGGCCCAATGATGATCCCGCCACCCTGATCATCGATAGCGAAATGAACTTTGCGCTTTTTGGCGGATGCAACCGATTCATCGGGCAACTGATGCTTCTGGAGCGTGAAATCACATTTCCCCGGAATTTTGCGGGCACAATGATGGCTTGCCCTGACGATGTTGAAGCGCTGGAACGCAGCTTTCTGGATGCACTAGCGCAGGCGTCTGGCTATGTGCGCTATGCGACTGGGCTTGTCCTTACTGGCGCGGGCGGAAACGCGATCTTGCACTTTACGGCGCGGCCCGAGTGATCGGGCGGAATGCCCCGTCGCGGGGTGGGCAGTGGCGACTTTCAGCGCCGCGCGTTGGAGCAGCCGAACTGGAATCCGTTGTCGCAGTGCGCTTTCAGCCGCTCTGTGTCGGCCGTTGTCCAGCCTTCGGGCGCAGTCACCTGAACCCATGGACCGATATAGTCCTGCGCGTAATATGCATGGCCATGCCCCGGGGGCGATCCGAAAGACAACGCCATATCCAATGCAAGCTGAAATTGCGTGACGACGGGCATGAAGATGAAGTGTTCGGACATGTCTTCGGCAGGTGGATCCCGCATCCAAGGTGGCGCGCGCCAGAGAGAGGCCGGATCATAAAAGACGACCGGATCACTGGAATACTGCAAGAAAGCAATCCGCATATTGCCCCAAGGGGCATTCGCCTCTGACGCATCGGCTGTGTGTGACGCGTAGCGGATCAGGGACCCGTCACCGATTTGCGGCAAGACCCACGGACTGCCGGAGTTGCGCTGGTTCTGGACATAATTCCAGAAATCCGACGGAAAGGGCGGGCCGGCCCAGAAAGCACCATCAATCGGGTCATCCAGCAGCCGGAACAGGTTGGTCGCGTGCATTGATGACCACGCCCCAAGACTGAGACCATGCGCATAAAGGCGCGGGCGGGCGTCCTCGGGCAGGGTTTTCCAATAGCCGTGGATCGCATCCTGCAAAGCCGTGGCCTGTTCCAGTCCTGTATTGGTTTCAAGGATCAGCGCCAGTGGCGACTGCAGATAAGAATACTGCGCCGCCACCGTCGCGATGTTGCCGTCGTGCATATATTCGACCGGATCATGTGCGCCGGGATCCATCCAGCCCGTACCTGTCGGGCTGGCCACGATCAGAACCTTGCGCGCGAACGCGCCCTGCCGCCTGAGTTCGGCAAGTGCCAGTTCCGCGCGCTCTTTGGGTGTATCTCCATTGGCGCGTCCGACATAAACACGGATCGGGTTTAGCGCTGGCCGTCCGGTAAACGCGGTGATCGCCGCAGCATCTGGTCCGGTCGTGATGAAATCGCGCCCCGGCGTGCCGATCGCCGCCCAGTCAACAAGCGATTGCGCACTACCGGTCTTGTGTGGCTCCGAGGGGGGCGGTGGCGCGCCATCGAACAATGCCTGTGCTGCCTCGTAACTGGCGTCCAGACCGGTGATCACACGGTCGAGAATGCCGTCGCGTGTCACCACAAAAAGGATCAGCGCAACGGCAAGCACGCCAAAGACATTGGCCCGTCGCGCGGGCATCACCCGATAGAGCCGTGCGCGGATCAGGCGGAATAACGTGGCAACCAGACGGCCAAGGCCGAAAGCAATGGCAAAAGTGGCCAAGGCGAACAAAATAATCCTTGCGATGTGCAGGGCCTCTGCCGGATCCATGCCCATTTTTGCGCGCAGATCGTTCTGCCATGTCAGGCTCGACGCCAGTACCCATGAAAAGAAAATAACGATCAGGCCCGAGGTGATGTAGGTCAGCCATCGTGCGGGGCGGCCCGCAAGGCCCGGCAAATCGAGTGCGCGCCACAGTAATGCAATGACCTGACCCAAGAGATAGCCAAGTGCGGTGACGAGGCCACCCAGAATGCCCTGTACCTCGGGATCACGTGGAATGAGCGACGGTGTCAGCGAGGCGGCAAAAAACAACAGCCCCAACAACAGACAGGGAACGGAAAATGGGCCTACAATCTTGCTTACGCGTCTCACGCCGCGATCATCCTTTTTGATGCTTGGGACCTACGGTCCGGCAATGCGTTCGGCTGTATAGAATAAAAGCATATCCTGCCTCAGAACAGTATCATTGAAATGCGCTGCGCGGCGAGGGGTGATGCGGCCCTCGGCATAATTGTGGCGGCCTATTGTGTTGGCCAAGCCGACCTGTACTCTTCATAATGGCCAGATGGCCTGAACCAATTCGCAGCACGCGGGGGACCCCGGGCGAGTGGCGTACTGGTGTTAGACTGAACAGACAAAGGAAGACGATGCGCAGATATTTTCGCTATGCGGCACTGATCACCTGCACCAGCATGACACTTGCTGGCCTCGGAGCCATCAGCCCTTCTTCCGCCATCGCGCAAACGCAGATCCAAGATCCGCAAGTCCCTTTTCTGACGCTGCGCGACAGGACCGGCTCGCAAGAACCGGGGGACTATTTCGGGGATGAGCGTTCTGATCTGAGGGCGGGCTGGTGTCGTGTCAGACGTCTTGATCTCAGTATGCTTGGGTCATTGGCAGACGCAGCCCCCGGTTTTATTCAGGAAGAATTCCTGAGCGTCGATCAGGTGAACGAGACCGGCGAAACTGTTGTGCTTGATGCGCTACAGGAAACCGCCGGAAACGAAACAGCTGTGATTTATGTGCATGGCTTCAATATCAGTTTCGAAAAAGGGTGTCGGCGCGCACTCCTTTTGCGCGACAATGCCGGATTGGGCGGACGGCTCTTGTGGTTCAGTTGGCCATCTGACGGGGTGCTGACCAACTACATGCGCGATGAATCCGATTTATACTGGAGCGTGCCGGATATCGCCGACGCCATTCTGGAGATGGAGCGTCGCCTTGGCGATGGCAAAGTCGATGTTGTCGGCCATAGCCTTGGCGCGCGCGGCGTGGTTCTGGCTCTCTATGAGGTTGCGAACAGGCGCCCTGACATACAGTTGGGCGAGGTTGTTTTGCTGGCGCCCGACATGGATTTCCAGATTTTCGAAAGAATTCTGCCGCGCATTCGTCCGGTTGCTGCCAACATAACGATCTATGTCACCCAAGGGGATCGGCCGCTGGCGCTGTCAGAACAACTGCATGGCTATCCGCGGCTTGGCGAAGCGGGCAATAACGTGGCGCGGCTTGAAGGTGTCGAGGTGATCGACCTCAGCGATCTGCCCGGCCGCGATCCCACAGGACACTTGTACCACATTTACAATGCAGCCTTGGGTGATGATCTTGGCCAGCTTCTGAATGAGGGCAAACAGGCTGCGGCCCGCAGGAACCTGACAAGCGCCGGCAGGAATCTCTGGAAGCTGCAAGACACCGATCAGACTGACCAAGAATAATTGCTAGAGCTGGCTTTCTATCGGCAGGAGCCCCGCAATGGTCGCGATGAAAGTCTTCCATGGACTTGCCAATGGTTCGCGATCGAAGACCTCTTGCTGCACGGCTCCGCTGTAGCGCCACAGGGACGCGCCATTGGCATCAATCTCATAGCTGAAAGCATAGTCTTTGGCGATGACGTCCACCCGTTCGCGGATACTGCGGGCAAGGTCGGGGCTTTCGATGACCATGCCCACTTCGGCGTTCTGCCGGATGGATCTGGGGTCAAAGTTGGGTGATCCGACAAAGAGAATCCGGTCATCCACGATTACCAGCTTTGTATGCATCGTCAGTCCGGCATCGGCCGACCCCGTTATTCTGGCTGCATCGGCGCGGGCTTCGATGAACGAAACACCTGCCGCAGAAAGGCGGTCACGATATCGGGCATAGGCACCGTGGACATAGGCGTGATTTGTCGAGGCAAGCGAATTGGTGGCAATGCGCACCCGCACACCGCGCTGTACAAGGTTTTCAAAGAACCGCGCGCCATATTCCTCGGGAACAAAGTAGGGCGTCATAACCAGAACATCGCTCTGGGCCATGTTCATGGTCTGCAAAAGCGCGTCGCCGACGACGAATGGCCCTTGTCCCGGCGGCGTCCGCAGTTTTTCAGGGTCGTCGACAACGACCCGTGCGGTGCCGGTGAAAAGCGGAATCCGCCCTGCCCGGAGGTCGGCAATATAGGCTGATCCAATCGCGCGTTGATAAATCTGCGCCTCTTCCGCGTCTGCACGCTCTTGGAATGCCCGCAACGCTGCGGCCACTGTTGTGCCATCGGATGTCGCGAAGGTTGCAAGGGGTATTGTCCAGCGGTCGTTCCAGTAAAGATCGAACGCCGCGGACAGATCGTGCACAGGGCGGCCCGCCACAAAGAGATCGAAATCAGCAAATTCGTGATCAATCCCGATCTGATAGTATTCATCCGCGATATTGCGTCCGCCGATGATCGCAAGGGACCCGTCAGTGATGATCGCCTTGTTGTGCATCCGCCGGTTGACCCGACCAAAGTCGAGCAGGAAATTGGCGGCAGTCGTACTGTTCCGTGACAGTGGATTGAAGATCCGGATATCAACGTTGGGGTGGGCATTGAGGGTTGCAATCTGATCGTCGCGCGCACTTGTGAAAACATCATCATACAGTAGTCTGATCCGCACACCGCGTTCCGCAGCTTCATAGAGCTTCAGCCACATCAGCGTGCCTGCGATGTCCGGCTTAATCAGGAATGTCTTGATGTCGATCGACCGTTCGGCGGCCTCGATCATCCCTAACCGCGCACCCAGTGCGTCGTTACCATCGGCAAGCGGTGCCAACGCAACCTGCTCTGCGCCGCCTCCTGTCAGGCGCTGTGTTGTAAGCGCCGCGCGTGTTCCCTCTGGTGGCAGCGCAAAAGACGTTTCACGCGGCGCATCGAACGGTACGTATGTGCAGCCGGCAACCGCAAGCAGAAGGCCTGCATGAAGAACCGAACGCACCTGCCACATCAGATGTTGATGAAGCTTTTGAGCGCCACTGCCACGCATCCTAACTGCTTGCCCTGCCGTTCAGCGGTTATTCCCGCGACATCAGGAACTCTGCGACGGCCTGGTAGGCTGGCAGCGATGTTGGATCGATAAAGCCGTTCTGTGCCTGCGGGAACGAGGAAAGACGCACCAGCACCATGTTTGCAGTCGGGTCGACATAGATTGTCTGCCCGTGCACGCCACGTGCGGCATATGCGCCGTGATCGTTGTGGAAAACCCACCACTGGCTGGTGTAGCTGCCATTCGGAATCGTCGGGAACCCGGCGAATTTGGACGGGTCACCACCGGCTGCAATTGTTTGGGCTACTTCGGCGGGGAACAGCCGTTCGCCGTTGATCACGCCCTCATTCAGCATCAGGATCCCCAATCGGCCCAGATCACGCAAGCCTGCGGTCACGCCGCCACCGGCAAAGGGAACGCCCTTGCCGTCGACTGTCTGGTAGGCGTCCTGTTCTGCACCCATGCGCCGCCAAAGCCGCTCAGAGGCCAGATCGGTCACGGCCTTGCCTGTAACGCGGGAGATCATCCAGCCAAGCATGTCGGAATTGATCGTTTTGTAGTGGAAAGCTGCACCATGTTCGCCGTCAGGCTGCACCTGCTGCAAGTATTCCCAGTACCCGTCGGGACCTTCATAGTCTGCGGGTTTCGGCAGCGGGCTGGCCGCGCGCGAATAAACCCAGATATCGGCATTGGGGTCGGAATAGTTTTCCGAATACTGCACGCCGGTGGTCATATCCATAACTTCGCGGACAGTGGCCGTGGCAAAAGCGCTATCGCCGATTTCGGGGATTACGTCGCGCACAAGAAGTGTGTCGTCCAAGACGCCTTCTTGCACAAGGATTTCGCCCAGCAGACCGGTAATGGATTTCGTCATCGACATGATGGCGTGTTTACCGTCTTCTTCAAGGCAGCCGAAATAACGCTCGTATACAACCTCGCCCTCGTGAATGATCAGCATCCCGTCGGTGTAGTTGGCATAGAGCGAGTCTTCCCATGTCATCTCCGCATCGCCGTTGATCGGCATGAAGGTCAGGGCGTCAATGGCCTGCCGCATCTCGGCAAAGTCAGATGGCGATGGGTAGGTCAGCGGGACGGGCGCACCAAGGCCACGGCTGATTTCTTCGGTTGGTAGGAACTCGCGCAGATGGCAGACCGACCAACGCAGCTTGGGAAAGCTGAAATAGACAGAGTCAGGTTGGGTAATCAGCTTGTCCGGCGGTGGTGGAAACCCTTGCATCCAGCCCATGACATTCGGGTCGGAGTCCTGTGCGGAAAGCGGTGCAGTTTGCGCGACTGCGCCTGACGCAGAAGTAAGTGCCATGGCAACCCCCGTAGCCATTCCAATAAGTTTAGTAGTTGAAGACAACATTGATGAATACTCCTGTCCAAGTTGGTGCGTCATTGCCGGCCACGTTCTTTATGCCTTCACCTGGGAAAGAGGCCGAAATCCCAGAAGTTACGAAAGTATTGCGGTTGATGATGCGACTGTACTCAAGGAAAATGTCATCCGCCAAGTGTGCATCAGTGACACCAACGACCACGCTACCTTCTTCATCTACACGCGTCGCCTGTCCAAATTGGACGGGGCTGTTCAACTCGTTCGCGCGAATGTGTGCATACCGCAGCGTGAACGTATCCATCGGGCTAGGCTGTACCCGCAAAGCAAGTGAATGGGCATTCACGTTCGAGTTGATGAAGGTAGATGCGGACTTTGATCCCGTTGCCCATGCGCTCGGGCTGCCTTGATAGAACAGGGGGTCAAATCGCTCCAGCTCCGGTGTTTCTGGATCATCTCCCGAAAAAGTCTGATAGCTGTAAGTCAATGTGGGTGACATCGGCACATCTGGCCATGCGTATCCGGCGGTTACACGCCCCGCCCATGCTTCAAGGTCGACATTATCGTTGCGTTCGAATGCTACATCGCCAGTGAATGTCCAATTCTCCAAAACACCAACCAATGGATTCGTCTTGGCATAAATGTTGAGCGCTGTCGTGCCTTCACGGGCGCCAGTGAGCACGTCAGGAGGAGCCGACCCCGGGTTTGCTTGCGGATAAGGGGACTCTGAATTTAGCACATCGACAAACGTAGCGCCCAAATATCCGCCTTGCGGATCAGCATAACGCAGATCAAACCCCGCGATTTCGTTGTTCGCGTCTTTTGAGGGCATTTCGTTCGGGTCAAGGTAGAAGGCTGTCCCGGTCAGATTGCCCCGAGAAAGGCGCCCTATCGCCGCCATTTCCCATGCCTTGCGTGGGCCGAACTTCAGCGCGCCCCTTTCGAAGCCACTGGTTGCGCCGTTTGCAACCAACATTCCTGTCCCGAGGACTAGTTCGCGTGGACCTAGCGATAGGTCATATGAGACCCCATTTCCTACCTCTCCACGTACCGCAAGATATGCTTCTTCGAGGGTTGTGGCACCTGTGTCGCCGGTGTCGAACGCATCTGTACCTAAAGTATAAGACGCAACCGCTGACAGTTTGCCATAAAGAACAGGGCCTGTATCAA
This sequence comes from uncultured Loktanella sp., assembly GCA_964614205.1. Lineage (GTDB taxonomy): Bacteria > Pseudomonadota > Alphaproteobacteria > Rhodobacterales > Rhodobacteraceae > Yoonia. Next base: position 7,114 of record CAZTKF010000030.1, on the reverse strand, counting down.
GTCTATACTCAAAACTGACACCCGGCTTAATATACGATTCCAACCAATCGGTATCTGGGTTGAACTCGCTACCGGAACCAGTAGCGTTGGCAAGGTCCCAAAACAGATCCCTTTCAGCAACGGCATTCAATCCAAACTGTAGGTGTGTCCGGACCGTTGCGCCGTCCGCATCGTAGAGTTGCATCGGATCTGCTTCTTGCGCTTCCGCTCTGATTGCACCGGCCGCAATCAAAGAAACCACAATCGCAAGATGATTGAGGTTTCCCTTGCGCGCATTTCGCGTTGCCATTGCGCAAGGTTTGGATGTTGCTACCCGTTCTGCACCGCGCCGCCCAGCAGTCCATTCCATTGGTACGCCCCCAATTCAATGAATTCTATTGAGGACGCTAGCAGAAGGGGCTTGACGGTCAATCGACATCCCGCCCAAAATGGGCGGTGTGGTTGGATAGGATATGCAAGTGCCGGCAAGGAACTCTCAACATGGTGCGCGTATCAAAAAGCACTTCAGCGCGATCTGGCCGGTTCACCTTGCGGCATTCACGCGGCTTCTGACACAGCTGCGTGACCGATTTGACGGTGATCTCGATCTTTTGCTTGTCCTTGCGGCCATTGGCGACCGCACGCGGCCGGAAAACTGGACGCCCGAACTTCTGACATACAAGCAAATGACCCGCAGCGCCGCAGACCGCCATCTTCAGTATCCGATTAATATCCAGTCTGTTGCCGCCTATTCGGGAATTCCCCGTGAAACCGTCCGGCGAAAGGTTGCGATCCTGCAGAAAAAAGGCTGGGTGACGCGGGACGCAGATGGCCGGCTTGGCGTTGCGCGCGGAGCAGCGGATGAACTGGCAGACGCAACGGGTGATACGATCGCTTATCTTGCAGCCATTTGGGCTGTATTCGATGCAACAGATGCCCAAGACGAAGGGGCAGCGGGGCAAGCATAGCTGGCGCCTGCGCGCTTGGCTTGGCGTTGCTCTCTTCTCGTGAAGATGAGAAGACATGGTTCGTGGCGGGCGAGCCAACATGACGGGCATTTCGAGGGAGGCCAATGTGACATTCGAGATTCATATCGGGCCCAATAACCGCAAGTCCCCTTTCTTCGACGCCACCGTGGCAGCTGGCGTGCGTGGTTTCTCGATCTACAACCACATGTATATTCCCGGCCATTTCGGAGACCCCGATGCGGAGTATGACCGGCTGCTGAACGGTGTCGTGATGTGGGATGTCGCAGCCGAGCGTCAGGTCGAATTGTCCGGCACCGATGCGGCGAAACTTGCACGTTATCTGACGCCGCGCAGTCTTGCTGGCATGCAGATCGGGCAGGGGCGTTATGTCCCGCTTTGTGATCACGATGGTTACCTGATCAACGATCCTGTCTTGCTCAAGCTGTCTGAAACACGCTTCTGGCTGTCTGTTGCCGACAGCGACATCTGGCTTTGGGCGGGGGCGATTGCGCGCGAGCGTGGCTGGGATGTAGAAGTCTTCGAGCCCGATGTCTCACCGCTTGCTATTCAGGGCCCCAAGGCTCAGGACGTGACAGCTGCGCTTTTCGGCGATTGGGTGCGCGATCTGGGGTTGTTCCGCTTTCGCGAAACAGAACTGGATGGCATTCCACTGGTCCTGATGCGCTCGGGCTGGTCACATCAGGGGGGATTCGAACTTTTCCTGCAGGATCAACGCTTTGGCACTGATTTGTGGAATATGGTCCAACGCGCTGGCGCCCCTTTTGGCATAGGTCCCGGTGCCCCCAATGATATTGAGAGGCTGGAAAGTGGGCTGATCTCTTACGGTGCGGATATGCGACGGCAAGGCATACCGGCCAATCCGTTCGAGATGGGTTTCGGGAACATGGTCGATTTCGAAAGTGGAGAGGAGTACATCGGTCGCGATGCGCTGGCCGCCATCCGCGCAAAGGGCATTGAACGACGACGGACAGGTGTGATTGTGGAGGGTGCGCCGATTGCAGGTGCGCAACATGCGATGCCACTGATGCAAAACGGGCAGCAGGTGGGTATCGTGAGCGAGATCGCATATTCGCGCAGGGTAGGGCAGACAATCGGCGTTGCCCTTGTTCATTCTGCGCTGGGTGCTACGCCGGACGATCTAGAGATCGCAGTCCAAGGGCAGAGACGGCCGGTCCGGTTGGCCAGTCTGCCGTTTGTCTGACTGTCCTAGGGCGCAGTGACCCTTCGCGCATAGTCGCAAAAGTCCTGCACCTCTTGCGCGGAAGGCTGCACACCGGTGAAAGCAAAAAGATATAGCCCAGCCCGTGACAGCCGCTCCTCAATCGTTTCATTGAGTTCGAGGGCGTAGTAGCCGATTTGCTGGTAATAAAGGACGCGCGCGCGGATATCGGCCTCGGCCGCAGGGTAGCCGTAGCGTTCAAACATCTTCGTCAGGGCATGGGTGCGGGCGGTGTCGGACCGGTCAATCACCCGGCGGACAGCACCGTCACGCCGCGCCCATTCGCGCACTGCAAAATCCAGCTGGTGGTTGAAGCCATCGGGGTCGACGATGCAGCTAAAGAAATTGTTCAACGCGGCAGTAATCGTTGGCGCGGGGGTTTCCGCCGCGTCAACCAGTATCCCGGTATTGGTGCGTTCCCACTCGGCCAGCAGTTGGCCCAGCAGATCCTTGCGGCTTTTGAAATACCAGTAGAACGAAGAACGTGATACGCCCAGCCGGTTGCCGATCGTCAGGACCTTTACCTCTGACACCCCATCCGACACCAGAAGGTCCATAGCAACATGCAACCAGTCCTCGCGCGTGACCTTGACGTTGCCTGGCAGCTGCGTGTCTTCATCGGGACCGGAACGCAGTGTCGTGCCTTTTTGTTTGCTCATGGGTGTCTCCGCTGGTTGTCGGACAGGGTAATCGCGCTCTGCAGCCGATCAACTGACGGGCAGCGCGCCACCGGCCTCGGTCCGGCAGGCGATGAATGCATCCAGAGCCGCGATGCGGTCCTTGGTGGCACTGGCAGGTGGCTGGTGGTCGTTCACGATTTGCTGCCAAATGTCTGTTGCGCGAGCCGTAGCGTCTTTGGCGCCGCGCTCTGTCCATGTCCCAAAATTCGACCAGTCCGCGACCAGCGGCTCATAGAACGCGTTGGCATAGCGGTCGAGCGTGTGTTTGCAACCAAAGAAATGCCCGCCCGGCTGGACTTCTTTCAGGGCCTCGAAGGCAAGCGCGGGGGCGTCGGCAGGTGTGGGACTGCAGAGTTCTGCCATGACTTGCACCATTTCCATATCGGTGATCAGTTTTTCGTAGGACACCGAGAGGCCACCTTCAATCCAGCCGGCTGCATGAATGATAACTGTTGCGCCTGCCAATAGCGCACCCCAGGCGCTGATTTCGGTTTCATGGGCGGCCTGTGCGTCGCTGATATTGGCCGCGCATCCTGCGGCATTGCGCCATGGCAGTCCGATATGACGCGCAAGCTGCCCTGTTCCCAGACTGGCCTTGACCTGCTCGGGTGTGCCAAAGGCCGGCGCACCGGATTTCATGTCAACGTTAGACGAGAAAGACCCGTAAAGAACAGGCGCGCCAGCTTTGACCAGTTGCGTCAAGGTAATCGCGGCCAGTGCCTCGGCGTGGGACAGCACCAGTGCGCCAGCCACGGTGACCGGAGCCATCGCCCCCATCAGGCAAAACGGGGTCACGATCGAGGGCTGGCCCCAGCGTGCAAAATCGATCAGACCCTGCGCCATGGGAATGTCGAGCTGGCGCGGTGAATTGGTGTTGATGATCGTGTAACAATGTGGCTGCCGGGCAAAATCATCCTCACTCAACCCGCGAAAGGTCCGGATCATCTCGAAGCTGTCTTCGGCCTGTGCGGTGCCACGTGAAAAGACAAAGGGGATTTTGTCGGATAGTGTCAGCTGTGCGTGGGTAAAGGCATAGTGGCGTAGGTGCGGGGGGATGTCCTGCGGCTCGACACCGGGTGACAGCATCTGGATCGCGTCGAAATGCTGGACAAGCTTTGTCAATTCGACAACGTCACGCAAGGTGCCGGGGCGCCGCCCCCGTTTCAGGTCGGTGCAGTTTGGTGCCCCTGCGCCTGATTGGAAGGCCAGAGTTCCCAGTTCCATCTGCAAGTCCCGACCGGACGCACCGCCGTGAACTGCGAAACTGCGCGGCGCTGTGGCCAGCGCAGCGGCGACGACGTCATGGTTGATGTAAACCATGTCTTCGTCCACCCGCGCACCGGCCCTTTTGAAAAGCGCGCGCGCCTCGGGTAACAGCACCTTTATGCCCAGCTCTTGCAGGACGCGCAGCGCAGTATCGTGAATGGACTGCACTTCGTCCTGTGAGAAAACCGCCTGTGGTGTGAAGGGGTTTTTCAGGTTACAGTAGTCCACCTTTCGCGTCGGGGGGCTGCTTGTTGGGCCAGTGCTGCGCCGCCGCCTCCGTCGTGTTGTCAATCCCCGTCCGCCGTCGCTCATGTCAGGTCCTTTCTCAACCGGCACGCATCGCAAGACCCTTGGGGTCATAGGGGGACGGCTCGATAACCACGGCGTGGCGTTCTGCTCCGACGATATGTGTGGTCAGGGGGGTGCCCGGTGCGGCAACGCTGCGGTCGATCATGGCCATTGCCAGCGATTTGCCGATTCTATGACCGTAACCTCCAGATGTGACAAAGCCCACACGCTGCCCATCTTTCCACACGGGTTCGTACCCGCTGGCATCTGCGTCACCATCCGCGATCTCGAGCGTCACGATCACCGTGTCAGGCCCTTTGCCGTCACGTTCCCGGATCGCAGCATCGCGCCCGATAAAATCGCTTTTGTCCCACGCAATCCAGCGATCCATCCCGGTTTGGCCCGGTGTATAGCCTTGGGTGAATTCTGCCGACCAGATGCCAAAGCTTTTTTCCAGACGCAGCGACAGCAATGCATTGAATCCGACTTCGCGCAGGCCCAATGCGGCTCCGGCTTCGCGCAGGGCACGACGCAGTGCGATATGTTCAGCCGCTTTGCAATGGATTTCGTAGCCTAACTCGCCGGACACCGACAATCGCCCGACCTTGGTGCGGATCAGCCCGATGTCGAAGACGCCGCAGCCCATGAATGGTAGGGCGTCTATCGGGCCATCCGTCAGTTTTTGCATCACCTTCAGGCTGTTCGGGCCAGACAATGAAAAGCCCACCACAGCGTCCGAGATGTCGTGCAGCGTGACGCCTTCTTTCATGTGGTCGGCAAGCCAGCGCATGTGCCATTCGCGCAGATAGTAGCTTCCCATGATCCACCATGTCCCGTCCCCCCAGTTGAAGACAGTCAAATCACCCATAAGCCGGCCGGTTTGGCTGAGCATAGGCGAAAGCCGGGCGCGTCCGGGTGCGGGCAGGCGCGATGCCATGATACTGTCAAGCCACGCTTCTGCATTTGGGCCTGAAACCGCGAACCGCGAAAAGCCCGAGATATCAAGCAATCCGACACTCTCGCGCACTGTTTTGCATTCTTCCGCAACGATCGGAAAGGCGTTCGAGCGCTTGAGCGTCGGTTTCTCTTCAAATCCGTCAGGGGCAAAATAAAGTGGCAGTTCAAGCCCGTAGCTCGCGCCCCAGCGGGCGCCTGCGGCACTCATCTCGGAATAGGCAGGAGACATGCGCAGGGGCCGGCCTGCGGGCAGTTGTTCGTTGGGGTAGGTCATCACAAAGCGGCGGGTGTAGAACTGCCCGGTGGTTTCCTTGATGAATTGCTTGTTCTCGGCGAAGTCGCCGTAGCGGGCCACGTCCATCCCAAAAACATCTGCTTCGGGTTCACCATGGATCATCCATTCGGCTAGCGATTTGCCGACACCACCCCCCTGCAAAAAGCCCGCCATGACAGCACAGGCACACCAATACCCCGGTTTGCCGCGCACAGGCCCAACAAGCGGGTTGCCGTCGGGTGAAAAGGTGAAAGCACCGTTGACCCATGTCTTTACCCCCACATCTTGCAGTGCGGGGTAGCGTTCAAAACCGAGGGTCAGTTCTTTCTCGATCCTGTCAGGGTCTTCTTGCTGCAACTCGAAACCATAGTCCCATGGCGCGCCATCCATGTTCCAGTGCTGGTGGTCGATTTCATAGATGCCAAGCAAGATACCCTTCTGGTCCTGCCGCATATAGGTGAACCCTTCCAGATCAACGGTCATGGGAACTTCGAAGTCCAGCTCCTCCAGTGCGGGGATCGTGTCCGATATCAGGTAGTGGTGGTTGAGCGGTGATACCGGAAGCTCGATACCGGCCATGCGCCCGACCTGCTTGGCCCATAGGCCTGCGGCATTCACAACGTGTTCGGTGTGGATTGTACCTTTTTCGGTGACAACCTCCCAACCTTCAGCAGTCTGGTTCAACTCAAGCACGCGGTTGTGTTCGATCACCTCGGCCCCGCGCTTTTTCGCAGCTCCTGCGTATGCATGCACCGTTCCGGTTGTGTCGATGTAGCCTTCACGATCCGCCCACATCCCGCCCAGAATGCCATCCGTCGACATGATCGGACACAGCTCTTTGGCCTCTTGCGGTGTGATAAGGCGGCAGTCCTCGATCCCGATGGATTGAAAGGTGCGATAGGCCGATTGCAGCCATTCCCAGCGATCCGGGGTACCTGCGAGTGTGATACCCCCCGTCATATGAAGGCCGATGTTCTGGCCGGATTCCCTTTCAATCTCACTCAGCAGGTCGATGGTATAGGCTTGCAGGCTGGCGATATTGGGGTCGGCATTCAGTGCATGGATGCCGCCCGCTGCGTGCCAAGATGATCCGGCCGTCAGCACTGATCTTTCGATCAGGCAAACATCGGACCACCCAAATTTCGCCAGATGATACAGAACCGAAGCGCCAACAACGCCGCCACCAATGACCACGACACGATAATGGGATTTCATGAACGCCTCCTTCTGCAAAGCTGGTCATTCTTGACGCTACTTTCCGCGCATGTGTCTGTCTAGACAGAAATGTCCAGAGTGCTCGGAGCCGGAACACGGCGCTGCCCCACGCCATGCCTTTTGGCCGGTTCTGGCCGGACAAGTCTTTGCGTTGGTCGATGCAGTCAGTGCGTTTGTGCACGCCCTGAATGACGCAGCGCATGAGCCTGACCACGCGCGGGTGCGCAATGTCAGACCGGAAGTGTCG
>CAZTKF010000029.1:2258-32234 GCA_964614205.1 uncultured Loktanella sp. | reverse complement strand
TGAAAGCGCAGGAACTGCGCGACCTGCGTTCCGCCCGCGACGATCTGGAACGCCGCGTACATGACCTGAAACTGACCCGTCAGGTGACAATGCAATCCCTGCCTTCGATCCGTCTGGTGCAGGAAAATGACAAGTCGCTGGTGACCAAGATCAACTCGACCCTAGTGAACACTGTCCCGCTCTGGGAAACCCAACTGGCACAGGCGGTTACGATCCAACGGTCCTCCGAAGCGGCCGAGGCTGTGCGCGATGCAAACGATCTGACCAACGAACTGCTTAAAGCCAACGCCGAAAACCTGCGGCAGGCCAACCGCACGATCCGCGAAGAAATGGAACGTGGCGTGTTTGATATCAACGCCGTCAAAGAGGCCAACGCAAATCTGATCGCAACGATCAACGAAAGCCTTGAGATCGCCGACGAAGGCAAGCGCAAGCGGGCCGAGGCCGAAGCCGAACTTCAGAAAATGGAAGCCGAGTTGAAAAAGACCCTCGCGGCCGCCAAGGCGCGCAAGACCGGCACGGGCGACAACATCGGCACGGCCACAGGTGCCGAGTAACACATGCGGGCTGGGGGCAGAACACGGCGCATCCTGATGCTTGTCCTGGTGACTGGCCTCATGGGGTGCGACCAGATCATGGCCCCTGCCACATCCTCTGCGCCGTCGCCAAGCGTCGCACCCCAGCCCGATGCCAGCGCAGTGGTCGCAGCACCCAGCCAGGCCAGTCAGGATCTGTCACGGTACTATGCGCGACTGCAGCGCGACCTGCTGACCCAAGGCCTGCTGCGCGGTGATGGTGGTGGGCCGGATACCCCTTTCACGGATACGCAGCTGGCCCGCAATTTCGTGCGTATTGCTCTATTCAATGAATACCGCAACGACAGTGATTTCCAGCGCCCGCAAGCGACGGTGTCAAAGCTGCGCCGCTGGGCCGGACCGATCCGCATGTCGGTGGAATTCGGTGATACGGTCCCGCTGGCCCAGCGCGATCAGGATCTGGCCAGCGTCAGCGCTTACGCGGCACGGCTTTCGCGCGCGACAGGCGTACCGATCAATATCACAGACCGAAACCCGAATTTCCACGTCCTGTTTTTGGGCGAAGACGACAGGCGCGCCTATGGGCCGCGTCTGCGAACGCTCATTCCCAACATTTCGGATGCAACCGTGCGCACTTTTGTGAACCTGCCGCGCGATCAACTGTGTGTCGTGATCGGGACCTTTGCGGCCGGGCAATCCACATACACAAAGGCAGTTGCCATGATCCGCGCCGAACACCCCAACCTGATGCGCAGTGCCTGCATTCACGAGGAACTGGCGCAAGGCATGGGTCTTGCCAACGACAGCCCAAGTGCTCGACCATCGATTTTCAACGATGACGAGGAATTCGCGCTGCTGACGACGCATGACGAACTTCTGCTGAAGATGCTTTATGATCCGCGGCTGGAAACAGGGATGGAACCATCTGTCGCCGCCCCGATTGCGCGGGCGATTGCACGGGAATATCTGGCGGCAGGGGAAAGCTGATAGGATGTGTTGCATCCATTTTGATTAAACGACGGAGGCCATAACATGGGCATTTTCGATTTTCTGACCGGTGAATTCATCGACGTTATCCACTGGACCGACAAGACCCGCGATACGATGGTCTGGCGGTTCGAACGTGAAGACCACGAGATCAAATACGGCGCCAAGCTGACCGTGCGCGAAGGCCAAGCGGCTGTCTTTGTGCACGAAGGCCAGCTGGCCGATGTCTTTACCCCCGGCCTTTACATGCTGGAAACCAACAACATGCCGATCATGACGACCCTGCAACACTGGGATCACGGTTTCCAAAGCCCGTTCAAATCCGAAATCTATTTCGTCAACACCACACGGTTTGCAAACCTCAAGTGGGGAACCAAAAACCCGATCATGGTGCGCGACCCCGAATTCGGCCCCACCCGCCTGCGCGCCTTTGGCACCTATGCGGTGAAAGTGGCGGACCCTGCCCTTTTCTTACGCGAAATTGTGGGGACCGACGGTGAATTCACAATGGACGAGATCAGCTACCAGATCCGCAATATCATCGTGCAGGAATTCAGCCGCGTGATTGCGCAATCGGGTATTCCTGTCCTCGATATGGCCGCGAACACCGCTGATCTGGGCAAGTTGATTGCCGCAGCCATCGACCCCACCATGAAGCAATACGGTCTGACGATCCCCGAGCTCTACATCGAAAATATCAGCCTGCCGCCTGCGGTAGAAGAAGCTTTGGACAAACGGACCTCGATGGGGCTTGCAGGTGATCTGGGCAAATTCACCCAGTATTCCGCAGCCGAGGCAATGACATCTGCTGCCAGCAATCCCGCAGGTGGCGGGATGGCCGCTGGCCTTGGCGCAGGTATGGGCATGGCGATGGCCAGCCAGATGGCACAAGGCGGTCCGTGGGGGAACGCGCCAGCCGCCGCCGCCCCACCGCCGCCCCCGCCGGTCGAGCATGTGTGGCACATTGCAAAGGACGGTGAAGTCACCGGACCGTTTTCAAAGGCCTCGATGGGGCGCATGGTCACCCAAGGGACGCTTGGTCGCGACAGCATGGTCTGGACCCAAGGACAGGATGGCTGGATGCAAGCAGGTGATGTCACCGAACTGGCCCAGCTTTTCACCGTGATGCCGCCACCGCCACCGGCATAGACCAGCCCCTGACACACGCCGGTCGCGGGCTATGTATGATTGCATGAAAGAAAATGCGCTCTTCCGCCAACTGCCGCACCGGCGCACATGGTTGAAATTCAGCCATGCGCTGATGATTCCGCTGGTCATCTGGTTCATCTTTGTAACACCTGATGACGTGCTACCCTTTGGACCCGCAGCCTTTCAGGCCCATTCCATGCTGGCACTGGTCTTCGTGACGATCTCGCTGATCTGGTACGCCGATTACCTGCGGCGCGGGCTTGCGGGCCGGCCGGGACCAAAGCTCGGGGCAAGGGCGCGCCGCTATCACCGGATCATCCATGTCACGATCATATGGGGGCTGTTCGGTGTTGCTGTCACCGGCTTTCTGATCGGATTGACATCCAGCCGCTTGCTCAAGGCGGGTGGTTTCCTGCCTATCGCGCCCCCTTTGGGGCTGCCGGAGGCCAACGAGATGATCGGCACACTTCACATCTTCGAGTTCTATCTGCTTGGGGCCATCATCATCCTGCACGCGGGTTTTCATATCTGGCGGCATGTCTGGCTGCGTGATAACGCTTTGCGCATTATGACCCCGAAGTTCTTGCAGAGATATCTATGACGCGGCGCAGGCTCACGATCCTGTTGCATTGGTCAACGCTGATGCTGGTGCTTGTGATGGTCAAGGGCGGCACGTCTGAACCTTGGGTGCGGTGGGCTTTCGTGCTGGGTGGTGCTCTCTGGGTCGCTATGGCTCTGGTCAAGGGAATGATGTGCAAGCCGGGACCTAAGCTGACCGGCAGGTGGCGCAGCGCATACCCTTGGATGCACCGCGGTATGTATGCGGTGCTGGCGGCTACGGTTGGAATGAATGCGGCGGCTCTTGTCGGGTGGATGCCCCATGACACGGGCTGGGTCGCACTCTTGGTGCTTTTGGCGGCCGGTACCATGCACGGGCTGTTCCACTTCTGGCGGCACAATGTGCTATTTGACGGGGCGTTGCGGGTGATGATGCCGCGCTTCATGCATAAGATACTCTAGATGACAGACGTACACACAGCCCAAAACGAACACCGGTTTCCCTGTGACAGCTGCGGTTCGGACCTGCGCTTTGATCCCGGTCGTGACCAGCTGGTTTGCGATCACTGCGGCCATATGGAGCCGGTCGAAGGTGCAGGCCCATGGGCCGGCAGCATCGTAGAGCTTGATTTCCAACGCGCCGTACAAGAGCGACTGGCCGATGCGGATATCGAGGAAACCCGCGTCAATGCCTGCCCCAACTGCGGGGCGCAAACGGAATTCGACCCTGATATTCACGCAGCAGAGTGTCCGTTCTGCGCAACTCCGGTGGTCACGGGCACGGGCACCCACCGGCATATCAAACCACGGGGCGTTCTGCCTTTCGCGCTGGATGAAGCAGAAGCCCGCAAAGCCGTCTTTGCCTGGCTGGGCGGTCTGTGGTTTGCGCCCAACGGGTTGAAAGACTATGCGCGCAAGGGCCGCAGGATGAACGGGATCTACGTACCCTACTGGACCTTTGATGCCGACACCAAAAGCAGCTACACCGGCCAGCGTGGCACACATTATTACGAAACCCGGACCGTCATGCGGGATGGCAAGCGCAAGCAGGTGCGGGTCCGCAAAACCCGCTGGCGGCCTGCCTCTGGTCGCGTTGCGCGGTTCTTTGACGATATCCTAGTGCTTGCGTCGCGGTCCTTGCCCAAGACCTACACCGACGGGCTGGAACCTTGGGATTTGTCGGCGCTAGAGCCCTACAATCCGGAGTATCTCGCGGGGTTTCGCGCCGAAGGCTATCAGGTAGAACTGACCGATGGTTTTGTCGAGGCCCGCGCCTATATGGACCGCATGATCCGCCGGGACGTCAAATATGACATCGGCGGTGACGCCCAGCGCGTCACCAGCGTTGATACCACAGTCAGCGATGTGACCTTCAAACACATTCTGCTGCCCGTCTGGCTGGCAGCCTACAAGTACCGCGGCAACACCTATCGCTTTGTCGTCAATGGCCGCACAGGTCGGGTGCAGGGTGAACGCCCCTATTCGGCATGGAAGATCGGCTTTGCAGTTCTCGCAGGACTGGTACTTGCGCTTATTGCAGGATTTGTTATCGCTAACAGCCAATAGACCCGGGAGGCTCACGATGATCTTGTGCTGTGGAGAAGCGCTGATTGACATGTTGCCCCGCCAAACGGCGGCAGGCGAAACTGCCTTTGCGCCGCATGCAGGTGGATCGGTCTTCAATACCGCGATCGCGCTGGGGCGGCTGGATGCGCCGGTGCAATTCTTTTCCGGGCTTTCATCGGACCTTTTTGGAGATGTGCTGCGCGCCGAACTGGCCGCATCAAAGGTTGATGCAGGGCCCGCCGCCATTTCAGACCGCCCTACAACACTGGCCTTTGTTAAGCTGACCAACGGTCATGCCTCATATGCGTTCTATGACGAAAATACAGCAGGGCGCATGTTGTCGGCGGATGACCTACCAGAGGTTGAGGCAGATGCACTCTTTTTTGGCGGTATCAGCCTTGTTGTCGAGCCTTGCGGCGCAGCTTATGAAGCGCTGATGCTGCGTGAAGCACCTAATCGCCTGACCATGATCGACCCGAATATCCGCCCGTCCTTTGTGACCGATGAAGCCGCCTATCGCACGCGGCTGACACGCATGATGGGGGTTGCCGACATTATCAAGACATCGGATGAAGATCTGGAGTGGATCGTCGGAGATGCGGATGCAAGGGCCTTGCTTGCCAAGACTGGTGCGCAGGTCATTCTACTGACCCGCGGCAGCGATGGGGTCAGCATCGTGACGGCCGACGGCACCTTTGACGTCGCAGCCGAGAAGGCCGAGGTGGTGGATACTGTTGGGGCCGGTGACACCTTCAGCGCGGGATTCTTGGCCCAGCTGCACAAGAGCGGTCATCTGTCAAAAGATGCAATCAAGCGGGCAACTGAAGTAGACCTGCGTGCCGCTGCCGCCTTCGGCGCAAAGGTTGCGGCAATTACCGTCAGCCGTGCCGGCGCCAACCCGCCGTGGGCGTCCGAGCTATGAGGGCGCTGATCCAGCGCGTCACTGATGCGTCGGTGCGGGTCGATGGCAAGCTGATCGGGGAAATCGGCAAAGGCCTTCTGATCCTCGTTTGCGCGATGGAGGGCGACGACGCCGCCAAGTCCAAAGCCTTGGCCGCAAAGATCGGTAAACTGCGCATTTTTGCCGATGATGCCGGCAAAATGAACAAGTCCCTCGTGGAAATAGGCGGTGCGGCCCTGATTGTAAGCCAGTTCACACTCGCCGCCGATACCTCACGCGGCAACCGCCCCGGTTTTTCAGGGGCGGCAAAACCCGATACCGGGCGCGCGCTTTACCAGCAGTTTATTTCGGATATGGACGACTTGGGTATCAAGACTGCCACTGGAACGTTCGGGGCTGACATGGCTGTCAGCCTCACAAACGACGGACCAGTGACAATCTGGTTGGATGTCTAGCTAGCACTGTTTGCCGACAACCAGTACCCAATAAGGGCCTCTTGGACCTTGGGTAATGCCGACACCGAACTCTTCAATACGTGGGTGCAGCATGTTGCGGCGGTGACCTGGCGAATTCATCCAACCTGTCACAATCTGCTCTGAGCGCGGATAGCCCCAAGCAATGTTCTCGGCGACGATACAGTCGTTATATCCGGCGTTCTGGACGCGCGCCTGCGGGCGCGAACCGTCAGAACCACGGTGATCGAAGAAATCGTTCACCAGCATGTCGCAGGCATGAACCATCGCTGCCTGCCCCAACTTGCGATTGAACCGCAGCGGCGCCGCACCGTTTGCGCGTCGGCTCTGGTTCAGACCGGCGGCAATCTCGGTCGCGAGTTGATTAACGTTAGGGGGAGCCACACAATTGGCCGCAGCCGCACTTGTACCAACAAAAGAGAGGGCCACGACGGCCAAGATGCTTGCAAAGCGTGTCATCTGATCAGTCCCGTTGATGAGTAAAAAACACTTTATGGGTGGCAACCAAACAGGGCAACGCTGTGGCAGCGTCAGGGCAGCAGAGCGGCAATTACACGCCGAGTCACCTCACTCGGAGACTATGCTGCCGCTAGGCCAGGATTGTCTCTGCAACGCCAACAATCAGATGGGCCAGAGGACCGTCGATTGCGACTCAGGCACTGCAAACAGAAGAGCCGTTTTGCACGTTTCTCGGACTGATCCTAGAAATCGGTGGGCGCACCACCTTCTGCCTTGCGCCGCACGACAAAGTCCGTGAGTTCCTCTTTCACCGCCTCGTCCATCGGTGGGGCCTCGAACTGGGCAATGATGTCTTTGAACGTCTGATGCGCGCGCTCTGCCGTCCAGATACCGCCTGCAACTTCCCAAGCCTCGAAGTTGCGCCAGTCTGACAGGAAAGGCTGATAAAAAGCGTTCTCATAACGTTCCTGCGTGTGCGCGATTCCAAAGAAATGGCCGTTCGGTCCGACCTCTTTGATGGCGTCGATCGCAATGTCGTCAGGGGTTGTGGCGATGATCTGCGGCTCCATGTAGCGCTGGATCATCTGGATCACCTCGCAATCCATCACGAACTTCTCGGGCGAGGCAATCAGCCCACCCTCCAGCCAGCCGGCGGCGTGATAGACGATATTCGTGCCGGATTGCACGGCAGACCACAGTGAATTGGATGTCTCCCACATGGCCTGACCGTCTGGAACGTTGGCCGCGCAGACGCCGGAGGCGCGCATCGGCAATCCATAGAAACGTGCCATCTGTCCGGTGATCTGGGTCGCGCGCATATATTCCGGCGTGCCAAAGGCAGGCGCACCGGATTTCATGTCAACGTTGCTGGTGAATGTCCCGATGACGCAAGGCGCACCGGGGCGGACGTACTGGAACAGGGCGATCGCGCTGATCGCTTCGGCAATCGACAAGGTGACGGCACCTGTCATGGTGACGGGCGCCATGGCGCCCGCCAGAGTAAACGGCGTAACGATCACCGCCTGCCCGCGCCGGACGCAGCGCAGACAGCCATCGATCATCGGCACGTCATGTTTGAGTGGCGATGTCGAATTGATGTTGGTGTACATGTGGGGTTTGGAGACAAATTCCTCTTCACTGAGCCCGCCTGCGATCTTGACCATTTCCATCACGTCTTCGACACGCTCTTTGCCGAGCGAATACGCGTGGGCGACTTTGTCGGTCAGCGTCATCTTGTCATAGACGACATCCAGATGCCGTACCGAGGCATGGACATCTACAGGTTCCACCGGATAGCCACCTGCGAAGTGGATGCAGTTGAAGTACTGCGTCAGGCGCAGCAGGTTGGCGCATTGCTCGCGACTGCCCGAGACTTTTTTGCCAATCTCCAGATCAAAATAGTTGGGCGGGGACGAGACATTGCCGAACAGGATATGCTTGCCTCCAATCGTAATTTTCCTGTCAGGATTGCGCGGTGTGATGTCAAATTGCGCGGGCGCGTGGCCCAGCATTTCCATCACCCAGTCGCGCCCCATGCGCACATTGGTCCCGCTGACGATGCACCCGGCCTCTTTGAAAATCGCCAGTGCCTCTTCGTTGAGAAATTCGATCCCGATCTCTTCGAGAATGCGCATCGCCCCGTCGTGGATGGCTTTGACCCCCTCGGGTCCGAGCGGTTCTGTCGGGCGGTCCGTGTTCACGGGAAGCCGCCAAGGCATTTGCTCGATCGTCGCGGTGCCGCGCCTGTGTGCAGCACCTGCCCGTCCGCCGCCGCGCCGCCGTGGTTTGCTCGTCTCTGCCATGGGTCGATCCCTCATTACTCAAACATCAGCATTACAAAGCATGATCCCAAGAGATGAGGGGAAACCGACAGATGATGTCGGATTCAGGAAGGCAATAGATTTTCTGATTCAAGCCATGCGGGGATTTCGCCGACATCCGGTAAAACAACATCAGCGAGTGGTGCAAGCTCTGCATAGGGCGCTGGTCCAGTCAATACGCCGATTGTGCGCATACCGGCGGCCTGCCCCGCATGAAGGTCATGGGTACTGTCGCCCACCATCACGCAGCCCTGCGGGGGCACTCCGGTTTTTGCGCAAAACGCATGCAACTGTCCTGCGGCAGGCTTGCCGCCGTAGCCGCTGTCATAGCCGGCGATGAAGTCCAGCAGACCGCCTACCCCCGCGCGGTCCAGATGCGCCCGCGCGGGCGCTTCGGCATCATTCGTGGCAACACCGAGCCGCAGACCCCTTGCGCGTAATCGGGTGAAAAAGGCTTTCAGCGGAACCGCCTCGACCTGGGGAACCTCTGCGGCCGCCGCGTTCATACGCGCCAAGAGGGCCTTGATCTCCAAGTCGGGCAGGACGGACTTGATCATCTCGGCCAGTTCTCCGGCTGTCGAAGCGATCACCATGCTGTCGGGACGAAAGGACGCAGCCTCGACATCATAACCCAAAGTTTCCGCCAGACGCGCGAAAAGCACGGGGTCACCGCCGGTTTCGGCTTCCAGCATCCGGCGTGTCCAGGCCCCCCATGTGGCGTTGAAATCGAACAACGTGCCGTCCTTGTCGAAAATGATACCCTTGATCACCTGATCTGCCTCTTCTTGATGCATTGACACCGGACCCCGCCCGCAAGACGGTGTCAATCAACATGTTGAAACTTCGCTCTTATGCTTCCCGCCCCATGCACCTTGGTCCTTTTCCGATGGAAAGCCTGCGCAGGGCCCAGACGGCAGACCTGTCCGCGTTGCCGCCGATGGAAAGGGTATCGTTTCGCAGGCCCGAAGACCCTGCAAGCATCGTCAACGCGATGCAGGACTATCAGGCGATGCTGGACGCCACCCGCGACGGTCTGGTCAAGCGCGAGAGAGCCGAGATCCCAGCCGACCCGACAGAGCGGGCCAACCATCTCAAGGCGTTCGGGTATTACTGTGACGCCAGCATGGTCGGAGTTTGCCAGATAACAGATGCGGCCTGGCTTGCCGCGCCGATTGCAAACCCTGACGTTGAGCGGCTCGCGGACAAGCTGCGTACGATCCAGCCGAAATCACTTGCTGCCGGCATCGACGTCATCATGGCCGGACTGCGTGAGGGCATGGCCTTGCCGCCTGTCGACTGCCGCCACCATACACATGCGCTCGTGTTTCTCTACGATCACCCGCGCGCACCCCGCACCCGAGAGCAGGGGACCAGTTGGATCAAGGACGCCCTGCCCCAGCGGGCCTGTCTGCGCGGGATGGAAACCGCTGTCACATTGGCCAGCTATATCCGCACGCTTGGCTACGACGCGCGGGCGCATTCCATGGCGGCCTCTGATGTGCATCTAGGTGCTCTTGCGGCCCTCGCGGGCCTTGTCGCGCTGGAAGACGGCACCCTGACAAACCCCTTCACCGGTGACCGTTTCGGGCTTGCCGCGATCACGACGACGCTGGAGATGACACCAGACCAACCGATTGCGCCGGGGCAAGAGCCACCTTTGAGCTACCGAACCGGGCTCGGGGCCCACGCCAAGTCAGCCCGCACGCGTGATCCCTTTGCCAAACGCGACTTTGCGATGGGCCCGCATCCGTTCGAGACACTCAAGCGCGTGGAAGAACCCACGACATATATTGATCACCCCAATGTCGCGCGCGTGCCGAAACGCGCCAATATGTTTGTGCGCGGGTTATTCGGGGACATGGGCAAGCACGTGCAGGAGGCCACAAAGAACGGCAACTACGTGCGCAAATCAGCGGCGGCTTTCGCCTTTCGCCCCTCGCTCGGGGCCTTTGTCCTGCTACAGGACGGCGAAGCGGCAGGCACACAAGTGCCCGATACACCCGAAAGCAATGCCGCCAACATCAAGGCCGCGCTCTATTTTCTTGGTGTTGATGCGGTCGGCCTCTCGGCCTGTCCGGATTGGGCCTATTACAGTCATGACACTGCGGGCGAACCGATCACGCCTTACCATGACAATGCCATCTCGATGATTATTGATCAGGGTCACGAAACGATGGAGGGCGCATCGGGTGACGACTGGATCGCCTGTGCACAATCCATGCGCGCCTATTTGCGCTTCTCGCTCTTGGGCGGTGTGCTGGCCCAGCACTTGCGTAACCTAGGCTATACCGCCCGCGTCCATTCGGTGATGGACGAAGAGGTCCTGCACCCGCCGCTCTTGCTGCTCTCGGGACTGGGCGAGGTCAGCCGGATTGGCGAGGTGATCCTGAACCCCTTCCTTGGGCCCCGCCTGAAATCCGGCGTTGTCACCACCAACATGCCGTTGGCCCACGACAAACCCATCGACTTCGGCCTGCAAACATTCTGCAACGCCTGCAACAAATGCGCGCGTGAATGTCCCTCCGGTGCCATCACGGCAGGGCCAAAACTGATGTTCAACGGCTATGAAATCTGGAAATCCGACAGCCAGAAATGCACGACCTACCGCGTCAGCCAGAAGAATGGCGCTATGTGCGGGCGCTGCATGAAAACCTGCCCCTGGAACCTTGAAGGGCTGTTTTCCGAGGCCCCCTTCCGCAAGCTTGCCATGACTGTACCGCAGACAGCCAAGACACTGGCGACCCTTGATGACAGGTTGGGAAAAGGCTCTATCAATCCGGTCAAGAAATGGTGGTGGGATCTGGAAATGGAGGACGACGGCGCCTACCGCCCCGCGCGCCATCCGGTCAACGCGCGAAGCCTGCAAACCGGTCTTGACCTGAAATACGAGGACCAGACCCTTGCTGTCTACCCCGCGCCCCTTGCACCACCGCCCTATCCATGGCCTGCCCCCATGGACCGCGAGGCAGGAATCGCAGCCTATGAGGCCCTGATCCCGGCCGACGCATACCGCAAGCGTCGCGCGGACGGGGTACCACCCGAGCACAGATATGCGCCCGGGCAGGGTGAGACCCCGGTGATCCCCGTGGTGATTACAAAGGCGGTCAAAATGTCGGAGACCGTGACCAAATACGAATTCTCAAGACCTGACGGCAGCGACCTCCCTCTCGCGACGGCGGGCGCACATATTGATGTGGTCATCGCGCCTGAATTCTTCCGCCAGTATTCGCTCAGCGGCGACCCTGCCGACCAAAGCAAATACCAGATCGCGGTCTTGCGCGAGGAGGCAGGGCGCGGCGGCTCAAGACTGATGCACCGGATTTTCGAGGAAGGGCGAAGGGTGTTTATCTCGCGCCCGATCAATCATTTCCCCTTGATCGAAGACGCATCAAGAACGCTCTTGCTGGGCGGCGGGATTGGCATCACGCCGATGATCGCGATGGCCCATCGGCTGCACGCAATCGGCGCGGATTTCGCATTGCACTACAGTATACCGCGGCGCGCGGATGCAGGTTTCCTTGAGGATCTGGCGCAGTTTCCTTGGGCCGACAGGGTGCATCTGCATGTCTCGGACGAGGGCTCCCGCGCCGAACTTGCGACACTGACGGCTTACCAGCAAGGTGCGCATATCTACACCTGCGGGCCGGATACCTACATGGCAGCTGTGATGGAAGCAGCCGAGGCAAACGGCTTTCCCGAGGACGCGCGACATCTGGAATACTTCGCCGTTCCTGTGCAGCCGGACTATGAAAACCATCCTTTTACTATAACCCTTAAGGATGGTCGTGAAGTGGCTGTGGCGGCTGATGAAGCGGCCTCTGATGCCCTGAAGAGAGCAGGCGTCCATGTTGATGTAAAATGTGCCGACGGGCTCTGCGGCGTCTGCAAGTGCGTGGTCCTTGAAGGTGCCGTGGAGCATCGGGACTTTGTACTGTCAAAGGCGCAACGCAATACCAAGATGATCCTCTGCCAAAGCCGTGCCGCAGACGCGGGCGGCAGGATCAGGATAGACCTTTAAGTCCAGTGTACGCTTTCGGCCCCTGGCAAGGCATAGCGGGCGCGCAGCGGCTGGTCATAGTCCAATCCGATGCTGTCACAAAACGAAACAACCCATGCATCATCCATCGTGATGAACTCCAGAACCGCAGCCTGAAATGCCGGATCAGTGGCGCGTTCCCTGAGATCGTCAACCGACCCGCCCGACGCACCCAAGAAAATCGGACAAAGGTCTTCATTGGCTGCGAGCCATGCCAGCCCCTGCAGGGCAATCACTTCGGCCTGTTCTTGATGCATTGATAATCCCCTGCTCGGTCGGAAACTGTTTCTTAACCATTCACCCGTTAACTGTCTGCATGAAAGAGGGCTGAAAGCCCTGATATAGGTGCAAGAAATGCCGGGTCGTATATTGATCATTGATACTGTCGCAACAAACAGGATCGTATTGAAGGTGAAAATGCTGGCCGCTCAATTCGCGGTTGATGCCTGTGCAACAAAGACCGAAGCGATCGATATCATCGCAACCAATCGTCCCGATCTGATCTTGATCAACCTGTCCGATGCCGTCGACGGCAAACACCGTCTATGTCAGGATCTGCGCCGGAATGCAGAGACAGCCGCGATCTCGATCATTGCGGTAGGTGTGGCCGATACCTCCAAGGCACGATTCGCAGCTCTTGATGCAGGCGCGGATGAGGTCCTCCCACACCCTATGAACGACGCGCTGCTGCTGGCGCGTATCCGCAGCCTTTTGCGGGTGCGCAGCACCAATCAGGAACTCCAACTGCGCGAAGGCACCAGCCGCGCGCTCGGCTTCGAAGAACATAGGTCCGCATTTGACGGGGTGGCCCGAATTGCCCTGTTGTCGGCAGGCAAATCACAGATCGACGGGCTTGCTGCGGAGCTCCGTAAAGGTATGCACAAGACCCTTCAGTGCCTGCGGCCAACTGATGTCCTGAAAGCTGACGAAACCCGTGCCATGCACGATCTTTTCATTATAGACGCCAGCAAGGCTGCAGGGGATCAGGGCGGACTATTTGGACTTGTTTCGGATTTGCGGGCACGCTTGCAAACCCGGCTGGCCATGCAACTCGTCCTGGTCCCCGACAACAAACCGGAAATTGCCGCGATGTTTCTTGATCTGGGGGCCGATGACGTTGTGCCGCATACAAGCGACACGACCGAAATCATCCTGCGCGCCAAAAGGCTGATCCTACGAAAGAGACAGCACGACAAACTTCGCGACACCGTCCGCAACGGTCTGAACGCTGCTGTGACC
This sequence comes from uncultured Loktanella sp., assembly GCA_964614205.1. Classification (GTDB taxonomy): domain Bacteria; phylum Pseudomonadota; class Alphaproteobacteria; order Rhodobacterales; family Rhodobacteraceae; genus Yoonia. The sequence continues at coordinate 18,510 of CAZTKF010000029.1, read as the reverse complement.
GACCCTTTGACAGGTCTTTTCAACCGTCGCTATGTCGAACCGCATCTGGCGCGTCTGGCTGACCAGTCGCGCATATCAGGGCGCGAATTGGCCGTGATGATGATTGACATTGATCATTTCAAAGCCGTGAACGACACCCATGGCCACGCCGCGGGCGACACGGTGCTGATCGAGCTGGCCGAGAGATTGCGGCACAATCTGCGCGCCATTGATCTGGTGGCGCGTATGGGCGGGGAAGAGTTTCTGGTTGCAATGCCCGGCACCTCGGTCACCGATGCCAGACTTGCCGCCGACCGGCTGCGCGAACTGGTGAACACCACACCGTTCGCACTTGGCGAAGGTCAACCGGCGATAAAGGTCACTGTTTCGGTGGGCGTTGCAGTCAGTGGACGGCCCAATACGGAACCCGCCGCAATCAGCAAAATCTGTGCGCAGGCGGACAAAGCACTTTATGCCGCCAAGTCTGCCGGGCGCGATCAGGTCGCGATAAGCAAATCAGCCGCCTGAGTTGCGCTCGCGCGGTGGTCTGGCCCGTGACAGCTCTTCCAGCACCCGATCTGCGAATGCATGCCTGCGTTCAGGGGTCATTGCGATGATCTGCTCTAGCGTGGCTGTCTGCGCCCTGGCCTGAATACCCGCCAGACTTGCCGCTTGTTCATCCATCAAGACGCGCAGTGCATCCGGATCAAAAGGTTCAGCCTTGAGCGCGGCAACCATGCGGTTCAGTCGGTCCCGGAAATCAACGCCCCGCAAACTACGATCCTGTCTTAGGCTGCGCCCGATGGCGCGGCGTTCCTGTGGTTGCAAGGCACGCGCAATCGGCCCGATACCCAAATCAAAGCTGCGTGGCGGCCCATCACCTGCACGCCCCGAAACGATTGCACCGACGACAACCCCTGCAACAGCAAGATTAAGCGCCAGCGACAAGGCCAGCACAATGCGCCACAGGCGACGCGGGCGCGCAGAAGGCCGTTTCTCTTCAGCCATCGCCCAGCGCTCCTCCACCAAGCATCAGATCCGCTGAAAACAGACTGATGCTCACTTCGTCCCCGATCATCGCCGCTGTGAGGTCTTCCACGCCAGAGGGGGGCGCAACGCCGACCCAAATTCCGGCAACAGTTGCTGCCGCAAGTCCGCTCACGGCGGGCCAGCCGCCGATCGCATCCAGCATCCGCGCCCAAAGCCCCGCCCCCGCGGCCGGGGCCAAAGCCTGTGCTGGCTGCACTGCATCCGCATCCGCAATCACACGCGCCATCAGATCGTTGCTTGGCACAGGTTCTATCCCGCGCGTCCGCGCGAAAAGATCGTCCAGCATATCTTTATTCGGGTTCGTCATCGTCATACCCCAGTTCAGCCTTTCGCCCGGCCATAAGATCGGCAAGGGCCCGTTTTCCGCGTGCTGTGAGACTTTCCACGGACCGCACGCTGATGTCCATGATTTGTGCAATCTGGGGGTTCGCCAACCCTTCCAGATGCCGCAATGATACGGCTTGCGCCTGCCTTTCGGGCAGTTGCGCCAAAGCATCCGAAAGCGCCGTCATGCGGGCCTGCGTTTGCATTTGCGCGGCCGCACTCGGTGCGCTGTCCAGCGGTTCGGCCACCTGATCCAGCGGAACCGCCCTCCGGCGTTTGCGCAAACGGTCGGTGCAAAGGTTTGCGACCACGCGATAGAGCCATGTGCTTACCTGCGCCTCGCCTTGGCGCCAGTCGGGGGCCGTTTTCCAAAGCCGCATCATAGCGTCCTGCGCGACGTCCTCGGCCTCGCCTTGATTTCCCAGCATCCGGGTTGCCTGCGCCAAGACACGCGGCAAGAGGCGTGCCGTCAAATGCCGCGCCGCCTGCCCATCGCCGTTGGCGTAAGCGACCAAGAGCGCCTCGTCCGGGGCGCCCGCAAAAGGATCTGGCGATGCGTTCATCTGTGAAAGTGCTAGCCAACTTCAACCCAAGTGGCAATTGGCAGGGGATGAAGCGCCCCTGCCAACGACAGATCAGCCCCGATCGCGCGGGCCATGACCGCGGCCTTCACCGCGCCGCTCACCCATCCGCATCTTGGCGGCTTCAAATTCCTCGGCCGAGATCACGCCGTCACCATCTGCATCAACCCGGTCAAACATCCGAGCCGCGCGGTTTTCGGCCCGTGTCGGCATCTCATCCTGCTGCAAGAGACCATCACCATTGTCATCAAAGCGCGAGATCATCATTGCAGCACGTTCCGCCGCACGCGCATTGGCCGCCGCTGTCAGTTCCTCTGCCGACAATGCACCATCGCCATCGGCATCCATCTCCGCAAAGCGGGCTTGGCCGCGCGATTGCATCTCTTCCAAGGTCAACGCACCGTCACCATTCAAATCCAGCGTCGCGAAATCGGGGCGCTCGCGATGGTTGTCTGCCTGTGCGGCACCTGCCGCCAAAACAAGGCCTGAAAGCACTGCCGCAGTCATCAACTTCATTTTCATTCTCTTGTCCTTTTTTCAATTTCAAGCAGCCTGTTTCTTGCTGCTGACCCTTCTTGAACGGGGTCACCCGCAGTTTCCGTCGCGGGTCCCGAGAAAATCTTTGTTGCAGCACAAATCCGCACCACCCCTTTTCAAAATGTCACGAATAGACCATGTGTACTGCAAAGGAGGGATCTCCCTTATGTTAACCACACAAGCTCAGATCGAAGATCGCCCGACCAAGACCGCTGTTCTTCGCGGCCTACGGTGCAAATGCCCCAACTGCGGTGAAGGAAATCTTTTCGCCCGCTATCTCAAGGTTGCAGATACCTGCCCGCAGTGTAACGAAGAACTGTATCACCATCGTGCCGATGACGGCCCCGCATATCTGACTATCCTGCTGGTTGGTCACATCCTTGGTTTTGTGATCCATTTCATGTGGGTGTACTTCCGCCCTGAACCCTGGGTCATGGCAACATCTTTGACCATCGGCGCGGTTGCGCTCTCGCTCTTTCTTTTGCCTCGCATGAAGGGCATGGTCGTTGCCATTCAGTGGGCACGCCGGATGCACGGGTTCGGTCACAACGGCTGAGGGATTTCCCATCGACAAGTCTGCGATCAGAGATGCGGCGACACTCATTGTACTGCGCGATACGGACACGCAACCAGCCGTCCTGATGGGCCAGCGCGGTGCAACTGCCGCCTTTATGCCAGGCAAATTCGTCTTTCCCGGCGGCGCTGTTGATGCAAATGACGCAACTGTCCCTGTCACACCGCTGACCGCACTGGACGAGGCGCGCCTTACAAGCGAAAGCGCTCTGCCACCGTCCGCAGTCGCGGCTGCCGCCATCCGCGAGCTTTGGGAAGAAACGGGGCAGATTCTGGGCCAGCGGGGCGCTTGGCGCGATCCGCCCCAAGGCTGGCGCGGATTTGCAGCAACCGGTTACATTCCCCATGCAGCGGCGCTTCAATTCTTTTTCCGAGCCGTCACACCTGCAGGGCGGCCCCGCCGTTTTGATGCACGTTTCTTTCTTGCGGATGTCGCACAGTTGCAGACAAATCCCGACGATTTCTCGAATGCTGAAGACGAGCTGGCACACCTGCAATGGGTCCCTTTGGCCGATGCGCGCCAATTCGATCTGCCTTTCATCACGCAAATCGTTCTCGCCGAACTGGCCAGCCACATTAAACGGGGGGGACACCCTGCCAGCGTGCCCTTTTTTCGCAACGATGACGAAGCCCATCTGGTCAGTCGCTTGGGCGGGCGCAGTCCGCTCTAGAGCAGCAGGACCAGCATGACGATGCTGAATGTCAACAGAACCAGCCCCTGCCATTCTCGGGCAGAGACTTTTTCGCCGAACACAAATGCCCCGATCATCAGCGAAAACAGCAGTTCGATTTGCCCGACCGCGTTGACATAGGCTGCGTTCTGCAGGGTAAAGGCTGTGAACCAGCAGATCGAGCCGATCATGCTGGTGATCCCCACCAGACCTGCAACGCGCCAAGACGCCAGCACGCGCCCGATCTCGCCCCTTTCGCGCCAAGCAAGCCACAGCGCCATGGCCAGCGTCTGGGACGCGGTCACCAAGGCCAATGTGATGATGGCCCGATAAAAGACATCTCCATCGGCCAGCGACAGTGATGCGCCGCGATAGCCGTTGCCGGAGATCCCGAACAAGAGCCCAGAGCCAAGACCCAGCGCCGTGGCGCGGTTGAAGATGCGTTTGCGCCAAGGCCCGATACCACCGGGTGGGTCAGACAAAAGCAGGACACCAGCGAGCCCGATCAGCATCGCAAGGATTGTCAGCGTAGTAAAAGTATCGCCGAGAATGAGAAATCCGAAAAGCGCACTCAGCAACACCTCGGTTTTCTTGAACGTGATGCCAACGGCAAAATTGCGGTGACTAAAGAGCGCGACAACACACATGGTTGCCAAAATCTGCGATGTTCCGCCTGCCAGTGCATAAGGCCAGAAAGCCGCCGGAATATCCGGCATGCCCTGCCCCGTCGCTGTCGCATAAATGATCGCAATCAAGGCCACCAAAGGCGAAGAATAGATAAACCGCGCGAATGTCGCACCGGCGGTCGATAACGCCATTCCCTTGAGCCGCTTTTGCAGCATGAAGCGCAATGTCTGCGCGGTCGCGGCACCGATTGTGATAGGGATCCAGAGTTCCATCGGTCCCCTATGCCCGCAAATTACTCGCGGCGCCAGAGCGGGTGGACGACCGGGTCCTTGGCTTTCAAGAAGTATCTGCGGACCACCTCGCGGTAGGACGCAAAATAGTAGCCGCCGTTGCGCCGCAGGTAGTGGTCTTTGCGGGCGCGATAGAGCGCTGGCAGGTCATACCATGCGACACGCGGATGCATGTGATGCACGACGTGCAGGTTGTTGTTGAGAAAGATGAATGCGAAGATTCCGCCTTTTTCAACGATAACACTGCGGCCGCTGGCCCGTTCATGCGCTTGATGTTCAAGAAAAGTGCGCAGCTTGAGTATCGACATCGCTGCATAGGCCGCGCTCAGATAGGCCCAAAGCGGCATGGGCGACGCAACGACAACAGCAATCACGACAACCATTGCCGGCAGGTGAATCAACCATCCGCGCCAGACTTCGGCATCGCGCTTGCGCCATTCGCTGACGCAAAAGGCGACAGTTCCGATCACAGGGCCAAGCGTCAATCGTCCGGCCACCGTGTTGTTCATGCGCAGGACGGTTTGCACCATCTTCGGTAGGACCTCCCACGTGCCCGCATCCAGATAATTGCTTTCCGGATCATCAAACGGATCAGTGATCACCTCGTCGTGGTGATGCGCCAGATGGGTTGCCTTGTACCGAACGTAAGGAATGACCAGGGCCAACGGGGGCCAGACGATCAGGTCATTCAGCCATTGGCGCCGGAACGGATGGCCATGGATCACTTCGTGCTGCAATGAGGCATGCAATGCGATGCTGAATGCTGCGACGGGAATGCCCGCCCAAATTGGCAGGTGCCACAGCGCAAACCCCCAAGCGCCATAGCAGGCAATTATCAGTGCAAGTGTTGGCCACTCGATCTGCGCGCGCGTTCTGCCTGTCTTCTGTCCCATGGATCGAAGATTAGGCTGTCCCTTAGCTGCCAGCCATTCGGAGAGTAGTTCACAAAAGCATCATTCCGTGATCAAATAAGCAAATGTTTATAATTATGGACAAAAGAGAGCGGGCAGAGATTTTCCGCATCCGCTTGCAAGCGGGGATGGCACAGGCCGGTATCACACAAAGTGGACTGGCCCGCCAAGCAGGGGTCGATCGTTCGACCCTGTCTCAACTGATCAAGGACGATGGCGCGCGCTTGCCCAACGGGCAACTTGTGGCAGCATGCGCCTCTGTTCTCGGGGTCAGTGCGGATTGGCTTTTGGGGTTGTCCGACCGCCCCGAGCAAGCCCAAGACCTTGTGGCAAGCGCCATTACCATGACCCATGCCCCCCGCGCGCTGGTCGATGAACAGATCTTTGCTTGGCACCAAGAAGCTGAAGGCTACAAGATCCGCCACGTTCCGGCAGGGCTGCCGGATATGCTCAAGACCGATGATATCTTGCGATGGGAATATGCCCCGTCCCTTGGAAAGACGACCGAACAGGCGATGGGGGCCAGCAATGACCGGCTGGAATGGATGCGCAGCGCGCGGTCCGACTATGAAATCGCGATTCCGCTTGATGAAATCGAGAGCTTTGCGCGAGGCGAAGGCTACTATCGCGGTTTGTCACCCGCACTGCGCAAACCCCAGCTTGTCAAATTCCGCGACCTGCATTCTCAGCTTTATCCCGCGTTGCGGCTGCACCTCTATGACCAGCGCAAGCTCTATTCAGCGCCCGTGACAGTCTTTGGTCCGCTTCTTGCGGTGATCTACATCGGCCAGAACTATCTGGTCTTCCGCGACACCGAACGTGTTGCGGCCATCACCGCGCATTTTGACGAACTGGTACGCGCCGCCAGCGTCAGCCAGCGGGACATCGGCACATACTTCGACCAGTTGATTGCAAAGATGGGTTAGCCCTTTACACCCACTGCTTTTCCCGCCCCTTCAGGTACAGGCAGTGCGGCATGCGCCTCTGCGACCTTTGCCAGCGCGGCGGCCACCGCAGGCACCGGCTCGGATGCGCGGCGGGTCTCAAGGCTGACGTGGATCAACATATGCTCGCCCGTTGCAAGCTCGCGGTCGCCTTCGAACATGCGGTGGAACAGGTGCATCTTTTTGCCCGCACCGTTCAGGACCTGCGTCTCGATCCGGATCACGGCACCTGCATGCACCTCATCCAGATGCCGGATATGGGTTTCTGCGGTGAAGTAGCTTCCGCCGGTCGCGATATAATCCGCGTCACACCCTACAAGCAGCATCATCCGGTCAGTCGCATCGCCAAAGGCCTGCAAATACCGCGCTTCGTTCATGTGCCCGTTGTAATCGGTCCAATCGAGCGGCACCGCGCGTTCCACGGTCACGATCGGCTGACCCAGATCCTCGGGCAGACCAATGGCCCCTTCCACGCGGCGGTCCTGCGCGTTCAAGAGCTTGCCCGCACCCCAGTTCTGCGCCTTCAGACCGCGCAGGATCGTGACAAGGTTATTGTCGCGCGCGCGTTCCAGTTCGCGGATCGTGTACATGCCCGATTGCGCATCGGATTGATCCGCCACGGCATCAATCAACTCATCGGTCAGTTCGGGCACATCCATCAGCTTGGTCCACGGCCATTCAAGACATGGCCCGAATTGTTCGATGAAATGGCGCATCCCCGCTTCGCCGCCGGCAATCCTGTAGGTCTCGAACAGGCCCATCTGCGCCCAGCGCAGGCCAAAGCCGTAGCGGATCGCGTTGTCGATTTCTTCGGTTGTGGCGATACCGTCTTTGATCAGCCAAAGGGCCTCGCGCCAGACCGCTTCAAGGAAACGGTCTGCGATATGCGCATCGATCTCGGCGCGGACATGCAGTGGGTACATCCCGATACTCGTCAGAATGTTCTTGGCATGCGCGACGAACTGCGGGGTGTTTTTCGCGCTCGGGACCAGTTCGACCAGCGGCAGCAGGTAAACCGGATTGAATGGATGGGTGACGACAATCTGTTCGGGGCGCGGAGCACAGCCCTGCAACTCGGACGGCTTGAACCCGCTTGTGGACGATCCGATCACTGCATCTTCGGGACAATGTTCCTGCAAGGTCTGATATACCTTGCGCTTCAATTCCAGCCGCTCGGGCACGCTTTCCTGCACCCAGTCCACGCCTGTCACAGCAGCAGACATGGTGTCATGAAAACTCAGTTGCCCCTCGGCGGGCAGAGCCACATCCGACAGCCCCGGCAGGGACCGGCGGGCATTGTTCAGGACTTCGTTGATCTTGCGCTCGGCCTCCGGATCGGGGTCAAAGACACGCACATCCCAGCCCATCAGCAAGAACCGCGCGGCCCAGCCGCCACCAATCACGCCACCGCCGATGATGGCCGCTGTCTTATTCTTCATTTTTTACCCTGCCGGTCTGTCATCAGGATGGTCGAATTCATCTGCGGGAACAGGTTCGCCACGGACAGAAGGATCACAAGCGACCATGGCCGTGTTGCTGTCGCGGATAATCAACCCGCCCCGCGCACGGCAATCTTCAAAGGACATGCGCCCCCCAATGACCATGAACTCGCGCATACCACCTGCATTGCTTGTGACACCGCCACCTTCACAGGCGGCCACAGCCAATATGCTGCACAAAATAAAACGTTTCATCACTCAAACTCCTCAAGTCGGCTCAGATCATAGCCGTTGAATTGCAAAACATCACGCGCCGCTTCCAATCGGTCAGCACGAATGTCAGGCGTGCGGTTCAAAATCCAGCCGGAGCGCCCGTTGGGCGCACCGACAACGGCCGTGCGATAGTCTTCATCGGTCCAGAGCACCCAGTAATCGGCTGCAACGAAGGGCACCGATGGAAATCTGACCTTCAAGCGCCCCGGCCCTACAATTTCGGCCGTTCCGGCGATACGGGATGTTTCGTCCCCATTTTCATCACGGCAAATATTCAGGACGGACAGCAGGCCGTCGTCGCGCAGGCCGTATTCGGCAGTAACCCCGACGCAGCCTGCCTGAAACGGCACCGGAAAACGCGCGACTTCGTACCAGACACCTAAGTAGCGTGATGGCTCAAAGACGGCTTTGGATGCCATCGGCACATCGGTATCACGGTAGACCGAAAACAGACCCCCGCTCCCCTGCGTTGCACAGCCTGCCAGCAACAGGATCAGCGCCAGTGCCCTCACTTGGTGACCGGCGCACGCTTCGTCAGGCCAAGCTTGGCGCGGACCTCTGCAGGGCCGATGACCCTGGCGCCAAGGTTCTCCACGATCCCTGCAGCCCGTTCCACCAATTGCGCATTGGTGGCCAAAACGCCGCGATCCAGCATCAGGTTGTCCTCCAGTCCGACACGCACATTCCCGCCCGCAAGGACAGAGGCGGCCACATAGGGCATCTGGCTGCGCCCCAGCCCGAAGGCCGAGAATGTCCAATCGTCGGGCACATTGTTGACCATCGCCATGAAGGTGTTCAGATCATCCGGCGCCCCCCACGGGACACCCATGCAAAGCTGGACGAGCGCGGGGCTGTCCAGCACACCATCCTTGACCAGTTGTTTGGCATACCAAAGGTGGCCGGTGTCAAAGGCTTCGATTTCCGGCTTGACGCCCAGATCGGTCATCATCTGTCCCATGGCGACCAGCATGCCCGGCGTGTTGGTCATGACATAGTCAGCTTCGGCAAAGTTCATCGTGCCGCAGTCAAGGGTGCAAATCTCGGGCAGGCATTCGGCGACATGGGCCACACGCTCGGTCGCACCAACCATATCGGTGCCGGCAATCACTGGCAAAGGGGCTTCGGTGCCACCGAAAACGATATCACCGCCCATCCCAGCTGTCAGGTTCAGCACAACGTCGACTTCGGCATCGCGGATGCGGTCCGTCACCTCGCGGTAAAGCGCCACATCACGTGAGGGGGCACCCGTTTCAGGGTCGCGCACATGGCAATGGACGATCGCAGCCCCTGCTTTGGCCGCATCAATCGCGCTCTCGGCTATCTGCTGGGGCGAGCGCGGCACATGAGGGCTGCGATCCTGTGTGGAACCCGAACCCGTCACGGCGCAGGTGATAAAGACCTCGCGGTTCATCTCTAGTGGCATATGCATTTCCCCCCTGCGCAACTGGATTGACGGGACATTTGCCCAAATCGACGCATCGCACAAGGCGGAAATCCCGACCGGAAACGCTGACTTCCATACCAGTCAGTGCATGAAACAAACTCTGCCTGCCGCGATAACGCCAGAGGGAGTGTGGCTTTTCCATGCCGTTCTGGGAGAGCAGCCTGTCACGCCTAGAAAGGCATCGGATGCGCCCTATGCACCGCGTCGATCTTGGCGATCACATCGTCTGACAGTTCCACATCCTTGCCTGCAAGGATCTGCGTCAATTGATCGGATGTTGTCGCACCAAAGATCGCCGAGACCGCGAATGGGCGGGTCCGTTGCCATGCCATTGCCATATGCACCGGATCCAGTCCTTGTTCTTCGGCCAGATCAAGGTAGGCTTGCACGATCGGCCAGAGCCGGTCGTTGACGCGCCCTCCCAGATCACCGTTGATCGCCAGTCGACTTCCCTCGGGCCTTGCCCCGTTCTGGTACTTGCCAGTCAGCAATCCGCAGGCAAGCGGTGAGAAAGACAAAAGGGTGACATCCTCATTTACCGACATTTCCGCCATGTCGGTGTCATAGAGACGACACAAGAGCGAGTATTCATTCTGCACCGACGCCATGCGCGGAAGTCCTGCCACTTCGGCCTGGTCGATCCATTTGGTCATGCCCCAAGCGCTTTCGTTGGACATGCCGATCGCGCGGATCTTGCCCGCCTTGACGGCCTCGTCCAATGCCTCGAGGACATCCATCATGTGATCAAGTGTCTGCTGGCGGTTCTGGCCGGAGGGATCGTAGCTCCAGTTCTGGCGGAACATATAAGAACCGCGCACGGGCCAGTGCATCTGATAAAGATCTATGACATCCGTCTGCAACCGCTTGAGCGATCCGTCCACTGCCTCGCGGATCACATCCCCGTCATAACCGCGGCCCTCGCGTACCCAACCGGGGTTGTTGCCTGACACTTTGGTCGCGATGATCATTTCATCACGCCGGCCGGTCTTGGTGATCCAGTCGCCTACAACCTGTTCGGACAATCCCACCGTTTCCGCCCGGATCGGGTTGACCGGATACATCTCGGCAGTATCGAGAAAGTTAATCCCCGCATCCAGCGACATGTCGATCTGGCGGTGCGCATCCGCTTCCGGCGTGTGCGTACCAAAGGTCATCGTACCAAGACACCATTCACTGACCATGATGCCGGTGCGACCAAGGGGGAGTTTCTTCATTTCGTTTGCCTCAACTTATGTTCGCGGCAAAGCCTAATGTACCAGCGTCCAAGGGCAAGGGCACAAAGACGACATTGCTCATGTCGATTATGGCCTAGCGTCCCGCCAGTGACAGGAGCATAGGTGGGTATATGCGCATGCTTATCTCATTTGCGGCATTGTTTTTGTCGGTCGCCCTTCTGCAACTCTCATCTGGCGGTGTCGGTCCCTTGGACGCATTGACCGGGCTGGAATTTGGGTTTTCGCAGTCACAGGTCGGCTTTCTGGGGTCCGCCCATTTCGTTGGCTTTTTCATCGGCTGCTGGTGGGCACCTCGTCTGATGGGCAGCGTCGGGCACAGCCGTGCCTTTGCAACCTTCACCGCGATGGGCGCTATTGGTTTGGCCGCGCATGTGGTGACAACGGATCCATACTTCTGGGCCTTTTTCCGGATCGGATCGGGCATCTGTGTTGCGGGGTGCTACACCGTGATCGAGGCGTGGTTGCAGGCCAAGGTGACGAATGAAACCCGCGGCCGCGCCATGGCCAGTTACCGGATCGCGGATACCGGCGCATCATTCGTGGCGCAATTCATGATCGGCGCGCTGGCCAATCTGGAAACCTACATTGCCTATAATATTCTGACGATCCTGTGCTGTGCCTCACTGTTGCCACTTGCGCTGACCCGTGTGCCGCAACCGGATACCCCAAGCGCCACAAGACTGCGCCCCGCCCTTGCCTGGGCCTGTTCCCCGCTCGCCGTGGCGGCGGTTCTGGTGGCCGCGATGTCAAGCGCCTCGTTCCGGATGGTCGGGCCGATTTATGGTCAGGAAGTCGGGCTTACGCCCAACCAGATCGGGTCCTTTCTGGCGGCCTTCGTTGCGGGCGGCGCACTTGCACAATATCCAGTGGGCTGGTTAGCGGACAAATATGATCGCCGCTGGGTGATGATCTGGCTTTCGGTGGCAGCGATAGCTGCTTGCGGCTTTACCGTTGCCACATCGGGCAATGGCACGGCGACAGTCATGACTGCTTCGTTCATTTTCGGCCTGACAACTTTTCCGATCTATTCGGTCGCCACTGCACACGCGCATGATTTTGCGCGGTCCGATCAACGCGTCGAGCTTTCTGCCGCGCTGATGTTCTTTTATGCCGTCGGCGCCATCGCCGCGCCTTATACAACTTCGACCCTTATCGGTTTCTTCGGGCCAGGCGCGTTGTTCTACTTTATCTCTATAGGACACCTGCTGCTGGTGGTCTTCGGCCTTTTGCGGATGCGGGCGCGGCGCGCACCCGAAGACAGAACACGCTATGTCTATGCGCCACGCACCAGTTTCGGGATCGGGCGTCTGCTGGGCCGCAGCCGTGAACGCTAGAATTTATAGAGCACAGCAACCCGTGTCGTGGTGATCGCATCTGTAAAGATGTTATCCATGAAGTCGCGGATCAACTCACCCCGGACTGTCAGGTTTGGCGTCAGGTCGCGCTCCGCCCCGAGCCCTGCATTGAAACCGCCTGCGTTGTCGTCAGCGAAATAATACTCTGTGACGCCACCTGCAAAGCGGAATGTATAGTCGCCCCAGTCGTAGCTGACCCAGCCGCGCACCCGCGCGGTGTCATAATCGTTGTCGCCTGCAACCTGCAGCCCGTATTCAGCTTCTGCGCCAATCCCGAAAAAGCCGGTATCAAAACCAAGCCCTGCAATCGCAGAGGTGACCGTCTGCGCATCACCAGAGTGCGGATAATGATAGTCGACACCGGCCCCGACATAGGCATCCTGGGCATAACCGGCTGTACCAACTATTGCGGCAATGACTGCAGGGATCAGGCGTTTCATAAGGTGTCTCCTTGAATGCATCGGGGCTTGCCCGAGGTGTAGCGCCATAGCCCCCAAAACGCCAGTCCGTCTGCAACATCTGGCATCTGGCAGGACTCCCCGCTAGATAGGCTGCAAATCTGCAAGGACTCGCGCTATGGCCCGCCATTTGATCACATCCGCCATTCCCTATATCAACGGGATCAAACACCTTGGAAATTTGGTCGGAAGCCAATTGCCTGCCGACCTCTACGCGCGCTATTTGCGCCAGCGTGGCCACGAGGTGCTGTTTCTTTGTGCCACTGACGAACATGGAACACCTGCGGAACTGGCCGCCGCCAAGGCGGGCAAACCCGTGGCCGAGTATTGCGCCGAGATGCATGATGTGCAGGCCGAAATCGCCAAAGGCTTCCGTTTGTCCTTTGATCACTTCGGCCGTTCCTCCAGCCCGCAGAACCACAAACTGACCCAAGCCTTTGCCGGGCGTCTAGCCGAGATGGGGCTGATCCGTGAAGTGACCGAAGAACAGGTCTATTCCGTGGCTGACGGGCGCTTTCTGCCGGATCGCTATATCGAAGGCACCTGCCCGAACTGCGGCTTCGAGAGCGCGCGCGGCGACCAATGCGAGAACTGCACCAAGCAGCTTGATCCGACCGATCTGATCAATCCGCATTCGACGATTTCGGGGGCAACCGATCTGGAGGTGCGCGAGACAAAACACCTTTATCTGCGCCAGTCGGAGCTGAAAGACGAGCTGGCCGCATGGATCGACAGCAAGAAAGACTGGCCGATCCTGACGACCTCGATTGCAAAGAAATGGCTGAACGATGGTGATGGGCTGCAAGACCGCGGCATCACCCGTGATCTCGATTGGGGTATCCCTGTCAAGAAAGGCGATCAAGACTGGCCCGGCATGGAAGGCAAGGTCTTCTACGTCTGGTTCGACGCGCCCATCGAATACATCGCTTGCGCGCAGGAATGGGAAGACGCGGGCAAAGGCAGCAATTGGGAAAGCTGGTGGCGCACCGACAAGGGTGCTGATGACGTGACCTACACCCAGTTCATGGGCAAGGATAACGTGCCGTTCCATACCCTGTCTTTCCCAGCAACTATTCTTGGCAGTCAGGAACCGTGGAAACTGGTCGATTACATCAAGTCGTTCAACTATCTCAACTACGATGGTGGCCAGTTCAGCACTTCGCGCGGGCGCGGCGTCTTTATGGATCAGGCGCTAGAGCTTTTGCCGCCAGACTATTGGCGTTGGTGGCTTTTATCGCACGCACCTGAATCCTCGGACGCCGAATTCACGTGGGAAAACTTCCAGACGGACGTGAATAAAGACCTCGCCGACGTTCTTGGCAATTTTGTTAGCCGGATCACTAAGTTTTGTCGCTCCAAGTTTGGCGAAGCCGTTCCCGAAGGTGGCACATATGGCCCCGCCGAAGAGCAACTTATCGCAGACCTCACCGCTCGTATCCGCGCCTATGAGGGCCATATGGACGCGATCGAGGTACGCAAGTCGGCGGCTGAACTGCGCGCAATCTGGGTGCTGGGCAATGAATACCTGCAAGCCAATGCGCCATGGACAACCTTCAAGACCGATCCCGAGACAGCGGCGATGCAGGTGCGGCTCGCGCTGAACCTGATCCGGATTTACGCGGTCCTGTCAGCGGCCTTTATTCCTGATGCGTCCAAGACCATGATCGACGCGATGCAAACGGATGATGATAGCTGGCCCACAGACGTTGCAGCCGCCTTGCAGGCGCTGCCTGCTGGCCACGCCTTCACTGTCCCCGAAAACCTTTTCCGCAAGATCACGGACGAGGAGCGCGAGGAATGGGCCGCCCGTTTCGCGGGCACCCGCGACGCAGGAGAGTAAGCCATGATCATCGGCCACATCGGCGCACGCGCCGGCAGCAAGGGCGTTCCGAACAAGAACTTTCGCATGTTGCACGGCAAGCCCCTGCTGGATTGGTCGCTGGATCAACTGCTGGAAAGCGACCGCGTGGATCATGTGGTCGTCTCGACGGACAGTCAGGAAATGTACGAACACAGCCTGAAACGCGGCTGTCTCGACATCGGTCTGCGCCCTGCGCATCTGGCCACGGATACCGCAGGCAAATGGGATGTCTGGAAACACGCGCTGGGTGAGGTCGAAAAACAAACCGGCCCTGCGTCCGCGTTCCTTGACCTTGACTGCACATCGCCCTTGCGGCCCGACACAGCGATCCCTGAGGCGCTTGATCTGTTCTTCGCCGAAACGCCCGATATGGTCATGTCCTGCTGCGAGGCGCGCAAGAACCCATACTTCAATCTGGTCGAACCCGATGAAACCGGCGCGCTGCACGTCAGCAAACCCCTGCCCGGTGGAGTTGTCGCGCGCCAGCAGGCCCCTGCGGTCTATGAGCACGCGGCGTCCACCTATGTTGTCGCCCCGGATTATCTGCGCCGCGCTTCAAGCCTCTTTGAAGGCCGCGTGATCCCCTACATGATGGCCCCCGAAACCTGTGTCGACATCGACAGCCCCTTCGATTTCCGGCTGGTCGATTTCCTGATGGGCGAAAAACTGAAGGACCGCAACGATGCATGATCAACTCAAAGACAAGACCATCTTTATTACCGGCTCGGGTGGCGTCTTGGGCAGCACCTATGTCCGCCGGATGCTGGCGGCCGGTGCGCGCGTTGTGGCATCGGACCTGAAAGGGCACCGCGCCGATGCATTGGTCGAAAGCCACGGCGAGAACCCGAATTTCCGCTTTTATGATCTGGATGTCGGCCAAGAGGACGAGGTTGTCGAAATCTTCCAGCGCATCATGGGTGACGGGTGGGAGCCCAACGTCGTGCTGAACAACGCCGCCATCACCGGTGAATTGCTGATGGGTGCCGGCAAGGCCTTTCCCGATTTCGCCAACACCAGTGTTGAGGACTGGGACAAGACCCTGCGCACCAATATGACAGGTGCCTTCATGATCGCACGCCAGATGGACCGCGATATCGTGGGGCGTTATCCCGCAACCCTGATCAACGTGGCCTCAATGTATGCGCTGAACGGGCCGCACCACCAGATTTACGAGGACATGCCGTTCAAATCCTTCTCGGCCTATTCGGCGACCAAAGCGGGCATCCACGGCCTCACCCTTTGGCTTGCGGGCTATTGGGCCAAGCGGAACGCGACCGTGAACACCTTCGCACCGGGTGCCGTGTTCAACGGCCATTCTGATGAATTCCAGCGCCGCGTGGGCGAGTTGATCATGGCGGGCCGCATGGCCGCACCTGATGAAATTGCCGATGCGATGCTGTTTTTGTGTTCCTCGCAGTCGGGCTATATGACCGGCCAGTTGGTCAACGTCGATGGCGGCTTCAGCGGATGGTAGCGGATAGCTTTCTGGTCATCGGTGCGGGATCAATCGGGCAGCGCCACGCCCGCAATCTTGCCGCCTTGGGCCAGAAGGTTGACCTCATCCCCTACCGTGAATTTGATGCCGATGCCGTGGCCCGGCGCAGCGATGTTGCAGGCGTGATCATCGCGACGGCCACGCCCATTCGCCTGTCACTGATCGCGCTTTGCGCCGCACAGGACTGGCCCTTCTACGTCGAAAA
>CAZTKF010000029.1:0-2158 GCA_964614205.1 uncultured Loktanella sp. | reverse complement strand
CACCAGTCTGGACCACCCCGATTTTGCTGGCGTTGATTTCGCGACGCGCATCAGCCTGACCGCCCCTCTGGGAACGGTCGCCATGGATTATCTCTCGCCCGTCAGCATTCGTAGGGGGCAGTTGCGCGGTACAAGCCAGATCATCGATCTGGATCTGTTGGCTCCCGCTTTCACGCGGGAAGATGGCACCAACAAGCAGCGCACGGCTTTTGACTTTGACCGTAATGACATGTTTCTGGCGGCGATGTCAGATTTCATCGCAATTGCGACTGGAAGCGCCCCTTCGGACAACCCGCTGATGCCGCGTTTCGCCAGCGTCCGGCAAAGCTGCGACCTTATCGCCGAAGCATGGCAAGCACGGCAATTTGCCGGGCAGGTGAGCATCGCGCTCTAGCGCCAGCCCTGCCATGGCTTGAGCGCGGCCTGTTTGGCCGCAAAACTGGCCGTTAGGGCATCGCGATCATATTCGGTGCGGATCCAGTCCGTGATTGCAATAGGCGATTGCGCGTTCCTTGCCTCGTAGACGTCAAGGAAATGATCCAGAATACCGGTCGCGGTGCGCCGGATATGCAGAAAACGGAAACTGAGCTGTTGGCGCGCGACCGCGACAGGCTGCCCCTCCTGCACCATCAGATAAAGCGCTGCGACCAGCCCTGTGCGGTCGGCCCCAGACTTGCAGTGCATCAGAAACGGACGCTCCATGGTGTCAAAGGCATTGATCACCTTGATCAACTGATCCGGCTTTGGCGCCTGCCGCGCCGACATCGAGATCGTGACCAATGTCAGGCCCAGCCTTTCACAGCTTTCGACTTCAAAAAGGTAATGTGGTTGCTTGGCGACTCCGCGCAGGTTGAGAATTGTCTTAATACCCATGGCCGCATAGGCCTCGAACCGTTTATGATCAGGGTGGTTTGACCGGTAGACACCATCGCCGATCTGATCAAAGTTGTGCCAGAACGTGCGCAAAACACCGTGATCCAGCCACCGGACATGCCAGTAAGAGCGTTTGCGCTCTTTTGGGTCGGTAATGTCGTGACCAAAGGACCGGCGCAGTTCGCGCTCTTTCTGGTCCAATGCTCTGAATATCTTGCGGATCATCTTCGGCTCAATTGTCGGCGTTGCGCTGTCACTTGGACCATGCCTATGCGCTTTGCAATGGTACAGACCCAATTGCCCCGATAGGTGAAACCCCATAAACACGCAGCACACGCAGACGCAGGAGACCCATGATGGATATCGCAGGCCGCAAAATCGGACCCGAACATCCACCGCTCGTAATTGCGGAAATCGGCATCAACCACGGTGGTGATCTGAATGTCGCCAAGGAAATGGTGCGGTTGGCCGCGGGGGCCGGTTGCGAGATGATCAAGCACCAGACCCACATTATCGAAGATGAGATGACAGAAGAGGCCAAGCAGATTTTTCCGCCAAATGCCGATGTGTCGATCTGGGAGGTCATGGAGGCCTGCGCGCTGTCGCTCGAAGAGGAAGCCGAACTCAAGCGCTATACCGAAAGCCTCGGGATGATCTGGATTTCGACACCCTTTTCGCGGGCGGCGGCGGATTTCCTGAACGACCTTGATGTGCCTGCCTTCAAGATCGGATCGGGTGAAGTCGATAACCTGCCACTCATCCGCCATATCGCCCGCATGGGGAAACCGGTGATCATGTCGACCGGCATGCAAAGCATCGAAAGCATCCGCGCCTCGGTGGCGATACTGGATAATGCAGGGATCGAATATGCGCTGCTCGAGTGTACGAACCTTTATCCCTCACCGCCGGAAATCGTCTCGCTTCAGGGTGTAACCGACCTGCGCGAGGCCTTTCCAAAGGCCGTCGTCGGTTTCTCGGATCATTCCATCGGTCCGGATATGGCTTTGGCATCGGTCGCTTTGGGGGCCTGTATTCTGGAACGGCACTACACCGATACGCGCTATCGCAAGGGCCCCGATATCATCAACTCGATGGACCCTGCCGAGTTGCGCTATCTGATCGACCGGTCCCGCGAAATCCACACCGCCCTGCATAACCCCAAACAGCGCACCAGCGCCGAGGAAGACGTCTACCGCTTTGCCCGCGCCTCCGTCGTGGCCGACCGCGACCTGCCCGCAGGCCATGTGATCACCGAAGCCGATATCTGGGCCCGCCGCCCCGGATC
>CAZTKF010000028.1:0-32402 GCA_964614205.1 uncultured Loktanella sp. | reverse complement strand
CAGGCGAGCAGATGGCGGTCGAGGGGGAACAGGTTGCAATCGACTCCGATGGCGTGGCTGCCGCACTGAACGAAGCAGACAGCATCATCATCATTCCTGGCTACGGCATGGCCGTGGCGCAAGCACAGCAGGCGGTGTCCGAACTGGTGCGCAAACTGCGGGCCAAAGGCAAGAACGTGCGCTTTGCGATCCACCCCGTGGCTGGGCGTCTGCCGGGACACATGAACGTGCTCCTGGCCGAAGCGAAAGTGCCCTATGACATCGTGATGGAGATGGACGAGATCAACGATGATTTCCCTGATACGGACGTCGCCATCGTGATCGGTTCCAACGATATCGTGAACCCTGCGGCACAGGATGATCCCAACAGCCCCATCGCCGGTATGCCGGTTCTGGAATGCTGGAAGGCCAAGCAGGTTTTTGTCAGCAAGCGCGGGCAGGGAACAGGCTATTCCGGTATCGAAAACCCGCTGTTTTTCAAAGAAAACACCCGGATGTTCTACGGAGACGCGAAGAAGTCTCTGGATGAATTGCTGCCCAAGATCGACTAGGCAGAGGTCAGGAAAACCAACAGAGGGCGGCACCGGAAGGCGCCGCCCTTTTTCGTGTCGTGTTGCGGAATCACATAATCTGACTATATTAGTCGGAAATGGGAGTGTGTCGTGACACAGGCTGCAATTGCAGATTTTCCGGTCTCCGGACACCAGCCTAACCGCGGGCCTTTGTGCCCGACACCACCGGCCTTGCGGCGCGCCGGACGCAAAGCGCGGCTTTCGGGTGTTCGCACCGGTGATCCCATTGAGGATCTGCTGGCGGCCTTGCCCCATGCACTTGGGCGCAGATTGCGCTTTCACGAAGTATCCGCCGTGGAACCTTCTTTTGATGAGATGTGGTTGGCGAACATCCTTGACGCCGTCAGGCAAGGCGACGCTGCGCGCTATCAGTTCGGCATGCTAAGCCGCATGTCGCGTGAAAAGGCCGCTAGCCTGCACTTCCTGATCTGCATGGCCGCTGCAAAACTCGACGAAACGGGCGAAACACCTAGATCATAAGGCAAGCCGGCTTCGCCAGCCAGCACCAAGAGACTTTGAAAGAGGATTTAGAATGACACAAACAGCGTCCGATCTTAGCCCCAATGCACAATCTGCTATTGCGGATGCGCTGAACCAATGCGTCGCAGAAACGGCTGTCACAACGATGCTGGCACAGAATTTCCATTGGAACGTGACCGGCATGGCCTTTGGTCCGCTGCACGCGTTGTTTCAGGAAATCTATGAAGATCACTTTGCGGCGCAGGATGATCTGGCTGAAAGGATCAAGGCGCTAGATGCGCACGCAGAAGGGATGCTGGCCAGAATGATCAAGCGGTCCAAGGTGGCCGAGCATGATGGGCATACCGATGACAAGACCATGGTCAAGACGCTGCAAGCGGCGCAGGAAACCCTAGCCGCAACACTGGCAGCCGCAGGTGAACTGGCCGCAGAGCACGGCGACACCCTGACCGAGGATCTGT
Organism: uncultured Loktanella sp.; assembly: GCA_964614205.1. Taxonomy (GTDB): domain Bacteria; phylum Pseudomonadota; class Alphaproteobacteria; order Rhodobacterales; family Rhodobacteraceae; genus Yoonia. Next base: position 30,889 of record CAZTKF010000028.1, on the reverse strand, counting down.
GTATCGCACGTGGCCAGATCCACGAGAAATTTGCCTGGATGTTGCGCGCGCATCTGGCGTGATCAGCTGCTAAATGCCATCCGGAAGAGATGCGCCTTTGCGGGCGCATTTCTTTTTGTATTCCTTGCGCCAATGCCTGTAATTGCCCAGCATGTTCTGCTGGGCCATCAACATCTCGATAAAGGCTGCCTTGTGCGCAGGTTTCTTCAACGACTTGAAGAGCGACTTTTGCGCTTTGGTCATCGCACATCCGATGCAGTGACCTTCGCGCCGGTACTTGCAGACGTCGATGCAGGGTGATGGTGTCTTGCTCATCCGGCTGCTCACTTGGAAATGGTTGTGACCTGTCTTTAGCTGATTGTTTGTGTCTGGATGAGCAAGGCTGATTTTGTCGCAGGTGGGCAGGGGCCGTCGCCCCCGCGCAGCAGTCACGGTACGCGACCGCGCAATCAGGGGTTTCTTGCGACGGGCCTTGACTCAAGTGTCATTGTTGCGGGTCAGGTGAGGTAGGTGTTGTACCACGCAATCGTGCGATCCCATGCCAATTCGGCCATTGCCGCGTCATAGCGGGGCGTGCTGTCATTGTGGAACCCGTGGTTGGCATCTGGGTAGAAGTGCTCTTCAAACGTTTTGCCATTCGCCTTCAGTGCGGCACTATAGGCGGCAGCGCCTGCATTGATTCTTTCGTCCAGTTCGCCGTACTGCAGCAGCAGCGGGGCCTGGATTTTCGGGACATCCTCAACCGCCGCCTGACGGCCGTAAAACGGCACACCGGCGTGCATTTCAGGGTAAGCCACAGCCAGCGCGTTGACGACGCCACCACCATAGCAAAAGCCAACCGCGCCAACTTTGCCGGTGCTGTCTGCGCGTGTCATGAGGTGTTCGAACCCCGCAAAAAAGTCATTCATCAGCTTTTCGCCATCAACAGTGCGCTGCAGATCCCGGCCTTCAGCATCATTGCCGGGATAGCCACCAACCGAGGTCAGACCATCAGGTGCCAGCGCCATAAAGCCTGCCTTTGCGACCCGACGCGCGACATCCTCGATATAGGGATTCAGACCGCGGTTTTCGTGGATGACAAGCACTGCGGGCAGCGGCTCTGTGGCATTGGCGGGTTTGACCAGATAACCGCGGACTTCACCATGCCCGTTCGGCGAAGGGTAGGTGATATACTCGGGCGTGATTTCGGGGTCATTGAACGAGACCTGCTGGGCAAGTGCATAATCAGGACTAAGCATTGTCAGCAGCGCCGCGGCTGTCACACCGCCAACGGCGAATTTTCCTGCCCTGTCGAGAAATTCGCGCTTGGTGATCTTGCCGTGCGCATAGAAGTCATAGAGATCAAGAAGCTCCTGATCGAAATCCTTTGCGGTCATTCTGGTCATGGTACGACACTCCTGCTGATGGATGACGTGATGTCATCCTGTCAGCAGAACTATGCCAGAATTGCCTTTAGGCAAATCACAAGCCTCTGATGCGGGGGTCGAGCGCGTCGCGCAGACCATCGCCGATGTAGTTTACAGCCAGCACTGTTAGCGAAATCGCCAGACCGGGCCACAGGACGCGTTCGGGGAAGGCCGTCATGCGATCCACACTGTCAAACAGGATCTTGCCCCACGTCGGAAAATCCGACGGAAAGCCAAGCCCAAGGAAAGACAGCGCGCTTTCCGTGATGATCGCGGTCGCCAGACCAAGTGTAGCCGAGACCATGATAGGAGAAAGCACATTGGGCAGAATATGTCGTGTGATCATCCGGCGCGGTGGCGTCCCGATAGAGCGCGCTGCCAGCACGAACTCACGCTCTTTGATCGCCATCACATCACCGCGGACAATCCGTGCGGTCTGCATCCACGATGTAATCCCGATACCCACAACAATCAGGATAAAGATGCCGTTTTCAGGCCCGAAAGTGGCCCGCAGCGGATCGCGGAACAGCAGCATCATCACCAGCAGCAAAGGCAGCAGAGGCAGCGACAGCACCAGATCTGTAAAGCGCATCAGGCCCCAGTCCAGCCGCTTGAAATAGCCCGCCAGCACGCCAACGAGCGTCCCGATCAGGATCGCAAGGATCATTGCAGTCCAGCCAACCGCGAGGCTGATCCGCCCGCCTTGCATGATATTCGCCATGATGTCGCGCCCCAGATGGTCTGTGCCCATCGGCCGCGCCCAGCTGACTTTGGCATCACCATCCCAGATGACAGTATAGATCGGACGCACATCCTTGTTGCGGATGTCCAGTTTGCCGGGGTCAACGTCCCACAGCATTGGGCCGATGGTGCAGAACAGCGTGATCAGGATCAGAAAGACAAGTCCTGCCATCGCCCCTTTGTGCGACCTGAACTGGTCCCACACGTCCCACCATTGATTGCGTGCCTTTTCCTCGGGCTCGAACGGTTCGTTGGGATTGACGGGATCGACGGGCTGCATCTGAGCAGAGATATCAGTCATAGCGAATCCTCGGATCAAGCACGCCGTAAAGAATGTCGGCGATCAGGTTCATCATCACAATCAGAACAGCCAGCAGAAAGGTGATTGTCATGACCATCGGAATGTCAGAGCCCTGTAGCGCCAGGATCAGCAACTGTCCCAGACCGTTCACCTTGAACACCTGCTCGGTGATGATGGCACCGCCAAAGATGGACGGTATCCCAAGCGCGATCACGGTCACCACTGGGATCATGGAATTGCGCAGCACATGACGCAGCACAACCACGCTTTCGGACATGCCCTTGGCACGCGCTGTGCGGACATAGTCCTGTCCAAGGTTATCCAGCATCGAGGCGCGCATGTAACGGCTGACCTGCGCGGTTGTCTGCAACGCAAGAACCATCACGGGCATGATCATCTGTTGCAGCTGGAACTTGAAGGTTTCCCAGTCCACGACCTGATGGGTGGTGTCATAGATCGACGGCAACCAGCCCAGCTGTACCGAGAAAATCACAATGACAAGGACGCCGGAAAAGAAGGGCGGCACGGAAAAGCCGATCATGCTGACGAATGTACCGGCCTGATCAAAGACCGAATATTGTTTGTAGGCGCTGATGATCCCGATGGGCAGAGCGATTGCGACGCCGACCACATAGGACATGCCGACCACCCAGAGGGTCTGGGGCAGGCGTTCAGCGATTGTATCAAAGACGGGGCTACGGGATTGAAAGCTGATGATCCGCTGCGCGCCATCCGCAAAATTGGTGCCGAAAATACCGTCGATCCAGTATTGCGGTTCGACGATGAAGAATTGTTTGAGCCAAAGCGGAAAACGGACCCACCATGGTTCGCCCAGACCAAGGGCAATGCGCATCTTTTCCTTGACCTCTGGCGGGATGGTCAGGGGCATCTGTGCCATTGGGTCGCCCGGAGCCAGTTCCAGCAGCATGAAAATCACGAAAGCGATGAACAAGAGCGTCGGTATCGACAGGACCAATCTACGGATCGTGTAGTTGAGCATCTAAGGGCGCCTTGGTTTAGAAATCTAAGAGCGGGGGTAGGGCGGGAATAAACCCCGCCCTACGAATGCTTGTGTCAGGCGGGGGCTACCCCGCGCTCCACCTAGCGGTTGTCACCGATGCGGTACCAGTCCGCTACATTCCACAACTCGCTGTCCCATGTGTTCAGAACAACACCACCAAGCGAATTGGCATGTGCCGAGACACGACCACGGTCCACAAGTGGGATGATGGTCATGCTGTCTTTGGTCAGCATGTCGTTCAGCGCACGGGCCAGTTCACCGCGCTTTTCGATGTCTGCGGTCTGCTGGAGTTCGGCGACCATTGCATCATAGGCCGGATCACAGAACCGGTTGATGTTTTCGCCTTGCCACTGTGTTTCAGGGCGTGGGGCCTTGTCACATGTGTATGCCGAAAGATAGGCTTGCGGGTCAGTGCCATCGAAGTTGTTGGCGTACATTTCCACGTCGGCATAGAACTTCTCGAAGGTATCGGGCGAGCCCGGATCACCACCGAAGAATACCGATGCATCGATGTTGCGCAGTTCGGTTTCCACACCAATCTCCGACCACCATTCCTTGATCAGGGCCTGGAAGTCCTGACGCACGGCGTTGGTCGATGTCTGATACAGGATTTCCAGTTCAACACCGTCTTTGTCGCGGATGCCGTTGCCGTTGCTGTCAACCCAGCCTGCTGCGTCCAGCAGCGCATTGGCGCCGTCGATGTCCTGAACAAGGCAGCCGGTGTTATCCAGCGACGCATAGATTTCAGGACCGGGAACAAGGTTACAGGTCGGGCGACCGGCCTGGCCGTAGCCGATCTCGACCAGCAGATCGCGGTCGATTGCCATGGACAAGGCGCGCCGTACAGATTCATCCGTCAGGAACGGGTGGGGTTCTGCTGCGGTCGAGCGTGTCTCGGGTGGCAGGCTTGGTGAGGGGTTGGTCAGGTTGATCTCGATCCGTTCAACCAGTGTACCGAAAGCGGAAACAGGTGTGCCCATTCCGGCTTCGGCCATCGAGTTGATCACATCGGGGGCCAGTTGCAGGTTCCATGCGTAATCGAATTCGCCGGTTTCCAGCACGGCACGGCCAGCTGCGGTTGCATCACCGCCACCTTTGAACGTCACTGTCGCAAACGCAGGCTTGTTCGGGTCGCGGTAGTTGGGGTTGGCTTCCAGCTGGATCACGTCATTGGTGCGGAAGTCGGTCACAACGAAGGGGCCGGTGCCGATCGGGCCAAAGTTGGCGTCAGTGCATTCGGGCGCACGTGCACCAAGGCAATCAGCGAACTGAGCCGCCTGAATGATCGGTGACTGACCGCCGACCATTGGGCCATATGGGTTCGGCTGTGGCGCGCCAAAGCTGATCTTGATGGTCAGATCGTCCAGCGCCTCGACGTTGGTGACGCCGTTGTACTTGGACAGCTGTGCGCAACCGCCTTCGGGATGCATACAATATTCCGCTGTAAAGACTGCGTCGGCAGCGGTCACCGGTGTGCCGTCAGACCAAAGCAGACCTTCTTTCAGCTTCCAGGTGATGCTTGTCAGGTCTTCAGAGACGCCACCATTGGCAACGGTCGGGATTTCTTCGGCCAGAAACGGGACCAGCGCGCCGGTTTCATTGTAGCGGGCCAGTGGTTCCAGAATGATTGACGAGGCTTCCACGTCCTTGGTGCCGCCCGACAGGAACGGGTTCAGGATCGATGGCGCTTGCCAATAGATGATGTTGAGCTGGCCATCACGACCGCGCTCGCCTTCATGCGCGTCGGCAAAAGCCATCGGCGCGAACGCGACTGTCGCAACAGCGCCCATCAGGGCTGTCTTAAGTTTCATGTTGTCTTCTCCTTGTTGGTGCTCTTGTTTGCCTCGTGACCTGCCGTTGCATCGGCAGTGTCGTCTATGTCGTTGAAAAGGTGGCAGGCCGTGAAACGGCCGGGTTGTACCTCTCGGTATTCGGGGTCCACACGCTTGCAGATCTCCATGACCGACGGGCAGCGGGTGCAGAAATTACACCCCTCCGGCGGGTTCGACGGGGATGGAACATCACCCTTGAGGATGACGCGTTGCGTGGTGCGCGCAAGGCTCGGATCGGGTTCCGGCACGGCTGACAGTAACGCTTTGGTGTAGGGATGGAGCGGTTCGGCATAGAGCGCCTCGCGCGAGGCCAGTTCAACGATTTTGCCCAGATACATTACCGCAACGCGCGTCGCGATATGCCGCACCATCGAAAGGTCGTGACTGATGAACAAATATGTCAGACCGAATTGTTCTTGCAGATCTTCCAGCAGGTTCACCACCTGCGCCTGAATTGACACATCAAGCGCCGCGATCGGTTCGTCGCAGACAATGAACTTCGGGTTGAGGGCCAATGCGCGTGCAATGCCGATCCGCTGGCGTTGCCCACCCGAAAAAGCATGGGGATAGCGTTTGGCAAATTTGCGGTTCAAGCCGACGGCATCCATCAGTTCGCCGACTTTTGCGCGCTTTTCGGCATCCGACAGACTGGTGTGCTCGTCCAAGGGTTCTTTGATGATGTCCTCGACCGTCATGCGCGGGTTCAATGACGCTTGCGGGTCCTGAAAGACCATCTGCATGGTGGGGCGCATATCGCGCAATTCAGGTTGCGGTGTGGCGCCGATTTCGCGCCCATCAATGCTGATCGAGCCCGATGTTATGTCGTATAGCCGCAGAACCGCGCGCCCGCAGGTCGATTTGCCGCAGCCGGATTCCCCGACCAAACCAAGGGTTTCACCTTCAAGCACATCAAAGCTTACGCCATCGACTGCCTTCACTTCGCCCACGCGCCGGCGCAGCAGGCCGGCATGAATGGGAAAGTGCATCTTGAGGTCTTTCACCGAAACAAGTGGCTTTTTGCTGTCATCAAGCATCGCGTGGCCCTCCGGTTCGGGCGTCATAGAAGCAGGCGGCATCGTGGCCGTCGCCCAGATCATAGCGAGGCGGGTTTTCAACGGCGCAACGGTCAAAGGCCACATCGCAGCGGTCGCGGAAAGGGCAAGATGTCGGTGCGCCGGACATGATGGGTGGTTGCCCCTCGATCACTGTCAGACGCGCCGCCCGCGCACCGTGGATCGTGGGGATCGTCTTGAGCAAGGCGCGCGTGTAGGGGTGCTGGGGATTGCCGAAAAGCTCTTTCACGGGGGCATGTTCGACAACCTGACCGCCATACATCACCATCACGCGGTCTGCGATACCTGCAATCACGCCAAGGTCATGTGTGATCCAGATCACAGCCATGCCAAGCTTGTCGCGCAATTCCTTCATCAATTCCAGAATTTGCGCCTGAATAGTCACGTCGAGGGCGGTTGTCGGCTCGTCCGCGATCAGCACCTGCGGGTCACAAGCCAATGCAATGGCGATCATCACACGCTGTCGCATGCCGCCGGAAAACTGGTGGGGATAGTCATCGAGGCGTCGCTTTGCATCAGGAATACCAACAAGTTCAAGCAGTTCCTGCGCACGCTGCGCGGCCTCGCGCTTGTTCATGCCCATGTGCTTGCGCAAGGGTTCCATAATCTGGAAGCCGACCTGATACACCGGATTGAGCGACGTCATCGGATCCTGAAACACAAACCCGATCTTGCCACCGCGCACCGACCGCAGCTGTTCAGGGGTCACTTTCAGCAGGTCCTTGCCGTCGAACTTGACCTGCCCGCCGCGCACTTCGGCGGGGGGCGACGGCAGCAGTCCAAGCAGCGACATCATGGTCACCGATTTGCCGGATCCGCTTTCACCGACCACACCAAGCAGTTCACCCGGACGGAGTGAAAAGCTGACGTCGTTGACGGCGTGTACTTCCCCCCCGCGCGTTTGGAAAACAGTCTTGAGGTCCAGGACATCCAGGACGGGCAGCGCCCCATCAGGCATAGAGAACCTCCCAGTGGTTCAGTTGTCTTTTCTTATCATCCGGCCATCTGATGCGGCTGGTTGCGATAACAACAGACGGTATCATCAAATTTCAATCCCGCAAGTCGAAACCTGTTTGCGGACCGGCTCTGGACGCGCCACAGTAGAGATGCCCTTGATTTACGCACAAACCGCGACGACGTGCTTGAAAAGAGACTTGACTGGAAAGGACCGGCATGAACCTCACTGCCCGTGATTTGATGGACCGTCTTGTAGGTTTCCCGACCGTAAGCCGGGACAGCAATCTTGACCTCATTGATTTCGTTGAGGAATATTTGAACGGCTTCGGCGTCTCGTCGATACGTGTTCCAAATGAAGACGGCACCAAAGCAGCTCTTTACGCCCATGTCGGGCCACAGGTGGATGGCGGTGTTGTGCTTTCGGGTCACACCGATGTCGTGCCTGTTGACGGTCAGGCGTGGGACACGGATCCCTTTACGGTGACTGAACGTCAAGGCAAGCTTTATGGCCGTGGCACCTGCGACATGAAGGGATTTGATGCACTGGCATTGTCTGCCGTGCCACTGGCCCTTGAGCGGGGTATCAAGCGTCCTTTGCAGATCGCGCTGAGCTATGATGAAGAGGTCGGATGTACCGGCGCACCAGCTATGATCGACCATATGGTCAGCCACGGGATGCCCCGCGCCGACACTGTCATTGTCGGTGAACCCTCGATGATGAAAGTCGTGACCGGACACAAGGGTGGCATCGGCTACAAGATGCATTTTCGCGGCTTCGAGGTGCATTCCTCGCTGGCCCCGACGGGCGTAAGCGCGGTTATGATGGCTGCCAAACTGATCAACTGGGCCAACGAGGTGAACGCCGAAAACGCGGCAAAGACGCCCAGCGAACTGGCGGCGGATTTCGTGCCGCCTTACACAACCCTGCATGTCGGCACCATCAGCGGTGGGACGGCGCATAATATCACGGCAAAGGATTGCTACTTCGGTTTTGATTTCCGGATTGTTCCGGGCGAAGACATCGGAGACTGGCAGGCGCGTTTCCTTGCTAAAGTGGCAGAGATCGAAGCGGAAATGAAATCTGTGCGCCCCGAAGCAGGGATCACCGCAGACCAGTATTTCCACGTGCCGGGCCTTGTGCCGGAACAGGATGGCAAGGCCGAGGCGCTGGTCCGTCAACTGACCGGTGAAAACGCACGCAACGTCGTCAGCTACGGCACCGAGGCCGGTCAATTTCAGGAACGCGGCTATTCTGCAGTGATCTGTGGGCCGGGCGATATCGCGCAGGCGCACCAGCCAAACGAATTCATTACCATTGACCAGTTCCGGCAAGGCGAGGCATTTATCGCGCGTCTGGTGGACATGCTTGCCAACTGAGTCCCCTTGAGAAACATCCAAACGGAGAACCCGAAATGCCCGTCAAGAACCGCTTTGCCGAATTGCTTCCTGAAATCACCGCATGGCGGCACGATCTGCACGAAAACCCCGAGATTCTGTTTGAGACGCACCGCACCGCGGCGATCGTTGCTGAAAAGCTCAAGGATTTCGGCTGTGACGAGGTTGTCACGGGAATCGGGCGGACCGGTGTTGTCGGGGTGATCAAGGGCAAGTCGGACACCTCCGGCAAAGTGATCGGCCTGCGTGCCGACATGGATGCGCTGCCAATGCAGGAACAGACAGACCTGCCTTACAAGTCCAAGGTTGACGGCGCGATGCACGCCTGCGGGCATGACGGACATACTGCGATGCTGTTGGGGGCTGCAAAATATCTGTCCGAAACACGAAACTTCGACGGGACTGTCGTTCTGATCTTCCAGCCCGCCGAAGAAGGCGGCGGCGGCGGCAAAGAGATGTGCGACGATGGCCTGATGGACCGCTGGGGCATTCAGGAAGTCTACGGCATGCACAACTGGCCCGGTTTGCCGGTGGGTGAATTCGCGATCCGGCCCGGCGCCTTTTTCGCCTCTGCCGACCAGTTCGAAATGGTGATCGAAGGCAAGGGTGGGCATGCCGCCAAACCGCACCTTGCGATCGACACCACCGTGGTTGCCTGCCATGTGGTCATCGCGCTGCAGACCATCGCATCGCGGATCGTCAGTCCCGTCGAACAGGTCGTGGTGTCGGTGACCAGCTTCGAGACATCCTCCAAGGCGCATAACGTTATCCCCCAGACCGTACACCTGCGCGGCACGGTCCGCGCGCTGTCGGACGAGACCCGCGATCTGGCCGAAAAGTCTCTGATCGAGATTGCGCAAGGAACAGCCGCCGCCTTTGGCGCGACTGCCACGATTGACTACAAGCGCGGCTATCCGGTCATGGTCAACAGCGAAGCGCAGACTGAATTCGCCGCAGAGGTGGCGAAGTCTGTTTCAGGCAAATGCGGTTTTGCCGACTACACCATGGGCGGCGAGGATTTTGCCTTCATGCTGCAGGAACGGCCCGGCGCATATATCTTTGTCGGCAACGGTGAAGGTGCGGATGTGCATCACCCGGAGTATGTCTTTAGCGATGAGACGATGCCTGCAGGCTGTTCCTGGTGGGCCGAGATTGTCGAGCAGCGGATGCCAGCAGCCTGATGTGGGAAGACCGCTATCGCGCGAGCGATGATTATTTGTTCGGCACTGCCCCTGCCGCAGTGCTGAGCGATAATCCGTGGCTTGCTGAACGCGGCGCCAGTGCCTTGTGTGTTGCTGACGGGGAAGGCCGTAACAGCGTGTATCTGGCCGCAGAAGGCATGGCGGTGACGTCTTTCGATCCGTCGCCGACCGCTGTGAAGCGTGCGCAGGATCTGGCACAGAGGGCAGGTGTCACCGTTGCCACGCATGTGGCCGATTGGGACGGCTGGGACTGGACAGTCCAGTACGACATGATCGCGGGGATCTTCATTCAGTTTGCGGACCCCGATTTTCGGGCGCGCCAGTTTGCTGACATGAAAGCCGCCTTGCGCGCGGGCGGGCGGATTTTGTTGCACGGATACCGGCCGGAGCAGATCGGGCGAGGCACCGGCGGGCCGCCGCATATCGAAAACATGTATACCGAGGCCCTCTTGCGCGATGCATTTAGCGGCTGGCACGTCGAGCGCTGCGCCTCATACGAGCGTGACCAGCGCTCGGGCAGCGGTCACGTAGGGCAGGCGGCGCTGATTGATTTTGTGGCGCGCAAGCCCTAGGCGCGCGAGACATTACCCCGGATCAACCGCCGGTATGCGACATGTGTCGGCTGACCTGCCCGTCGACCTGCTGGCGCGAATAGTCGAAATCATGGCCTTTGGGCTTGAGTGCAATCGCTGCGCGGATCGCCTCTTCGAGGTCCGCATCGGCCTCGGACGCGCGCAGAGGTGCGCGCAGGTCCGAATGCCCTTCCTGCCCCAGACAGGTGTAAATCTCGCCCGTGCAGGTGATCCGTACACGGTTGCAGCTTTCGCAGAAATTATGGCTGAGCGGGGTGATGAAACCGATCTTCTGGCCTGTCGCCTCGACCCGCACATAGCGGGCCGGGCCGCCGGTGCGCTCCGGCAGATCCGTCAGTTCTGATCGCGCGGCCAAACGCGCGCGCAAATCCTTCAAAGACCAGTATTGGCCAAGGCGGTCTTCGTTGCCCAGATCACCCATCGGCATCACTTCGATGAATGTCAGGTCCATATCGCGCGCGGCGCACCAGTCGGTCAGTGCGTCGAGCTCGTCTTCGTTAAAGCCTTTCAGCGCGACTGTATTGATCTTGACCCGCAAACCTGCCCTTTGCGCGGCATCAATCCCGCGCAGCACCTGCGGGAGCCGGCCCCAACGGGTAATGGCGGCAAACTTGTCCTCATCCAGCGTATCAAGCGAGATATTGACGCGTCGTACACCTGCAGCAAAAAGGTCATCCGCAAACTTTTCAAGCTGGCTGCCATTGGTGGTCAGGGTCAGTTCGTGCAAGGCACCGGTTTCCAGATGCCGCGACATGCTGCGGAAAAACGTCATGATGTCGCGGCGCACCAGCGGCTCACCGCCGGTGATCCGCAGCTTGCGCACGCCCAGACGCACGAAGGCGGAACACATGCGGTCCAGTTCTTCCAGTGTCAGAAGCTCTTTCTTGGGCAGAAAGGTCATGTTCTCGGACATGCAGTAAACACATCGGAAATCGCAACGATCTGTCACCGATACCCGAAGGTATTCGATGGCGCGCGCGAAAGGATCGATCAGTGGCTGGGTCATGGGCGCAACCTAAGCACGGGCGGTCCCCTGCGCAAGCGCGATTGGTACCGTTGCGCCGGTCATGCCAGCGACGTACCATCATGTGATGAGACTGGTTCTGACCTTACCCGTATTGGCCCTTACGGGCTGCACCACACCTTCTGTTGACGGGCTGTTTGGCGACGCGCCTACACCGGCGGTTGCGGCACCTGCAGCGACGCTCGATCCGTCACCGCCGCCACCCCCACCGTCCACCGCAGTGACAGCGGCCCAGTTCGACACCACCACTGCCGAAGACCGCGCGGCGGCAGTTGTGATCGCGGAACCGGCAGGTCGCCTGGCTCTGGGGACAACCATTGCCTCACTGGGATCACCGACAGAGCCCGGGATATGGCTGAAGACGCCATTGGTAACAGAACTGACGCCCGGCCGCGTGACCTATGAGGGGACGACGATCAATATCGAGCTGCGTCCTTCGGGTGGCGCAGCCGGATCGGGCAGCCAGATCAGCCTCGCGGCCATGCGGTTGATCGGGGCGCCGTTGACAAGCCTTCCCGCGCTGATGGTGTTCGCCGTTGCGCCCTGAACGCGGACGCGTGTGCCTGACGCGACCATGGGTGCCTCCGGCAGGAGTTTTCCGGCCAAGATGAAGGGTGCGCCACTAGATCTGCGGCAGTTTGCGCGCGGCTTCCTTGGCGGCGAAGGGTCTCATCAATGCGCCATGCTTTGCCAGAAAGGCGCGCACGCGATCAGGATCATGCTTTGACAACTCGCGCAACCACCATGCGATGGCCTTTTGAATGAACCAGTCGTGGTCTGTCACATAGCCCGTGGCCCACCCCAAGACCCGGTCACGGATTGCCAGGTCAGCGGGTTTGGGGTTGTTCTGCTTGGTCCAGGGCAGGGTCATCACAAGGGCCGCGCGGCGGGTCCACATATGGTCGGATGTTGTCCATGCCGCAACCGCATCCAGACGGGACGGGTCGGCCACCAGCCGTTTCTGGCCAGCTATGCTGGCATGATCTGCAATCGCCCAGCTGTCGAAGTCAGGCACCCATGCGGCAATCAACGCCCATGCGCCGCTGTCATCCGGTCTAATCCTTGCTTGTGTCAGCAACTTCGCCGCAGCGATGCGCGCTTCGTGGATATTGCTCTTCCACAGGCCGCGGGCCAGCGCCAGACGGCCGTCAAGATCGGTCGTAGCGCGCCATGTTTTCACATGTTCATCGATGATCGGGTTGGCGACGCCCAGATAGGGGCGGTCCACCTTGTGATACCGATGCATTTCGGCCGCCTTGACCGGATCACCCGATGCCCGCAGTTGCGCAATTGCTGCCTTGGGTGTGGTCATTCCACGGTCACGGACTTGGCAAGATTGCGGGGTTGATCGACATCTGTCCCTTTGGCGACAGCAGTGTGATAAGCCAGAAGTTGCGCAGGAACTGCATAAAGAATGGGCGCAAGAAACGGGTCGATTTCGGGCATGACAATCGTACTCCAGACACCGTGTCCCGCTTCATCGGCCCCTTTCTGATCAGTGATCAACAACACCTTGCCCCCACGCGCCATGACCTCTTGCATGTTTGATACCGTCTTGTCGAACAGGCTGTCGCGCGGGGCCATCACGATCACGGGGACATGTTTGTCAACCAGCGCGATAGGTCCGTGCTTGAGTTCGCCAGACGCATAAGCTTCGGCATGTATATAACTGATTTCTTTCAGCTTTAATGCCCCTTCAAGTGCCAGTGGATACATAGCACCCCGCCCGAGGAACAGGATATCCCGCGCTTCGGCCAACTTCCGCGAGATGCCTTTGCACGCTTTTTCAATCCCAAGCGCATGGTTCAAAAGCCCCGGCAGCGCGCGAAGGTTTCCTAGTTTCTCTGTCAGTTCATCCTCGCTGAGCTTGCCACGCATCTGCGCAGCGCGTAGCGCCAGAATCGCGAGGGTCGTCAACTGGCAGGTAAAGGCTTTGGTCGAGGCCACACCGATTTCGGTTCCCGCAAGAATGGGCAAGGGCACGTCACTTTCCCGCGCGATAGAGCTTTCGGGGACATTGACGACGGACATGATCTTGTCGGCCTTGCCCTCCATATAGCGCAACGCGGCAAGCGTATCTGCTGTCTCGCCGGACTGGCTGACGAAAAGCGCCACGGTGCCGGCCGTAACGGGGGGTTCGCGGTAGCGGAACTCGGATGCGACATCAACTTCGACAGGGATGCCCGCAATCTGTTCGAACCAGTATTTCGCGACCAGACAAGCATAGAATGCGGTGCCGCAAGCGACCATCGTCATCCGTTCGACAGCGGCAAAATCAACCTCGGGCGTCGGCATCGTCACTGTTGTGCCGTCTTCGCTGATGTAATGCGACAGGGCGCCCTGCAAGACCACAGGCTGTTCGGCGATTTCCTTGGCCATGAAATGCTTGAAGCCGCCCTTGTCCACCCGGGCGGTATCAATCTGGATCGTCCTGACGGCGCGGTTGGCGATCATGCCGTTGCCATCCCGAATTTCGACACTGTCGCGGGTAATCACGGCCCAGTCACCTTCCTCCAGATAGCTGATCCGGTCGGTCATGGGGGCAAGCGCGATCGCATCGGAACCAACAAACATTTCACCGTTTCCATATCCGATCGCGAGCGGAGACCCTTTGCGCGCGGCAATCAGCAGATCGTCTTCGCCGTCAAACAGAAAGCAAAGTGCATATGCGCCTTCAAGCCGTGCAATGGTTTGTTCCGCCGCGTCGCGCGGGCTAAGCCCCTGATTCCGATAATAATTCGCAAGCAATGCCACCGTTTCGGTGTCTGTATCCGTCTCGAAGCCAACGCCTTGATCGGCCAGAAAACCGCGTAGTTCGCGGAAGTTTTCAATGATCCCGTTGTGCACAACAGCCACGCCGCCTGCCCGATGCGGGTGGGCATTGCCCGCATTCGGCGCCCCATGGGTGGCCCAGCGGGTATGGCCGATCCCGGATTTCCCCGGCAGCGGGTCATGCACCAGCAGATCGGACAGGTTCACCAGCTTGCCAACAGCACGCCGCCGGTCCAGCCGCAGATCGTTGATCGTCGCGATACCCGCGCTGTCATAGCCGCGATACTCCAGACGTTTGAGCGCCTCGACCAGAATGGGGGCGGCCTCGTGATCGCCCAATACGCCGACAATGCCACACATGGTTAAGACCCTTTTGCTTTTCTGGCTTTGAGTTTTTCAAACAGGCGTACTGCAAACCCTGCCTTGTTTTCCTGTTTCGCGCGGGCGACAGCCAGATCGCCTGCCGGCACATCCTTGGTGATGACGGATCCGCTGCCGGTCATGGCGGCATCGCCGACCGTCACCGGCGCGACCAGCATGGTGTTTGAACCGATAAAGACATCTTCGCCAATGGTCGTCTTGTGCTTGAATACGCCGTCATAATTGCAGGTGATCGTACCTGCGCCGATATTGCTGCGCGCGCCCAGTGTCGCGTCACCGATATACGACAGGTGATTGACCTTTGCGCCTTCGGCGATCTGGGCGTTCTTGACCTCGACAAAGTTACCGATTTTCACGTTTTCTGCCAGTTCCGCACCGGGGCGCAAGCGCGCATAGGGGCCAACGACCGCCCCGCGCGAGACATGACAGCCCTCCAGATGGCTGAACGCGCGGATTGTGGCACCGGATTCGACCGTCACGCCGGGGCCGAACACCACATTGGGTTCAATGACCGTGTCCCGCCCGATGACCGTATCATGTGCAAAAAAGACGGTTTCAGGCGCGGTGAGCGTTACCCCGTCCGCCTGGGCTGCGGTGCGGGCCTGTGCTTGAAACAGCGCCTCCGCGTTACTCAGTTCCGCGCGTGAATTGACCCCCAGCGTCTCGCTCTCGTCACAGCTGACGACTGTGGCGGACAATCCGCGCTTTCTTGCAATGCCGATGATATCGGTGAGGTAGTATTCGCCAGCCGCGTTCGCATTTCCGACGGCTGCGACCAGATCGAATAGGGTTGCGCTGTCAGCCGCAATTACGCCGCTATTACAAAGCTTTACAGCGCGTTCCTCATCGGTTGCATCATTGAATTCGACAATGCGGTCAAGCTGGTCTTGCTTCATGATCAACCTGCCATAGCGCCCCGGGTCTGCCGCCTCGAAGCCCAGAACGACCAGATCATGTGTCAACCGCGCGGCCGCCATAGCGGCTAGTGTTTGCGGGCTGATGAAGGGGGTGTCTCCGTAAAGGACCAGCGCATCACCTTCAAAACCGCGCAAGGCCTCGCGAGCCTGACCCACGGCATGGGCTGTCCCCAATTGTTCGGACTGTATCGCAACGGTGACGTCAGGATCATAAACCTTTGCCGCATTCTCGACGAGGGCGGCCCCGTGTCCTGCAACGACCACTGTGCGCGCGGGTTCAAGCGCTGCGCCGGATTTCATCGCATGTACCAGCATGGGTGCACCTGCAATTTGATGCAGCACTTTTGGCATATCGGAATTCATGCGCGTGCCCATGCCTGCGCCCAGTATGATCAATGCGGTTGCCATTGCTGCCTCGAAACCTTGTTGTTGCCCTGACTTCTACTGCGCTTTTTCATTATCACAAGAGGATGGGGGTTCACATCAGTTTACATGGCGTTACAGAGTGGCAGGCAAACAAGGGGCGCAGGCATGACAAAACGCACGGTCATCTTTGATCTCGACGGTACACTGGCCGACACCAGCGGCGATCTGATCGCGGCAGCCAACACCTGTTTTCGGGGGCTTGGTCTGGGCGACCTGCTGGACCCTGTGCGGGATGCAGCAACGGCCTTGCGCGGCGGGCGGGCGATGCTGACGTTGGGGTTTTCGCGGGTTGAAGGCTTTGGGCAGGCGGATGTAGACGCGCAATATCCCGTGCTGCTGGCGGCCTATGCTGCCGATATCGACACACACACGGTAATGTACCCCGGCGCGATGGATGCGGTCGCGCGCCTGCTTTCCGCCGATTATGCCGTCGGCATTGCTACCAACAAGCCCGAGGCTTTGGCCGAAACCCTGATGACCAGCCTTGGTGTACGCGAAGCTTTTGGCTCGCTGATCGGGGCCGACACGCTGCCGGTGCGCAAGCCCGACCCCGAACACCATTTTGAGGCGGTGCGCCGCGCGGGCGGCGATACCGGACGTTCGCTTCTGGTAGGTGATACAGCCACCGACCGCGATACCTCGCGCAATGCCGGCGTGCCGTCAGTTCTGGTCACATTCGGGCCGGGCCGTGATGATGTGCTGGCGCTTGATCCAGAGGCTACAATCGACAGCTATGACCAACTGGACGAGGTTGTCACCCGTCTGATCGGCTGAATTGGCGCTATGAACTACACCAAAGTGGCCCTTTGACGGGAATGCGATCTGCTTAGAAATTTGTGGTATGACAGAGATATTCACAGGCAGCTTCACCCAGCAGGAACCGATTCCCGACGAAGGGATCGCGGCAGCCATTGCCGTGATGCAATCAGGTCGCCTGCATCGCTATAACACCAGCGGTGACGAAATCGCGCAAACAGCTTTGCTGGAAGAAGAATTCGCGGCAGCCGTTGGTGCGAAATATTGCCTTGCCGTGGCCTCGGGCGGCTACGCGATGACAACCGCACTGCGCGCGTCTGGTGTGCAGCATGGGGACAAGGTACTGACCAACGCCTTTACGCTGGCCCCTGTGCCCGGTGCGATTGCTGCGGTGGGAGGAGTCCCTGTCTTTGTCGGAGTGACCGAAGGTCTTGTGATCGATCTGGATGATCTGGCCGCCAAGCTGGATCAGGCCAACATCCTCCTTCTCAGCCACATGCGCGGTCATATCTGCGATATGGAGCGACTGATGGCGATATGCGACGCCGCCGGTGTCACCGTGATCGAAGACTGTGCGCACACGATGGGGGCCGCGTGGAACGGTGTCCCCAGCGGGCGCTGGGGGCGCTTCGGCTGCTATTCGACGCAGACCTACAAGCACATCAATTCTGGCGAAGGCGGGTTCCTGGTTGGCGACGGGGCCGAAGATATGGCACGCGCGATCATGCTGTCGGGCAGCTATATGCTATTTGAAAAACACCGTGCCGCACCGCCGGTCGAAACCTTTGCCAAGATCAAATACGAAACGCCCAATATTTCTGGCCGGATGGACAACCTGCGCGCCGCGGTCCTGCGTCCGCAACTGCGCGATCTGGCGACGCAGGCTGCGCGATGGAACGAACGATATCGCGTTCTGGAAGACGGCCTCGCCGACACGCCCGGATTGCGACTGATCCCGCGCCCCGAAAAAGAACAGTTCGTCGCGTCCTCTTTCCAATTCCTTTTGCTGGACTGGTCGCCCGACGCGGTTCAGACCGTTCTGGACCGCTGCGCCAGCCGCGGCGTCGAACTCAAATGGTTCGGCGGGGCCGAGCCGAAAGGCTTTACCTCGCGCTATGACAGCTGGCGTTACGCGCCATCCGTGCCGATGCCCGCGTCCGACCGTGTTCTGGCCGGTGTGATTGATATTCGTTTGCCGCTGACCTTCAGTCTTGAGGACTGTGCAATGCTGACGCGGATTATCCGCGCCGAGGTCTCGACCGCCTATCAGGGGCAGGCGGTGGTCGGGTGACGGCAGCCGCATCGGGCCTTCTTTCCGAGACGTTCTGAAACAGAAATGACTCGACAGGATGCATTTTCGCGTCCTATTAATGAACAAGCGTTCAATTAATGCGGAGCCACAGATGTTTCATGCCTCAATGACCTTCGATCTGGGTGAAGATGTGAATGCCCTGCGCGATATGGTCCATGATTGGGCGCAAACGCGCGTCAAGCCGATGGCGGCAGAGATAGACAAGACAAACGCCTTTCCCCCCGAGCTATGGCCTGAAATGGGTGAACTGGGTCTGCTGGGTGTGACCGTGGATGACGCTTATGGCGGGGCGGGCATGTCTTATCTGGCCCATACTGTCGCGATCGAGGAAATCGCCCGCGCGAGCGCCTCTGTGTCTTTGTCCTATGGCGCGCATTCCAACCTTTGCGTCAACCAGATCAAACTGAACGGGACCGATGAACAAAAGGCCAAGTACCTGCCGCGTCTAATCTCGGGTGAACATGTGGGCGCGCTGGCCATGTCCGAGGCAGGGGCGGGGTCTGACGTCGTGTCGATGACCTTGCGCGCGGAAAAGCGGAACGATCACTACCGTTTGAACGGCAACAAATACTGGATCACCAATGGGCCGGACGCCGATACGCTGGTCGTCTATGCCAAGACCGACCCCGAGGCGGGCTCCAGAGGGATCACAGCGTTTCTGATTGAAAAAGAGATGACGGGCTTCAGCACCTCGCCTCATTTTGACAAATTGGGGATGCGGGGATCGAACACGGCAGAACTGGTCTTTGACGACGTAGAAGTGCCGTTTGAAAACGTGCTGGGTGAAGAGGGCAAGGGCGTGCGCGTGCTGATGTCCGGCCTTGATTATGAACGCGTGGTTCTGGCGGGGATCGGCCTGGGTATCATGGCCGCCTGTCTGGACGAGGTGATGCCTTATCTCAGCACCCGCAAGCAGTTTGGCGAACCGATTGGCAACTTCCAGCTGATGCAGGGTAAGATCGCCGACATGTATACAGCGATGAATTCCGCCCGTGCATATGTCTACGAGGTTGCCCGCGCTTGCGATCGTGGAACGGTCACGCGGCAGGATGCGGCGGCCTGCTGTCTTTATGCCAGTGAAGAGGCGATGAAACAGGCCCATCAGGCCGTGCAGGCGATGGGCGGGGCGGGCTTTCTCAACGATGCCCCTGTTGCGCGCCTGTTCCGCGATGCCAAGCTGATGGAGATCGGGGCTGGCACATCCGAAATTCGCCGCATGCTGGTCGGGCGTGAATTGATGGCAGCAATGGGATGAAAGCGCTAGCGCTCATCCTTATGCTGCCCGGCGGCGCTGTTGCGCAGTCATTCGGTGCGCCCCCGGTTCTTGAAGTCGCGGGCGTTGCGGCGCAAGCCACCGAAACGGATGCCTGCATCAATGATCAGGTCAGCAAAGGTCCGGGCGGGCTTGTGACGCGTGCCGCGCGAAGCTGCATCGGGCGTTCTGCGCGTGCGTGCGACGCGGCACCGGCGGTGTGTTACGGATTGGAGCGGGCCTATTGGGACTGGCGTATCGGCCAGAATTACACAGGCCTTCAGGCATGGGTTGCCGATCGTCCGGATAACGAGACAAGCGACAATTTGCGTGCATCAGTGGCAAATCCGGCGGCCGCGACCGCCAATGTGACGCTGGAGTGCAACCTGCGGATTGGCCAGCGCGCGCCAAGCGACACGATCACGGCCGATATCTCGGAATGCGAGATGCGCGAGACGGCCCTCATTGCGCTGGAACTGGAATTCACGGTGCGTCAGGCGTGCGAGTCCGCAGTGACGGGAAGCTTTGCTGCTTTTTGCGGCAGGGCAGCAGAATGAAACGGGCGTATCTCTTTCTTCCCGTTGCGGGGCTTGTGGTCTTTGCGGGGTATCTGGGGTTGCAATCCGGCCAATTGCCTTCGGAGACCGAAATTATCAACCGCTATGCCGCTGCCTATATGCGGGCCGCGCCCAATGGTGCCAACCCGGCCGACTGCGCGGCCAGCCCGCACCCCGATCCGGCGGTCCGCATGGTGATCAATTGCACTCATCCGCTGGGGATGACCACGACCTTCTATGTCGACCCGCGCGGCGCGACCTTGCCGGAACCACAAGGGCCAGAAGCATGACTGATCGTACGTTACACGAAGCCGCCCTCGCCGAGGTTGCGCAGGCTGCGCAAGCCGCTGCAGCGGGTGGGGGAGAGAAATCCCGTGCCCGCCATCTGAGCCGCGGCAAGATGCTGCCGCGCGACCGTGTCGCAAACCTTCTTGATCCCGGTAGTCCCTTTCTGGAAGTAGGCGCGACGGCTGCGCACGGCCTTTATGATGGCGCCGCCCCCTGCGCGGGTGTCATCGCCGGTGTGGGGCGCGTGAACGGCCATGATGTTATGGTCGTCTGCAATGACGCGACCGTGAAGGGCGGCACCTACTATCCGATGACCGTCAAGAAACACCTGCGCGCGCAAGAGATCGCAGAGGCCTGTCATCTGCCTTGCGTCTATCTGGTGGATAGCGGCGGGGCGAACCTCCCCAATCAGGACGAGGTCTTTCCCGATCGCGACCATTTTGGCCGGATCTTCTACAATCAGGCGCAGATGTCGGCCAAGGGCATTCCGCAGATCGCGGTGGTCATGGGCTCTTGCACCGCGGGCGGTGCTTACGTGCCTGCAATGGCGGACGTGTCAATCATTGTGAAGGATCAGGGGACAATCTTTCTTGCAGGGCCGCCCCTGGTCAGGGCCGCCACCGGCGAGGTGGTGTCGGCCGAGGATCTGGGTGGCGGTGATGTGCATACGCGCCTGTCCGGTGTGGCCGATTATCTGGCTGAAGATGATGCCCATGCCTTGGCGTTGGCACGGCAGGCGGTGGCATCTTGTAGTCTGGAAAAGTCTATAAGCACCAAACGGATAGCGTCCGAACCTCCTGCCGTTGATCCCGATACGATCTTTGATGTGGTGCCCGCCGATCTGCGCACACCCTATGATATCCGCGAAGTCATCACTCGCATCGTCGATGGTTCAAGATTTGATGAATTCAAAGCGCGTTTCGGCGAAACACTGGTCTGCGGCTTTGCCCATATCGACGGCTGGCCCTGCGGGATCATCGCCAACAATGGTGTGCTCTTTTCCGAAAGCGCGCAGAAGGGCGCGCATTTCGTGGAACTGTGCAGCCAGCGCAAGATCCCGCTGGTGTTCCTGCAGAACATCACCGGCTTCATGGTCGGCCAGAAATACGAAAACGAAGGCATCGCGCGGCACGGGGCCAAGATGGTGACAGCGGTGGCAACGACGAAGGTCCCGAAGATCACGATGGTTGTCGGCGGATCGTTCGGAGCTGGCAATTATGGTATGTCAGGAAGGGCTTACAGCCCGAACTTTATGTGGTCATGGCCCACGTCGCGCATCTCGGTGATGGGCGGTGAACAGGCCGCCGGCGTTCTGGCGGCGGTCAAGCGCGATGCAATCGAGCGCAGCGGCAGGGAATGGTCCGCCGAGGAAGAAGCCGCCTTCAAGAAACCGACCATCGACATGTTCGCAGAACAATCGCATCCCCTCTACGCCAGTGCACGGCTCTGGGATGACGGCATCATCGACCCGCGCAAAAGCCGTGAGGTGCTGGCGCTGTCGCTGGCTGCGTCCATGAATGCGCCGATAGAGGAAACACGCTTTGGCGTGTTCCGGATGTGATGACGATGTTTCGCAAGATCCTGATTGCCAACCGCGGCGAGATTGCTTGCCGGATCATCCGGACAGCCCGCGCCATGGGTGTGCGGACCGTGGCGGTCTATTCGGATGCCGACGCGCAGGCCCTGCATGTCGTGCAGGCTGATGAAGCCGTCCGTCTTGGCCCTGCGCCAGTAGCAGACAGTTATCTGCGCGGTGACCTGATTATTCAGGCGGCGTTGGACACAGGGGCAGAGGCCATCCACCCCGGTTACGGCTTTCTGTCTGAAAATCCCGAGTTTGTGGACGATGTGACCGCCGCCGGACTTGTATTCATTGGTCCGTCGGCTGATGCCATCCGCGCGATGGGGCTGAAAGACGCTGCCAAGGCGCTCATGCATGCGGCCGGCGTTCCTGTGGTGCCGGGGTACCACGGGCCCAATCAGAACCCCGATTTTCTGGCGGGCGAGGCCGACCAGATCGGTTATCCTGTCCTGATCAAGGCGGTCGCGGGTGGTGGTGGCAAAGGGATGCGGCTGGTCGCACGCGCTGAGGATTTCGCCGAGAGTTTGGCGTCGGCGCAGGCCGAGGCACAAACCGCCTTCGGCAACCCTGATGTGCTGATCGAGAAATACATCACAGCACCACGCCATATCGAGGTGCAGGTCTTTGGCGATGGCACCGACGCGGTGCATCTGTTCGAGCGCGATTGCTCGCTCCAGCGGCGCCACCAGAAGGTGATAGAAGAGGCCCCCGCGCCGGGAATGACCGAGACTGTGCGTGCGGCGATGGGCGATGCTGCGGTCAAGGCGGCAAAGGCCATCGGCTATGCGGGCGCAGGCACGATCGAATTCATCGTTGATGGCAGTGATGGTCTGCGCACGGACGGGTTCTGGTTTATGGAGATGAACACGCGCCTGCAGGTCGAACACCCTGTCACGGAGGCGATCACGGGTGTCGATCTGGTCGCATGGCAACTGCGCGTCGCCGCAGGCGAGCCCATGCCGGCCCGCCAGCAGGATCTGGCGATTACGGGGCATGCATTCGAGGCACGGCTTTATGCCGAGGATGTGCCAGCCGGTTTCCTGCCCGCGACGGGTGTTCTCGATCATCTGGCGTTTCCTGCAGGGGCGCGGATCGACAGTGGTGTGACAGCAGGGGATCACATCTCGCCTTGGTATGATCCGATGATTGCCAAGGTCACTGTGCATGGTCCTGACAGAAAGCGCGCGTTGCAGCAGTTGTCGGCGGCACTTGATGCGACCGAGGTCGCGGGCACTGTAACCAATGTGGATTTCCTGCGTCGTCTGGCGCGGGTGCCTGAATTCGTGTCCGGTGAGGTTGATACGGGATTGATCGGGCGGCACAGTGACGCTTTGTGCGTGCCTGCGGTCCCTTTGATACGCGAGCGCGCGATTGCTGCAGTGCATGCCGCGAGACTGCCGGAAACACCGCTGACAGGATTTTCCCTTTGGCAACCGTTGCAACGCCAGATCACGCTACAGCATGGTGACGTGGCCACTGAAGCGGCGCTTGTCGTGCATGACGCTGCATCCTGCGACGTTGTCATTGGCGATCAGACCGTAGCGCTGCAGCGCAAAGCGGGCAACTGGGGGACACCCGCAATCGTGCACGGCGGTCGCGTCACCGTTTTTGGCGCTGCAAGCCTGACCTTTGACATTGTTGATCCGCTCGCGCGGACTGAGACGACAATGGGCGGGGACACCGTTCTGGCCCCGATGCCTGGCCTGGTCCGTGATGTGGCTGTGACAGCGGGTCAAGTAGTGC
Source organism: uncultured Loktanella sp. (assembly GCA_964614205.1). Classification (GTDB taxonomy): domain Bacteria; phylum Pseudomonadota; class Alphaproteobacteria; order Rhodobacterales; family Rhodobacteraceae; genus Yoonia. Next base: position 7,358 of record CAZTKF010000028.1, on the reverse strand, counting down.
AGGAGGGTGACCGGATGGTTGTGCTGGAGGCGATGAAAATGGAACATGTCATGCGCGCGCCACGCAGTGGCCGCATTGCCCGTATCACTGTCGCAGCCGGTGATCAGGTAACGGCGGGCGCCTTGATGGTCAGTCTGGAGACCGAAGAATGATCCGCTTGCACCATTGCCCGCAGACCCGCTCGATGCGCAGCCTGTGGCTGCTTCACGAGCTTGATGTAGAATTCGAGGTTGTCGAATACCCTTTTGACAAGACGCTGCGCGAAGAGCCTTACCGATCGCTTAACCCCACGGGCCGTGTGCCGACCCTTGAAATAGATGATGTGGTGTTGACCGAGAGCGGTGCGATTGCCGAATATCTGTGCGAGTGCTTTCCGCTGGCGGGCTTGGGGCGCGACCCAAGTCACGCAGAACGCCCGATGTGGTTGAACTGGATCCATTTCGCCGAGACGATCTCGCAGCATTGTGCGGCGCTGACCCAGCAACATGTGGCACTTTACGATGACCGCATGCGGTCTCCTATCATTATGCAACTGGAGGCAAAGCGGCTGGCCAGAACGCTGGCCACAGTGGAGCAGGGCTTACAGGATGAATATCTGCTCTCGGGGTTTTCCGCAGCTGACATTGGTGTGGGGCAGGCGGTCTATATGGCACAGCATTTTGTGACGCTTGATGCGCTGCCGCGGGTAGCGGCTTGGTTTGCACGGCTGGAAGAGCGCGAGGCCTATCAGAGCGCCTTGCCCGAGGCCCCTGTACTTTATGCGCGCGACTTTTACCCCCCGTGGGAGGTGACGGGGTGAGTTGGCCGGTCTTGAAGGGGGCGCTGCCCCCGTCCCTGCGGGCCTCCCCCGAGGTATTTGGGAGCATGAGAAGGGGGGCGTGATGGCAGACCATGTGCGCATACACGAGGTGGGCCCTCGGGACGGGTTGCAGAATGAGCCGGGTGTGATTTCGGTGGCGCGCAAGGTTGCGCTGATTGATGTGCTCAGCCAGTCGGGATTGCGAGACATCGAAGTGGGCAGCTTTGTCAGCCCGCAATGGGTGCCGCAGATGGCCGATACTGATCAGGTGCTGGCGCAACTGAGCCCCGTGCCGGAGGTGCGCTATAGCGTTCTGGTTCCGAACATGCGCGGATGGGAGGGGTTTCTCAAAGCGCGGCGCGATGACATGGTCACCGAAATTGCGGTGTTCATGTCGGCCTCTGAAGGGTTTTCCCAGAGCAATCTCAATTGTGCGATCGCAGAGTCAGTGGCGCGTTTGCGTCCGGTTGTGCAAGCCGCGCGCGACAGCAGTGTCGCGGTACGCGGGTATGTATCTTGTGTTACGGATTGCCCCTTTGACGGCCCCACGCCCCCGCAGCAGGTTGCCGATGCGGTGGGCCTTTTGCGGGAATTGGGCCCGATGCAGGTGTCGTTGGGCGACACAATCGGGCAAGGCACGCCCGCGCGCGTGGCCGCGATGCTGGAAGCAGTTCTGGCCGTTGCCCCCGCATCGGAGCTGGCCGGGCATTTTCACGACACTGGCGGGCAGGCATTGGCGAACATCAGCGTGTCGCTGGAAATGGGGTTGCGGGCCTTTGACAGTGCGGTCGGGGGGTTGGGCGGTTGTCCCTATGCGCCCGGTGCGCCGGGCAATGTCGCGACAGAGGCTGTCTTGGCCCTTTTGGAGCGTGCGGGATACCGGACAGGCGTTGACCGCGCGGTGATTGCGCGTGCGGCGGAAATGGCGAGGGCGATGCGATGATTGATCTTCAGGTAGACAGCCGTGGTGTCGCGACCCTTGCGTTGGCGCGACCCGAGAAACACAACGCCCTGTCTCAGGCGCTGATTGATGGCCTGAGTGCCGCAGCGGCGGGAATAGCCGCCGATACATCGATCAGGGCCGTTATTCTGACCGGGCAGGGACGCTCGTTCTGTGCAGGCGGCGATCTGGGTTGGATGCAGGAGCAGATGGCAGGTGACGCCGCCATGCGGCGGGCCGCCGCGCGGTCGCTTGCGCAGATGCTGGGGGCGATCAACACGCTGCCGCAGCCGGTGATCGGCCGCGTGCAGGGCAATGCCTTTGGGGGTGGCATCGGAATGGCCTGTGTCTGTGATGTCGCCATTGCAGTGGATGATGCGAAGTTTGGCCTGACAGAAACCAAGCTGGGGCTGATTCCGGCAACCATCGGCCCTTATGTGCTGGCCCGCATGGGTGAGGCACATGCGCGACGGGTCTTCATGTCGGGGCGGCTTTTCGATGCGGCCGAAGCCATTGATCTGGGGATCGTGGCCAAGGCAGTGCCCGTCGCCGCGCTGGATGAGGCTGTCGAGGCGGAAGTGTTGCCCTACCTGCAATGTGCGCCCGATGCGGTTGCGGCCGCCAAGGCCTTTGCCCGCAGTCTGGGTCCGGTCATCGACGAATCGGTGATCAACCGGTCAATCGATGCGCTGATCGCACAATGGGAGGGCCGTTCAGCGAAAGAAGGCATTTCCGCCTTTTTTGACCGCCGCAAACCTGATTGGGCCGTCACATCGGGGTCATAATTGTCAGAATTGTGTCTCACTTCTGACTGATTTCGCAGGGCATTCTGTAGCTCGAAGAGGAGAGCCACATGCCCTTTGTATGGCCCACCAGTGAACAAATGATGTACCGCATGACGCGATTGCGCCGCCTGATCGCCGTGGCTGTGGCTGTGCCTGTGCTTGTCATGTTGGCAATCGCCATAGCGGACCCGGCCGTGTTGTCGCCCGAGCGGGCAACGGTTGCGTCACTGGCCGTTGCGCTCCTTGTGGTCGGTCATGTGGTGCTGTTTCCCAATGTGACGCTTGAAACCATCAGTCTGTCATTGTCGGTGACGGCGCTGGTTGTCGCGATGCCGGTCATCAAGGTTGTAGCGGGATGGGCACCTGCCGCGCATCAGTCGGCGGCGCTTGTTATTCTTGTTGCCCTTGCGGTCGCTGCCATGGGACTGCTGATGGCGCTGCTGCAGATCATCTTGAATACACTGGCCTATGCCGGGCCGATGGTGCGTCTGCGCCTGAGAACGCGCCTTGATCTGCCATGTTCGGCGACTGTGGCGCGGCGCCAATGTGCTTTGCAGCCCCAGACACGCCGTGGCCGCGTCTTGACCGGCGCCGAAGACGAAAACGGCTTCTTTGATGTTGCAGTCGCTGCACATCATGTGGACGACCCCGAGAATCCCGGCCAACCGCTGATCGTCAAAGTGGATGCCAAGGTGCTGTCGGCAAATGAAAATCAGCATGATGTGATGATTGTTTTGCCTAATGGCTCTGTCACGGTCACGTCGCAGCGGTTTGCGCCGACAGAAGATGGGTGCCGGGTACAGGTGAATGACATGCCCGGTGATTTCACTGCCGGTATGCATGCGTTGTTCTGGCTGACCGACCAGCAGGCGGACAACCTGACAGAAATGTCGGATATCATTCTGGGCCATGACGCCCGTGCCAATGGTCTGGCGCACGGTGTGTCGCTTTTGTCTGTTGCCGGGGCGATCTTGTCGCCGCGCCAACCCGTGGCAAACCGCGCCGAATAATTCCTTTCAAATTGATCTGCATCCGGCACTCCGCTTGGTTGACCCTTCGGGGTGTCAAAGGTATGCATCATGCAGCCAACAGACGGGGCGCAGTTGTGCGCGCCGAGCCGAAAGGAACACCCCTTGCAGGAAATGCTTTCTGAATACCTGCCGATCATGATCTTTCTGGGGCTGGCGATTGCGCTGGGCCTGATCCTGATCCTTGCTGCCGCTATTGTCGCCGTCCGGAACCCGGACCCTGAAAAAGTATCGGCCTACGAATGCGGATTTAACGCGTTTGACGATGCCCGGATGAAGTTCGATGTGCGGTTCTATCTTGTTGCGATCCTCTTTATCATTTTCGACCTCGAGGTCGCATTCCTGTTCCCTTGGGCTGTTGCTTTCCAGGATGTGAGTATGGTCGGGTTCTGGTCCATGATGGTCTTTCTGGGCGTGCTGACAATCGGGTTTGCCTATGAATGGAAGAAGGGGGCGCTGGAATGGGAGTGATGAGCGGAACCTCTGTCGGCGCTGACAAAGAGCATGGCGCGCAGCTGATCAATGCCGAGCTGCAGGACAAGGGTTTCCTTGTGACCTCGACAGCGGACATCGTGAACTGGGCGCGCACGGGATCACTGCACTGGATGACCTTTGGTCTGGCCTGCTGCGCGGTCGAGATGATGCATACATCCATGCCGCGCTATGATCTTGAACGGTTCGGCACCGCGCCGCGGGCATCCCCGCGCCAGTCCGACCTGATGATTGTGGCCGGTACGCTGACCAACAAGATGGCACCCGCGCTGCGCAAGGTCTACGACCAGATGCCGGAACCGCGTTATGTGATATCGATGGGGTCGTGCGCGAATGGGGGCGGGTATTACCACTATAGCTATTCGGTCGTGCGCGGTTGTGACCGGATCGTTCCGGTCGATGTTTACGTGCCGGGCTGTCCGCCCACAGCAGAGGCGCTGCTTTACGGCATTCTGCAATTGCAACGGAAGATGCGCCGGACAGGGACGATTGTGCGCTAGGCCGCACGTGGGAATTAGTCGCGCGCGCGGTCGCAAGTGGCGATATATCGTGCGCGAGGTGCGGCGAAAGGATTAAGACATGAGCGAAGCCTTGAAAGAACTCGGCACCCATCTGGAAATGAAGCGTGCGGATTGCGTCCTGTCCTGGGAGGTCGCCCATGGTGAACTGACCGTGACAGTCGCACCCTCCGCACTTGTCAGCTTTGTAGAATTCCTCAAGACAGACGGCAGCTGCAAGTTTTCTTCGCTTGTCGATATCACTGCCGTGGACTACCCCAGCCGGGCCAAGCGGTTCGACGTGGTCTACCACTTCCTGAGCATGTACCAGAACCAGCGGATCCGCCTGCGCGTGCAGATCCGCGAAGATGATATGGTGCCGTCGATCATGTCGGTCCATCCTTCGGCCAACTGGTTCGAACGTGAAGTGTTCGACATGTTCGGTATCCTTTTTTCCGGCCACCCCGACCTGCGCCGTATCCTGACCGACTATGGTTTCCGCGGTCATCCGCTGCGCAAGGACTTTCCGACCACGGGCTATACCGAGGTGCGCTATGACGAAGTGCAAAAGCGCGTCGTCTATGAACCTGTCAGCCTGGTGCAGGAATACCGCCAGTTCGATTTCATGTCACCGTGGGAGGGGGCCGAATACATCCTGCCCGGCGATGAGAAGAAAGAAGAGAAAGCAGGCTGATGTCCGAATTGGCGCAGCAAACAAGGGACGACGTCGATCCCCGTTTTGCGGCTGCCGAAAGCCTTTTTTTCGTGATCGGTGCGCAGAAAGCGGGAACATCCTGGTTGCATGATTTTTGCTGCAATCACCCAGAGATTTGCGTGCCTCTCTGGAAAGAGTGCAACTACTGGAGCATCTGGGATAACACCGGTGTGGTTGGCGATCAGTTGAGGGGCGAGAGAAGGCGGCGCGAGAAGTGGCGTTCCATCCCATACAAACTGCGCCAATTGGGAATTCTGGGTGCTCCTTTGACCAATCTTGAAAAGATAGTCGATCATCTGTTGCGCGCGGTTTGTCATCCCGGTCCTCCACACAAGGACTATGCGGATGCACTGTTTCACATGACACATGAAGGAACGCGCGCCTGCGGAGAAATCAGCCCGCAATATGCAAGGCTGGATGCCGAGACATATCGCAAGATGTTTGAGTTGAACCCAAAGACGCGTTTTATCTTCAGCATGCGTGATCCCGTTTCACGATATATCTCTGCCATGCAACATGGCCTCCGAGGGTGGGCGGCGAATTCTGGTTATGTCGAGACTGACGCTGCCGTGAGCGCGATCATGGCGGATATCGAAAAACCCGACTTGTGGAGCGCTGTCGACACGGAATACCTGGACACGATTGAGCGGCTGGAACGTTACGTTCCGCGAGCCGATATCCATTATGTCTTTTTCGAAGATTTATTCGAGCAGCATGCGATCGACAGGTTTTGCGACTTCATTGGTGTGAGCAGGAAATCCGCTGATTTCGACAAGAAAGTGAATCCCGGCGGTGATCTGGGGTCGCGCCTGCCGGACAGCGTCCGTGTGGCCCTGGCCAATCGCTGGGCGCATGTCTATCGCGGCATTTCCGAAAAGTTCGGCGATGCAGTGCCGGCGAAATGGGCGGAGTCTGCCGCACTCATCACAGATGACAGGCTTGCCTATGCCTGATCCAACCCTTCTCTATTGCGTCGGAGCGACCAAAGCAGGCACCACTTGGCTTTACCGCTATCTGCATGATCACCCCGAGTGCGCCTTGCCTGCGGTCAAAGAGGCGCATTATTGGGATACGTTCGATGCACAGAGGCTTGCCAAACAGTTGACGGCCTTTCGGCTCCGGCTGCGCGAAATGCGTTCGACCAAGGCCGAGGCAGATGCTGCGGGACGTGGTTGGCAGGTCGAAAACATGGATCGTCGGATCAATGAAATGAAGGCGCTGATCGCAGCCCTTGAGGGGGACCGGACCGGTGATCGCGGTTATCAAGCGTGGCTGACGGGCGGTCGTGAGGCGGCAAAGCTTGTCGCCGATATCACGCCGAATTACGCAACGCTCTCTGACGATGATCTGGCACGCATGCGTGACCTTTCGCCGACGACTAAGTTTCTTTATCTGATTCGTGACCCGCTGGACCGTTTGTGGTCACATATCCGCATGCAGGCCCGCCGCCAGCGTCAGGCGCATGAACAATACGCCAAGAAAGCGAACAACATTCTGTATCGCATCCTGAACAGAGGCCAAGAGACGCATATACTTGAGCGGGGTGATTATCCTAAGATCATCCGCAAGCTGCGTCGCGTGATCCCCGAAGGTCGCTTGCTGATCCAGTTTGCCGAAGACCTGTTCACACCGCAGGGGTGTGACAGGCTCTGCAAGTTTCTGGGGATCAAGCCGTTCAAGGCCGCGGTCTTGCGCGCTGCGAACGAAGGACCAGAAGTCGTGATGCTGGACAAACTGCGCCCCCGGGCGTTGGGACTTTTGAACGAACACTATGAATGGGTGGCCCGTAATGTCGGGCCTCTGCCACAGCGGTGGCAAGACAATTTAGCGAGGGCCTAAAGCCATGATGGACGGCGATATCCGTGTAAACACATACGATGATGGATCAACTGACGCGGCGACTGACGAGCAGCAGATCAGAAACTTCAACATCAACTTCGGCCCGCAGCACCCGGCGGCCCACGGCGTTTTGCGTCTTGTGCTGGAACTGGACGGCGAAATCGTAGAGCGCTGCGATCCCCATATCGGCCTGCTGCACCGTGGCACTGAAAAGCTGATGGAAAGCCGGACCTACCTGCAGAACCTGCCGTATTTCGACCGGC
>CAZTKF010000027.1:0-32844 GCA_964614205.1 uncultured Loktanella sp. | reverse complement strand
AACGGCGACTACGTGATCCCGCGCATCATCTATTCGGATGCCTATTCATCCGAAATGGTGGCCTATGCCGACCTGATCCTGCCCGACACCACCTATCTGGAACGGCACGACTGCATCTCGCTGCTTGACCGCCCGATTTGCGAAGCTGACGGCGTGGCCGATGCGATCCGCTGGCCGGTGGTCGAACCCGACCGCGACGTGCGCGGTTTCCAGTCCGTGCTTTGCGATTTGGGCGCGCGGTTGGGCTTGCCCGGCTTCGTGAATGAGGATGGCAGCCAGAAGTATCAGGATTACGCCGACTACATCACAAACCACATCCGCCGCCCCGGCATTGGGCCGCTGGCCGGTTTCCGGGGGAATGGCGATGATCAGGGGCGTGGAGAGGCAAACCCCAACCAGCTTGACCGCTATATCGAAAACGGCGGTTTCTGGATCGAACACGTGCCGGATAACGCTGCCTACTACAAACCGTTCAGCATGGACTATCAGGACTGGGCCGTGAAGATGGGCTTCTATGACGCGGTCCAGCCCTATATCTTCCAGCTTTACGTTGAGCCCCTGCGCAAATTTCAGGCCGCAGCCGAAGGCATCGGGACACGTCAACCCCCTGAACACCTGCGCGAGCGGCTCAAGCACACCATGGACCCGCTGCCGATCTGGTATGCCCCCTTTGAGGACGGCGAAGTTGATCTTGACGAATTCCCCGTCCATGCGCTGACCCAACGGCCTATGGCGATGTACCACTCATGGGGAACGCAAAACGCGTGGCTCCGGCAGATCCACGGACATAACCCGCTCTATGTGCCAACCAAAATCTGGGAGGCCAAAGGCTTCAAAGATGGCGACTGGGCAAAGGTTTCCTCGGTCCACGGAACAATCGTTGTCCCGGTCGCGCATCAGGCGTCGCTCAATCCCAACACCGTCTGGACATGGAACGCGATCGGCAAACGCAAGGGCGCATGGGCGCTGGACGAGAAAGCACCCGAAGCCACCAAAGGCTTCCTGCTCAACCACCTGATCCACGAATTGCTGCCACCCAAAGGCGACGGGTTGCGCTGGGCGAACTCTGACCCGATCACCGGACAGGCCGCATGGTTCGACCTGCGTGTGAGGATCGAAAAGTCCGACATTCCAAATGAAGCGCAGCCCGCCATGCCGCCAATCAAATCACCGGTTCCCAAGGGGCCTGACGAACTGGCTTGGAAAGTAGGCAAATGACAAACAGACAAGTACTCATGCTGATCGCCGCTTTCCTCGTGCTGACCCTTGGCAGTTTCATCTGGTACATCGCTACATGGGACAGCCGTCAGGCGGACGCGCAAATGCCCTACTTCATCTTGGCCGAAAAACTCACGGTCGCCATTGATGCGCCATTGGTCCGAGCAGGAATGGCGATGGCTCCGATACATGCCAAAGGAATGACGCTATGACCCAACTTCCTCCACCCTCGGCCAAAAAGCTCGGCCTTGTCATCGACCTTGATACCTGTGTCGGCTGTCATGCCTGTGTGGTCTCCTGCAAAGGCTGGAACACCGAAAACTACGGCGCGCCCCTGTCCGACCAGCACGCCTATGGCGCAGACCCGTCGGGCACATTCCTGAACCGCGTGCATTCCTACGAGGTACAGCCCGCCCAAGGCGAAGCGCAACTGATCCATTTTCCCAAATCCTGCCTGCATTGCGAAGACGCGCCTTGCGTGACCGTCTGCCCGACAGGTGCAAGCTATAAACGCGCTGAAGACGGTATTGTTCTGGTCAACGAAAGTGACTGCATCGGCTGCGGCTTGTGTGCCTGGGCCTGCCCTTATGGTGCCCGCGAGCTTGACGCCAAGGAAGGGGTGATGAAGAAATGCACCCTTTGCGTCGACCGCATCTACAACGAAAACCTGCCCGAAGAAGACCGCCAGCCCGCCTGCGTCCGGACCTGCCCTGCCGGTGCACGGCACTTTGGCGATCTGGGCGATGCAGACAGCGACGTGTCAAAACTGGTGGCCGAACGCGGCGGGTTTGATCTGATGCCCGAACAAGGCACCAAGCCGGTCAACAAATACCTGCCCCCCCGCCCCAAAGACGAAATGCCCGAGTTCGATGTGCTGGCCCCCTACCTTGAGCCTGTCGCCAGCGATGGCAAAGGTTTTGTCGGCTGGCTTGACAAAGCCCTCTCATCCCTGCCCGGAGGAGCCAAATAATGCATCCCGCAAATTCAGTTATCATTTTCAACACCTTCTCCGGTCTGGGTTTCGGCCTCCTGTTCTGGCTGGGTCTGGGTGCATTGGTCCCGACGGGCATGAGCGCCTTTATCTGGTTCACCATTGCCTATTTGCTTGCTGTTGGCGGCCTGATCGCCTCGACCTTCCATCTTGGTCACCCGGAACGTGCGGTCAAAGCTTTCAGCCAGTGGAAAACCAGCTGGCTCAGCCGAGAAGGGGTCTGCGCGGTCTTCGCATTGATCGTTATGGCGATCTACGGGGCGGGGCTGGTCTTTGCAGACACACGCATGGCACTGGTCGGCGTCATTGGCGGCATCGCGTCGCTCGGCGTCGTTTTCACCACATCCATGATCTACACGCAGATGAAAACCGTGCCACGCTGGCGGCACTGGACGACACCTGCGATGTACCTGCTGCTCTCGGTTGCCGGCGGTGCGCTGCTGTCAGGGCAAATCGGTATCGCGTCAACGCTCTTGATCGTCGGCGGTATCCTGCAAGTCTTTGCATGGGCTTCTGGCGACGGACGGTTCAAAGCATCCGGCACCAATATGGAAACGGCAACCGGCCTTGGCAACATCGGCACAGTCCGCGCGTTTGAGCCACCCCATACCGGCACCAACTACCTGATGCGCGAATTCATCCATCAGGTCGGCCGCAAACATGCCGATCAGCTGCGGATCATCACCATCGGTCTGGCCTTCGTACTGCCGGTGGTCCTGCTGCTCTTGCCCTTTAACCATATCTGGGCAACGCTTGCAGTTCTCAGCCATGTCGCGGGCGTGCTGACCTTGCGCTGGCTCTTTTTTGCGCAGGCCGAACACGTTGTCGGCCTGTACTACGGGAAACGCTGAACGCGCGCCTGTTATTATTGGCCCAAAAATATCCTGGGGGAGGCCCGCACGGGCCGGGGGCAAAGCCCCCTCTTTCCCCGGGCCCGATCAGGTCAGGTCCGGATACGTTGCTCGGTTTCCGCGTCAAAAAGGAAGACCCGTCCGGGATCAATGCTGATCCCGACTTTCGCACCTTCCGGCGTCCGCTCGTCACCGCGCTCTTCCACGACAATGCGTTCACCGGTATCGCTGGTGAGATAGGCAAATGATACACCGCCAAGGCTCTCGGTCAGTTCAACTGTGTGCGTCGTCCCGTTTGGATCGATCACAATGTGTTCGGGACGTGCGCCAACGCTGACGGCTTTGCCCTCATAGGCTGTGCTGACGATCCCATCAAAGCGCGCGCCCAGGCCTGGCGCCTCGACGCCGCCGCCCGTTACCGTTCCCTTTACAAAGTTCATCGCAGGAGAGCCGATAAACCCTGCAACAAATTTGTTGTCCGGATCACGGTAAAGATCCATCGGCGCACCGACCTGTTCAATCACCCCAAGACGCAGCACGACGATTTTGTCCGCCAGCGTCATCGCCTCGACCTGATCGTGGGTCACATAGATCATCGTCGCGCCGATTTCCTTGTGCAGACGTGCGATCTCGACGCGCATCTCGACCCGCAGTTCCGCGTCGAGGTTTGAAAGAGGTTCGTCAAACAGAAAAACCTCCGGACCACGCACAATCGCGCGGCCAATGGACACCCGCTGGCGCTGGCCACCTGACAAAGCTGCGGGCTTGCGGTCCAGATAGGGTTCCAGCTTGAGAATACGTGTGGCCTCGGCCACTTTTGCCTCGATTTCGGCCTTGGGATGACCATTCATCTTGAGGCCAAATCCCATATTATCTTTCACCGTCATGTGTGGATAAAGCGCATAGGTCTGGAACACCATCGCCACACCACGCTCTGACGGGTCCATCCGGGTCACATCACGGTCACCAATCTGCATAGAGCCTTCTGTCGTTTCCTCCAAGCCCGCGACCATCCGCAAAAGCGTGGATTTGCCGCAGCCCGAAGGGCCGACAAAGACGCAGAATTCACCATCGGCAATTTCCAGATCAACGCCGTGGATGACTTGCACATCGCCGTAGCGCTTGATGACCTTGTTCAGCGTAACACCTGACATGGCTTAAATCCCTGTTGTTTCTTTTGTGTTGTAATCAGGGAAGCTCCAATTCTGGGCATCCCGTGTGATTTTGGTGGCAGTCTCTTTCAAGACCGGCACGAATGCTTCCAGCCCCGCAAGATTGGTGCGGCTTGTCGTGCTGGTGACCGAAAGCGCACCAAGCACGCGGCCAGCATCAGTCAAAATCGGCATGGCGACACATATGATGCCGGGCTCGTGCTCTTCACGGTCAAAGCCGTATCCGTTCTGTCGGATGTCTGCCAATTCTGCACGCAGCGCATCTGCGCTATCAAGTGTGTGTTTGGTAAAGACATGGAACGACTGCTGTTCGATCGCCGTGCTTGCAGTATCTTCATCAAGAAACGCCAACATCACCTTGCCGACACCTGTGCAATATGCGGGACCGATCTTTCCGGCCTGGCTATACATCTCGACAGGCTGCCCCGCGTTGCGCTTGTCGATGTAAAGGACCTGCGCGTGGTCCAATTGAGCAAGGTGCACCGTCTCTCCCACCGTTTTGCTGAGCGCATCTATATGTGGGCGGGCAATCGGGGCCAGAGTGGACTGATCCCATGCGGCATGGGCAAGGCGCACTAGGCGCACCCCCGGGCTATAGGTCTGGCGCTCTGGGTCGTAGGCCAGCATTTGCTGGTTGGTAAGCGTCTGGACAAAGCGGTAGAGGGTCGGCTTGGGAAATGACGACTGTGAAAGAAGCTCGCTGAACCGCACAGGCCGGCCAAAGGCTGCTACCTGATCCAGCACTTCAAGCGCTTTTCCGACTGTGCCGTCACCGGTCACGCGTCCCATCTGTCCTCCCCCTTCTTTCAAAGGTCATGTCGATCAGGGCTTTTGCACCGATCTCCTCCCGATGCCGCCTTCGACTGTTGACAAGGCTAGCCGAGTCGCGGTTTAGTATCAACATCCAAAACCAAGTTTCAAATAATGAGACAAGGTTTACACACGGAAGCATACTGGGAGGACACCATGCATTCCATTTTGAAGACGTCGCTCGCGGCGTTGGTCGCTGCTGGCGTGACCGCGTCAATGGCGACTGCTGACGCTCATTCGCTGTCTGGCGAACTGAACATCATCTCCGACATGTCAAACCCCGCGCCGCGCGCTGTCATGGAAGGGCTTGCCGCAGACTTTGGCGCACTGCACCCCGAGCTTGAGGTCAACCTGACCATCGTTGACCGCGAAGCATGGAAAACGCAGATCCGCAACGCACTGGGTGCGAACCCGCCGGACGTTGTGAACTGGTATGCGGCCAACCGCATGCGCCCTTACGTCGATGCGGGTCTATTTGCAGACATTTCCGACCTGTGGGCAGAGCCTGAATTCGAAGCACTGGCATCGACCAAAGGCGCTATGACACTGGACGGCGCACAGTGGGGCGTGCCTTACACCTACTATCAATGGGGCGTCTACTATCGCAAAGACATCTTTGACCAATACGGCCTGAGCGAGCCGACCAACTGGGAAGAAGAGAAGGCCAACTGCCAGACTTTGCTGGACAATGGCGTGAAATGCTACACGATCGGCACCAAGTTCCTTTGGACTGCCGGTGGCTGGTTCGACTACATCAACTCGCGCACCAACGGCTATGATTTCCACATGGCTCTGGCCCGTGGTGAGGTCGAGTGGACAGACGACCGCGTGCGTCAGACATTCGCCAACTGGCGCGAACTGATCGACATGGGCGCATTCATCGACGACCACCAGACCTACAGCTGGCAAGAAGCCTTGCCCTTCATGGTCAACGGTGAAGCAGCCGCTTACCTGATGGGTAACTTTGCTGTTGCCGCAATGCGTGACGGCGGCCTGACCGATGACCAACTGGATTTCTACCAGTTCCCTGTCATCAACGCGGACGTCAACTATGCCGAGGACGCCCCGACTGATACGTTCCATATCGCATCCGGTGCGCAGAACATGGACGCAGCCAAAGAGTTCCTGCGTTTCGTGACCTCAGCCGATGTGCAGACCAAAATCAACGCAGGCGACGCTCTGGGTCAGCTGCCCGTGAACGCCAACGCATCGATCGACAATGACAAGTTCCTCGCGCAGGGCTTTGATATGCTGTCGAACAATGCAGGCGGCGGGATCATGCAGTTCTTCGACCGCGACTTCGACGCTGAAATGGCATCGGTCGGCATGGAAGGCCTGCAGGAATTCATGGTGTTCCCTGACAACCTCGACGACATCCTGATGCGTCTCGAAGAAACACGTCAGCGTATCTATAACTAACGCTACGATGGGTTTTACCCACCCTACGGCACCCACCCTTTCGTAGGGTGGGTGCAACCCACCAGCCCGCCAACCCATCTGCAAGCCCAACCACGGTCTTTCACATGTGTTGACCCATCAGGAGAAACGCCATGTCGGTTTCCCCGGCCGTTCCAACCACCCATGCTGGCCAACCGCAACGCGGCTGGTACAAGCGCAACGAGATCGCCATCACCCCATGGCTCTTCCTGTTGCCCGCGATGATCTTTTTCGCCGTCTACGTGATCATTCCGATCGGCCAGTCGTTCTGGATTTCATTCCATGAGTGGGACGGTCTTGGCGAGAAGACATGGGTCGGCACTGCCAACTACGAACGCCTGCTGGGATGGGGTGACCAGAACATGGACCGCAAGTTCGAGGTCTCGTTCTGGAACAACCTCAAGTGGCTGGTGCTTTACCTGCTGGCCATTCCCGCCGGCCTGTTTATCGCGCTGTTCCTGAACCAGACAGTCACAGGCATCCGCTTTTACAAGTCGATGTTCTTTTTCCCTTTCGTGATCAGCCAGGTTGTTGTCGGTCTGGTCTTCAGCTGGTTCTACCTGCCGCGCGAGGGCCTGCTGAATGCGATATTGGGTGTCTTTGGTGCCGGACCCATCAATGTATTGGGCGATCCTTCACTGGCGACGTACGGGATCATCGCCGCCGGTCTGTGGCCACAGACCGCCTATTGCATGATCCTTTATCTGACGGGCCTGAACGCTGTGGACCCCGAACAGGTCGAGGCGGCACGCCTTGACGGTGCAAAGGGGCACAAGATGCTGTGGTATGTCATCCTGCCGCAACTGAAACCCGCAACCTTTATCGCATTCGTGGTTACCATCATCGGTGCGCTGCGGTCGTTCGATCTGATCAGCGTGATGACCAATGGCGGACCGTTCGGGTCAACCCGCGTGCTGTCATTCTACATGTTCGAGGAATCGCTGTCCGAATTCGGCTTCCGCATGGGATATGGTGCAGCGATTGCGGTGGTCCTGTTTTTCATCATGTTGGGGTTCATCACTTACTTCCTCTACTCCATGTACCGTGACGAGAAGGGAGCCCGCTGATGTTTCCAACCCCGCTCGAAAAAACATCCCGCACATGGCAGGTATCCTACCAGTTTCTGCTGCCTGTCATGCTGATCATCTGGCTTCTGCCATTGCTTGCCGTTGCCAATTTTTCGATCAAACCGGAATCCGATTTCGTGAACGGCAATTACTGGGGGGTCCCCAGCAGCTTTGAAGCGTTTTCAAACTACGGCAAGGTCTTTTTTGAATCGAACATGCCCCGCTATTTGTGGAATTCGCTGTTCATCACTATTCCGACCGTGATCGGTGCTGTCGCACTGTCCTGTATGGCTGGCTTTGCGCTGGGTGTTTACAAGTTCAAAGGCAATCTGCTGATCTTCTTCATCTTCATTGCCGGCAACTTTGTTCCATTCCAGATCCTCATGGTGCCGGTGCGCGACCTCACTGTGAACATGAATCTTTATGACACAAAACTGGGTCTTGTCCTGTTCCATGTCGCCTTTCAGACGGGGTTCTGCACGCTCTTCATGCGCAACTTTATCCGGGCCCTGCCCTTCCCCCTGATCGAGGCCGCGCGCGTCGAAGGCATCGCGGAATGGCGGATCTTTCTCTATGTGGTCCTGCCGTTGATGAAGCCTGCGCTTGCCGCGCTCGCCGTCTTGATCTTCACGTTCATCTGGAATGACTACTTTTGGGCGGTGGTTTTGACCCAAGGACCTGATGCGCAACCGGTCACCGCAGGTATTACTGAGTTCAACTCGCAATTCCGCGCGGCCTATCACCTGATGAGTGCAGGATCCATCGTGGCCGCTCTGCCACCGGTTGCGATGTTCTTCCTCATGCAAAAACACTTTATCGCGGGCCTCACCCTCGGAGCTGTGAAGTAAGCCACCATGACCCGAACCTATCGTATCGACGATGGCCGCCAGACCCTTGTGCTGGCGGCCCGCAATGACCGTCTGCCAGAGGTCGTCTATTGGGGCGCGCAACTGCCTGTCGAGGAAAACCTCGACACGCTGCATGCCGCACATGTGATCGACGTTACTGGCGGAATGCTGGATGAAAACCCAGACCTGTCGGTCTGTCCCGAAGCCATCCGCAGTTTTCCCGGCCAGCCCGGCCTGATCCTGCGCGACAGCGACGGAACACCGCTGCTGCCAAAGTTCTGCTTTGAGAACGTCGCACAGAACGGCACTCTTGAACTGACCTACGCTGACAAAGTGAATGGGCTGACCCTGACAGTCAGCTTTGCCAGCGACGCGGAAACCCACGTCATTACCTGTCAAACCACGTTGGACGCCACGCGGCCCGTGCACCTGCACTGGCTGGCCGCACCTGTCCTGCCCGCACCCCAGCACTCGGACGAGATGATCGACGTTTCCGGCCGCTGGTGTGGGGAATTCCAACTCTCGCGCACCGCATGGGCGCCCGGTATGCGCTACCGCGAAAACCGGACAGGAAGGACCGGGCACGAGCATTTCCCCGGTCTGGTTGTTCCCTGCCGCGGCGCCACGAATACCCAAGGCGAGGCCTATGCCTTTCACTATGGCTGGTCGGGCGGTCACAAGATGATTGCCGAAGAACTACAGGACGGACGCCGCCAGATCCAGTGGGGCCATGCCGCGCGGATGGAGACCGAAGCGGCCACGCAATTCAAGACCGCGCCGCTTTATATTGTGTACTCGGATACCGGCCTGAACGGATGTGCCGTCGCCTTCCAGCGTCACTTACGCGACCGGATCGTCACATGGCCCAAACCCGATGCGCCGCGGCCTGTGCACTATAACTGCTGGGAGGCCGTCTATTTCGACCACAAGCTTCCCGTCCTGCAAGACATCGCGGATCGTGCTGCGGCCTTGGGGGCCGAGCGTTTCGTGCTGGATGACGGCTGGTTCGGCAACCGCGACGACGACACCCGCAGCCTGTCCGACTGGACGGTGGACCCCCGCAAATACCCTGACGGCCTTCACCCGCTGATCGCACATGTGCATGGACTGGGCATGACCTTCGGGATCTGGTTCGAGCCGGAGATGATCAATGAAGACAGCGATATTCACCGCGCCCACCCCGACTGGGTTTTTGGCGCGGAAGATCAAACCTTGGGACGCCAGCAAAAGGCGCTCAACATGGCGCTGCCCGAGGTGCGCGATTTCCTCTATGAGCGGATGTCCACAATCCTGCGCGACCACCATGTCGATTATATCAAGTGGGATCACAACCGCGTGCTGCCCATGCCGGACGCGGCGCAAACGCGCGGCTCTTACGCACTGATCGATCGCCTGCGCGCGGAGTTTCCGCATGTTGAAATCGAAAGCTGCGCATCCGGCGGCGGCCGGATTGACTTTGGCATTTTGCAGCGCACCCAGCGTGTTTGGCTGTCCGACAGCAACGACGCACTGGAGCGTCTGCGCATCCAGCACGACGCAGCCTTGTTCCTGCCGCTCTCGGTGACGGGAAGCCATGTCGGACCGCGCCACTGCCATACGTCGGGGCGGACGCTGGATATCTCTTTCCGCGCATGGGTCGCAGCCCAACGCCACATGGGGTTTGAAATGGATCCCCGCGAGCTGGATGAAACCGAAGCTGCCGTCCTGACCGAAGTCACAAGCTGGTGGAAACACAACCGCGACTGGATGCAAAAGGCAGATATCCTGCGGCTCGACAGCGCAGACCCTGCCGTGATCGCAGAACAGCAACTGGCTCGCGACAAGGACCGCTTCGTGGTCTTTGCAGGAAAGGCTGCAACGAGCGCCCAGATATCGCCACGGCCATTGCGCCTGACCGCACTTGATCCGTCGGCGACCTATCGGATCAACCTGACCAACCGCAATAGCTTGCACCGTTTGTCGCGCGGAACCACAGCGCTCAAGCAAGATGCCCTTGAATTGTCAGGGGCCTATCTGATGCGTCACGGAGTGACTTTGCCATGGTCATTTCCAGAACGGATGTGGGTGTTGGAAGGTGAGAGACTATGAACGCAACCTTCCATGATCTTGCAGGTGCATCTGTTTTCATCACCGGCGGGGGCAACGGCATTGGTGCCGCACTGACCGAAGGTTTTCTGCGACAGGGCGCAAAGGTCGCTTTCATCGGGCGCTCTGATGCATCCGGTTTCGTTGCTGAGATGCAGGCCAAACACGGTTCTGCCCCGTTGTTTATCCAAGGTGACATCACCGAAACCAAAGCGTTGCACACCGCGATAGAGCAGGCGGTCGCGCGGCATGGCCCGCTGAACGTTCTGGTCAACAATGCGGCGAACGATATGCGTTACGACGCGTTGGATGTGACCGAGGAAATCTGGGATGCACAGCAGGCGATCAACTTTAAAGCCTACTTCTTTGCCTGCCAGAAGGCTGTTGAACTCATGGCCCCCAAAGGGTCTATCATCAACTATTCATCCATCACCTACATGATGGGCGCTGCCGGCATGGCACCCTATGTGAGTGCGAATGCAGGGATTATGGGGATGACCCGTGCGCTCGCCCGTGAATGGGGACCCAAAGGTATTCGCGTCAACGCCATCGCACCCGGGTGGGTCTTGACGGAAAAACAGGAAACCATGTGGGCCACACCGGAATCCAAAGCGGCCTTTCTGGAAAAGCAATGCCTGCGCGAGTTCATGCGCCCCGAAGACATGATCGGCGGAACTCTGTTTTTGGCCTCATCTGCATCGGCTATGGTAACGGGGCAGACAATTGCAATTGATGCAGGCGTGGTGGGCACCGGATGACGCAAGACACCATCAAAGCGGACTGGATTGCCGTCGATTGGGGTACCAGCAACATGCGCGCCTGGGCTATGTCGGCGTCAGGCACTGTGCTGGCCGAGGCCACATCGGAACAGGGCATGGGGCAGTTGTCCCGCGACGCATTCGAGCCTGCGCTGCTGGCAGTTGTGCGTGAATGGATCGACGGCCCCACGACCGTAATCGCCTGCGGCATGGTGGGGTCACGGCAGGGCTGGGTCGAGGCACCCTACGCGACCGTGCCTTGCGGGACCCTGCCAGAGGGGCTGGTACGGGCGCCGACAGGCCATCCCGACCTGAATGTTTATGTGATTCCCGGCATCAAGCAGACCAACCCTGCGGACGTGATGCGCGGCGAGGAAACCCAGATCAGCGGTTTTCTGGCGCGGAACCCCGGATGGGACGGTGTCATCTGCCTGCCAGGGACCCACACGAAATGGGTCCATGTCAGCGCCGGCGAAGTTGTCAGTTTTCAAACATTCATGACCGGCGAACTTTTCGACACCATCTCCAAGCAGACAGTTCTGCGCCATTCGATCGCTGCCGATGGCTGGGACGACGCGGCCTTTGTCGAAGGGCTTGCTCAGGGGCTGTCGCGACCTGAAAGACTGGCCGCGCGGTTGTTCTCTTTGCGCGCCAAAGGTTTGCTTGACGGGATGTCGGGCACCGCCGCACGCGCCGCGCTTTCGGGCTTGCTGATCGGGGCCGAACTGGCAGCGGCCAAACCCTATTGGCTTGGCCAGCAGATCGCCGTGATCGGCGACAGCGGTTTAGCAAAACTCTATGTCGACGCCCTTGCGACCCAGGCGGCGCCTGCCACATTGGTAAATGCGCCCGCAGTCACGCTAGCCGGGCTTACTGTCGCCTATAAGCGCCTGAAAGGATAACCGATGGACCGCCCCCTGATTGCCATTCTGCGTGGTGTAACCCCAGCCGAAGCCGCCCCGATGGCTGCCGCATTGATCGACGCGGGGATTACGAAGATCGAAGTCCCACTGAACTCCCCCGACCCGTTCGACAGCATCAGGGCCATGGTCGATGCCCATGGAGCGGACGCACTGATCGGGGCCGGCACGGTGCTGTCGACCGACGATGTTGGACGCGTAGCGCAGGCCGGCGGCAGGCTCATCGTTTCACCCAACTGCGACCAGCGCGTGATTGTCGCCACCAAGGCCGCGGGCATGGAAAGCTGGCCCGGCGTGATGACCCCGACAGAGTGCTTTGCCGCATTGAAAGCGGGTGCGGACGGACTCAAGATTTTTCCCGCCAACCTGCTTGGCCCCGCAGGGATCAAGGCGATCCGGGCCGTCCTGCCACCCGGCACGCAAGTCTATGCCGTGGGTGGCGCGGGTGCCGATAATTTTGCGGAATGGATGGCCGCCTCTGTTGACGGCTTCGGCATCGGATCCGCACTCTATACGCCCGGGCTCTCTGTGGCCGAAGTCGCAGCGCGCGCGCGCGACATGGTGGCCGCATATGACGCGGCAGCATCATGATTTTCGATGACACACAATGCAAGCTGGGGGAAGGTCCGCTCTGGCACCCTCTGCGCAAGCAATTATTCTGGTTCGATATCTTGGGAAAGCGCCTGTATACCAAAGGTCATCACTGGCAATTTGATGATTATGTAAGCGCGGCAGGCTGGACCTCTGAAACAACGATGATGATCGCGACAAGCAACGCGCTGCGGCACTTTGACATCACCACCGGCGACCACCATGTGATCACGCCGCTTGAGGCCGACAACAGCGTGACCCGGTCGAACGATGGCCGCGCCGATCCGTTTGGCGGCTTCTGGATCGGGACAATGGGGATCAATGGCGAGAAAGGTGCAGGCGCGATCTATCGCTACTACAAAGGCGAGCTGCGCCGCCTTTTTGGGCAGATCACGATATCAAACGCAATCTGTTTCGCCCCTGACAGCAAGACAGCCTATTTCACCGATACGCCGACACAGCAGATCATGCGCATCGGTATCGATGCCGAGGGCTGGCCTGTTGGTGACCCTATCCTGCATATTGACCTCACAGGCACGGATTTCCGCCCTGATGGCGCGGTTGTGGATTCACAAGGCAACCTCTGGAACGCGCAATGGGGCGTGGGCCGCGTTGCCGGATATGATCCCAAGGGCGATTTCATCGAAAGTCTCAGCTTTCCGGCACAGCAGACGTCCTGTCCTGCATTTGGTGGAGACGCGCTGGACACACTCTTTTGTACCAGTGCCGCGATCGGGCTTGATGGCCCGGAAGAAGGCAAGACATTTGTCGCAAAGACACGCTACATTGGCCAACAAGAACACAGGGTGATCCTCTAGCGGGGCACCCCCTTTCGTCTTGGCCCAAAAACTCAAAGGACTGCCATGAAACGCACACTCGGCGTTTGCTATTATCCCGAACACTGGCCCGAAGACCAATGGGCTACCGATGCTGCACGCATGGTCGAAACAGGTCTGACATGGGTCCGGATCGGAGAATTCGCCTGGTCGCGGATGGAGCCGACCCCCGGAACCTTTACATGGGACTGGCTGGATCGCGCGATCGAGGTATTGGGCAAGGCGGGGCTTCGGATCATCCTTGGCACGCCGACCGCCACCCCACCCCGCTGGATGATCGACAAGCACCCTGACATGCTGGCGGTGGATGCTGAAGGACGCCCCCGCAAGTTCGGGTCGCGGCGTCACTACGATTTCGGTCATCTGGGCTATCGCGCGGAATGCAAACGGATCGCCCGCCTGATGGGCGAACGCTATGGCGGCAACCCCCATATCGCGGCATGGCAGATCGACAACGAGTATGACTGCCATGATACGACGCTCAGCTATTCGGAGGCCGCGCGGAAAGGCTTTCAGGACTGGCTGGCGCAGACGTATCAGTCCACCGACGCGCTGAACCGCGCGTGGGGAAATGTGTTCTGGTCCATGGAATACGACAGTTTTGACCAGATCGACCTGCCCAATCTCACGGTGACAGAACCCAACCACCCGCATCAGCTTGCGTTCCGGCGCTACAGTTCTGATCAGGTCGTGGCCTTCAACAAAGTGCAGGCGGAAGAATTGCGGAAACACACCGCGATGCCTTTGATCCATAACTACATGGGCCGGATCACGACGTTTGACCATTGGAAGGTCGGTGCCGACCTCGATATCGCGTCGTGGGACAGTTACCCGATTGGCTTTCTGTCGGATCGCCTTGAAGGGAGCCTCGACTTCAAACATGCCTTTCTGCGTCAGGGTCACCCCGACAATCAGGCCTTTCATCACGATCTTTACCGCTCCATCGGCAAAGGCCGCATGTGGGTCATGGAACAGCAACCCGGCCCTGTGAACTGGGCCCCCTACAATCCGGCACCATTACCCGGCATGGCTCGTCTTTGGGCGTGGGAGGCCTTTGCCCATGGTGCGGAAACCGTCTGCTATTTCCGCTGGCGCCAAGCACCCTTTGCGCAAGAACAGATGCACGCCGGATTGTTGCGACCTGACAGTGCCCCCGCACCAGCCTTGGCCGAAGCAAGGCAAGTCGCCGATGAAATCGCCGCACTGCCCGAGGTTGGCACTGCGCCTGCGCAGGCTGCCTTGGTGTTTGACTACGAAAGCGCTTGGGCATGGGACGTGCAGCCACAGGGTGCTGACTTCGAGATGTTCCGTCTGGCCTTTGCCGCTTATTGCGGACTGCGCCGTGCGGGTTTGAACATTGATATCCTGCCGCCAGACACAGCTGATCTTTCTGCATACAAACTGGTCATGGTCCCGGGGATCATGAAGCTTTCTGAAGCTTTGCGACAGGCACTTGGCCGTTTCACAGGTATCGCCTTGGTCGGCCCACGCACGGACACCAAGACAGCGGAACTGGGTATCCCGACACCGCTTGGCCCCGACCTGCCCGGTGTCGACATCAGCGTCAGCCTGACGGAAAGCATGCCGCCGGATTCCGTAGTCGAATTACGCGACGGCGGGCGATTTGTGCATTGGTTCGAACATCTTGAAGGCGAAGCCGACGTCATCACGCGCACCGCGCATGGTCAGCCCGCGATCATGGGCAGCAAGAACCTGCGCTATATCGCGGGATGGCCGGATGATCGGACACTCGACAGGATCATCGCCGCAACCTGCGCCGAATTGCATCTTGAGACCCATTCTCTGCCCGAGGGACTGCGCATTCGCGACACTGCGACGCACCGGTTTGTGTTCAACTATGCCAATCATGCGCAAGACTGGCATCGTACACACATCCCGCCTGCGGGTGTTCACTGGGAGTCCCTCTGATGACCCATTTCGGCACAACACAAGCCGGTGAGGACGTCGCCAAGATAACGCTTTCTGCTGGGGATCTGACGGTCAGCATCCTGACTTTTGGCGCGATTGTTCAGGACGTGCGATTGGCGGACATCGCGCATGGTCTGGCTCTGGGGTCTGATCGGCTGCAAGACTATGAAGATACCATGGGCTATTTCGGCGCGATCGTTGGCCCCATAGCCAACCGGATCAGCACGTCGCGCGTGCGGCTTGATGGCATGATGTACGAACTTGAGCGCAACGAGAATGGCAAAATCCATTTGCACTCCGGTTCGGATGGCGTGCATTGCAAGGTCTGGCAGGTCGTGTCCCAAAGCCGTGATCGCGTGACCCTTGCGCTTGCCATGGCTGATGGTGATGCAGGACTTCCGGGCAGGCGTGATATACGTGTCACGTATCAGGTCAGCGCGCCCGCCACGCTGTCGATGACAATCGACGGTATGACAGATGCGACAACCTGCATGAATTTTGCCAGCCACATCTACTGGAACCTTGACGGCACCGAAACTTGGGAAGGGCACAAGCTGCAGATCGCGGCAGACCACTACCTCCCCATCAACCACCAGACCTGTCCAACCGGCGAGATTGCCGCAGTCGAGGGGACACCGATGGATTTCCGCAAAGGGCGCAAACCGCAAATCGGATCGCCGGCACTGGACCACAATTTCTGCCTGTCGGACGGCAGGAAACCCGTGCGGGATGTGTTGTGGCTGACGGGTGGCTCGGGGGTGAAAATGACCCTCGCTACAACCGAAGCGGGCCTGCAGATACATGATGCTGCGACATCGCATCGCCCCGGCAAGCCGTGTTATGAGGGACTTGTGATCGAACCCCAAGCATGGCCCGATACGCCAAATCATACCAGTTTCGGATCGATCAACGTAACAGTTGATCGACCCTATCGGCAGATGACAAACTGGGAGTTCACGCAGACCGATCCCGACAAAGCGTAGGCAACACCAGCCTCGGGTCCAACAATCACTGATAGAGGGGTCAGCTTCAGCTTCTGTCTGGCTTTCCCGCGCCTTGCTGTCGCACCCCCATGAACCATGCCGCAGCGCAGCTATATCAGCACCAAGGACATTAAATCCCTGAAGCTGAGGCATACATGGAACTCGAAACCCTACTGTTATCCCGCATACAATTTGCCGCGAATATTTCTTTTCACATCCTGTTTCCGACGATCACCATCGCATTGGGCTGGGTCCTGTTGTTTTTCAAACTGCGCTACAACCGCACCGGCGAAGAGCGCTGGATGGATGCATACCGCTTTTGGGTAAAGATCTTTGCCCTGTCCTTTGCCATGGGCGTTGTGTCGGGCATCACCATGTCGTTCCAATTCGGCACCAACTGGCCGGGTTTCATGGAAAAGGTCGGCAATATCGCGGGGCCTTTGCTCGCCTACGAGATCATGACTGCTTTCTTCCTCGAAGCCGTCTTTCTTGGCATCATGCTTTTCG
The DNA here is from genome assembly GCA_964614205.1 of uncultured Loktanella sp. Taxonomy (GTDB): domain Bacteria; phylum Pseudomonadota; class Alphaproteobacteria; order Rhodobacterales; family Rhodobacteraceae; genus Yoonia. The sequence goes on along the minus strand of CAZTKF010000027.1, from coordinate 15,841 downwards.
GCTTCAGCCGTGTTCCCAACTGGCTGCACACGCTCGCAACATTTCTGGTGGCATTCGGCACCATGATGTCGGCGTTCTGGATTATCGTTCTGAACTCGTGGATGCATACACCCCAAGGGTTCGAAATGATTGACGGGGTTGCCCATGCCACCGACTGGTCAGCGATCGTCTTCAACCCTTCCATGCCTTACCGCTTCACACATATGGTGTTGGCCAGCTTTCTGACCGTCAGCTTCCTGATCGCTGGTGTCAGCGCATTCCGCTGGTTGATCGGCGGCCGGACCGAAGGGGTAAGGGTCGCCTTGAAGACGGCTGTTTTCGCCGCAGCCATTTTGATCCCCGTGCAAATTCTTGTCGGTGACTTTCATGGGCTGAACACCAAAGAGTATCAACCAGCCAAGGTCGCTGCGATGGAAGGAAACTGGGAAACCGGTACCGGTGTCCCGCTCATCCTGTTTGCGATCCCCGACGAAGAAGCCCGCGAAAACCGGTTCGAGATCGGCATCCCGAAGCTTGCGTCGTTCATCCTGACCCACGATTGGAACGGCGAGGTGAAGGGCCTCAACGATTTTGTCACCGACGCGGGCGAGGTGCTGCATCCGCGGGTCTCCCCTGTGTTCTGGTCATTCCGGGCGATGGTCGGTACCGGTCTGCTGATGCTCGTGGTCAGCTGGAGCGCGACCTACATGATCTTGCGCCGTGGGCGCGGTGTCGAAGGGCTGCCAAGACCGATGCTCTATGGCCTTGTCGGCATGAGCTTTAGCGGCTGGCTTGCGACGCTTGCCGGTTGGTATACCACTGAAATCGGGCGGCAGCCCTGGCTGGTGCAAGGCGTGGTGACCACAAAAGAGGCTGTCGCAGATGTACCGGCCCCGATGGTGCTGTCGACACTGATCGCCTATCTGGCAGTCTATGCAGCACTGCTGGCGGCCTATGTCTTTGTGATCTTTTATCTGGCGCGCAAAACCGCCCGCGGCGAGACCATCGGCACAAGCATTGCGCCGTCTCCAGCAGCCGCCCCCCAAGCCCTGCCAGCGGAGTAACATGATGTATACCTTTGGTGATCCAACAATCTGGCTACCCTTCGTTTTTGCAGCGCTGATGGGTGTTTCGATCCTGATCTACGTGGTGCTTGACGGGTTTGATCTGGGTGTCGGCGTGCTCTTCCCCTTCGCCGACGATAGCGAGAAAGACCGCATGATTGCCTCGATTGGCCCGTTTTGGGACGCCAATGAAACATGGCTGGTCCTTGCGGTCGGGCTCTTGCTGGTCGCGTTTCCGACGGCCCATGGTGCGATCCTGACAGCGCTCTACCTGCCAGTCGCCGTGATGCTGATCGGTTTGATCCTGCGCGGTGTCGCTTTCGAATTCCGTGCCAAAGCCCCTGCGCCGCACAAACGCTTGTGGAACAATGCCTTTTTTGCGGGTTCGCTGATGACCTCGCTTAGTCAGGGTTTCATGCTGGGTATGTATGTGATGGGTCTCGAATGGACTTGGCTCAATATCGCATTCGCGACGCTGACGGCCGTCTTTCTGACAGTCGGATACAGCTTTATCGGCGCGACCTGGGTCATCCATAAAACATCGTACACCCTGCAAAGCAAAGCCATTTCCTGGGCCAAGGGCGGGATATGGGGGCTGGTCCTTGGGATCGGTACGATTTCTCTGGCGACACCGTTGGTCAGCACACGTATCTTCGACAAATGGTTCAGCTGGCCAGAGGCGCTTTATCTGTCGCCGCTGCCCGTTCTTTCGGGGCTGCTTGTCGTCTGGCTGTGGTCAATGTTGCGCCGCATGCCCTACGCCGATGACCGTCGGTCTTGGCAGCCATTTGCGGCGGCAACCGCTCTTTGGGTGATGGCCTTCGGCGGCATGGCATACAGCTTTTATCCCTATGTCGTGCCGGAACAGATCACTCTCTATGCGGCGGCCAGTGCACCGGAAAGCCTATTCATCATCCTGATCGGGACCTGTATCGTGTTGCCGACAATCATGGGGTACACCGTGCTGTCCTATGTAATCTTCCGCGGAAAGGCGACCGAACTCCGCTATGACTGAATGGGGCGGGTCTTGCCCCACCTGACAAAGCGGGCCGATGCAACACGTCATTTGGGTTTTAAGCCGCATGACCCGCAGAATCGGTTTGACACCCCTGCCCCCATTGCGTAATCGGTCGCTCGTGGTCCGGCGCGGTAGCTCAGTTGGTTAGAGCGAACGACTCATAATCGTTAGGTCGGGAGTTCAAATCTCCCCCACGCCACCACCACTCCTTCCTCGGGCAAGTTTGAATCGCATGACACCCCGAGGGCCCGACTTGCGGGCGTTTGCTGCGCAATCCACCCTGAATGCAAGAGTTCAGATCTCCGCCGCGCCACCTCTTCCCCCCTGCAAAGATTGCGCTTTTGATAGCCCGTGGAACATGCAAAGTTTCAATGCATGACCGATGATTTCACTCAGGCCACTGTTCACACGCAGCGCCTGCGGCTGGAGCCTATTGCCCCACGCCATGCAAGCGCATTGAATGTGATTAACAATGAACCACAGGTGATGGCATTTCTCAGCAGAGGCGCGCCGGAAACGATGGAACAAACGCTGGCCGCCATCGCACGTGTCCGTGCGCGTTGGGCGGCATTGGGCTTTGGATGGTGGGCGATCATCGACACCTCCCGAATCCGCATCATCGGGGCGGCATGTCTCCAACACATCGCCAACAACCCCGAAGCCGAGCTTGAGATCGGCTGGCGTTTGGCAACATCAGCAACCGGACAGGGGTTTGCGACCGAAGCAGGCAAGGCTGTCGCAGACTATGCGTTTGACGTGATCCAGGTGGATCATGTGGTGTCCGTTGCGGACCAACGAAACATCGCATCACACCGTGTCATGGAACGCGTCGGCATGCGCTTTCGCGGCATTGAAACGCACTATGACATACGGTGCACGACATATGTGATGCAGCAGGATGATCGTCAGAAAATGGTTGCAGGTTCCCTTCACCCGCATCACCTTTCGGTCTAGCGTAGCGCCAACCAACGAAAGTGGTAACATGACAGTCCTTGACCAAATCGCAGAGGCCATCGGCGCAGACCGTATCCTGACAGGGACCGATGCCGCCCCCTATGGCACAGACTGGACCGGGGCCTACACATCCACGCCTTTGGCAGTCCTGCGTCCTGCGACGACCGCCGAAGTCTCGGCCATCCTGAAGATCGCGAATGCAACCAAGACCCCTGTTGTCCCTGCATCCGGCCGGACAGGACTTACCGGGGCCACTTTGGCCGAAGGCGCACTGATACTGTCCGTCGAGCGGCTGAACGAAATCGCGGAGATCAATGTCGCTGGGCGCACGGCAACCGTCGGAGCAGGTGTCATCCTGTCCACCCTCCATGATGCCGCGGCTGCGCATGACCTGATCTTCCCGCTGACCCTTGGTGCGCGCGGCTCTGCCATGATTGGCGGGCTGCTTTCTACCAATGCAGGTGGATCCAACGTCGTGCGCTATGGTAGCACGCGGGGCCTGTGTCTGGGGCTCGAGGTCGTCATGGCAGATGGACGCATCATGAACCTGATGAGCGCACTGCATAAAGACAATTCCGGCCTTGATCTGCGCGATCTGATCATTGGCGCTGAAGGCACGCTGGGGGTGATCACCGCTGCTGTGCTGAAACTACGCCCGAAACCAAAGGCCTATGCCACGGCAATGGTTGCCGTGTCGTCCCTGCCGGACGCGCTAGACCTGCTGCATAAACTTCAGGACGAAACCGGCGACGGGGTCGAGGCGTTCGAGTACATGCCGCGCAGCTATATCGACAAGCACATGCAATTGTTTCCGGGCATCAAAGGGCCCTTCGCGCAAAGCTATGACGTCAATATCATGATCGAGGTGGCCGCCACGCGGGCCAAGGATGCTGTACCCAATGAAGACGGTAGCCTGCCCGTTGTTCGCGCACTTGAAGAAACCCTTGGTGCGATGCTGGAAGACGGCACCGTCCTCGATGCCGTGATCGCACAAAACGACACCCAACGCCGCGAAATATGGAAACGGCGCGAGGATGCCGGAGAGGTCGCCTTTTTTGGTGGGGTCTTTGTGAATACTGACGTAGCCGTGCCGCTGGACAAGGTCGCGGCCTTTGAAAAGACGCTGACCCCCCGCATCAAGGCGATTGATCCGGACGCGGAAGAGGTGATTGTTGCACACCTTGGCGATGGCAATATCCACCACACCAGCTATATCAGCCGCAACGATCCCGAAGTGATGGACGCCTTGGTCGAAGCGGTCGAAGATGTCGTGCAGGCGCTTGGCGGATCATTCAGTGCCGAGCACGGGATCGGCGTATCCAAGCTGGAAACGATGAAGCGGCGCAAGGATCCGGTCGCGCTGGATGCGATGCGGGCGATCAAGGCCGCGCTTGACCCCAATGCGATCCTGAACCCCGGCAAAGTCATCCCTAACGCCTGAGCGAGAAAATTCGCGAATTTTCTCGCGCGGACAGAAGGAATTTCGTGAAATTCCTTCGCCGCTCAGAAAAAATCTGGGCCCGCCTGCGCCAGCAGCTTTGCTGCCATGGCGCGGCCCATTTCGGCGCCATCCTCTATCGCACCGCTCATGTCATCAGCATAGACTTCCGTTCCGTCTGTCCGCAGGATTTCACCACGCAGACGGATTGACCCGCCATCCAGATCGGCCAAACCGCCGATCGGCGTTTCACACGAACCGTCCAGATGCGCAAGAAACGCACGTTCGGCTGCCAGTCGCTGGCCGGTCGGACTGTCATGAATGGCTTCAAGCATCCCGCCAGCACGGGTATCGTCACCACGACGCTCGATCCCGATGGCACCCTGGGCGACCGCCGGCAGCATGTCTTCAGGGGCAATCGCCGTCCGCGGCACATCCGTCATGTTCAGGCGATTCAAGCCGGCCATGGCAAGAAAAGTCGCCTCGGCCACACCATCACCGAGTTTCTTCAGACGGGTCTGCACATTCCCCCGGAACTCCACGATGTTGAGATCGGGTCGCCTTGCCAGCAACTGTGCCCGGCGCCGCAACGATGACGTTCCAACGGTGGCCCCTTCGGCAAGATCATCAAGGCTTTTGGCACGCAGCGACACGAAGGCATCGCGCACATCTTCGCGCGGAAGATAGGTGTCCAGCAGCAACCCGACAGGCTGTTCCACCGGCATGTCCTTCATCGAATGCACCGCAATATCGATAGAACCGTCCAGCAACGCCTCTTCGATTTCGCGGGTGAACAATCCTTTGCCGCCGATCTCTTTCAGCGGGCGATCCTGAATGGCATCCCCCGTGACTTTGATCACACAAATTGCAAAGGCATCCTCAGGAAGGTCAAATGCTGCCATCAGGCGTGAACGGGTCTCATAGGCTTGGGCAAGCGCCAAGGGCGAACCGCGCGTTCCGATATTGAATGGCGCAGCGGGGGAGGGCAAATTCATTGTCATGTCTGGATTGTTAGACGTGTCAATCTGGCCTGACAACTCCCTTGACAACAACTTCTGCAATTGGGACCACAGTGGCAACAAAAAAGGACAATCCATGGCGCAGCAAAAGACCATCCTCCGGGCCCTTGCGGGTGAAACTCTTCCGACCCCTCCCATTTGGATGATGCGCCAGGCAGGGCGCTATTTGCCAGAGTATAGGGCGACGCGGGCACAGGCAGGCGATTTCCTCTCGCTTTGCTACAATCCCGAACTCGCGGCAGAGGTCACGTTGCAACCAATCCGGCGCTATGGCTTTGATGCCGCAATTCTTTTTGCCGATATCCTGTTGTTGCCGCAGGCGATGGGTGCAGACCTATGGTTCGTCACTGGCGAAGGTCCGCGTTTGTCGACGATCACCACTGCTGATGAACTGGCGCAACTCAAGCCGACCGCAGATATCCACGACACGCTGAACCCGATCTACGAGACGGTAAAGATCCTCTCACAAGAGTTGCCCGACGAAACCACGCTGATCGGTTTCGCAGGCGCGCCCTGGACGGTCGCGACATACATGATCGCAGGCAAAGGCACACCCGACCAAGGGCCCGCCCATATGCTGAAGGCCGAGAACCGCGCAGTCTTCGAAGGGATTATCGACCGCCTGACTGAAGGCACCGTCGCCTATCTGTCAAAACAGATCGAAGCAGGTGCTGAATGCGTGAAGCTTTTTGACAGTTGGGCAGGATCGCTCGAAGGGGATGATTTCATCGACTATTCGATCAAGCCGATGCAGCGCATTACCGCAGCCCTCAAGGAAAAGCACCCCGGCATTCCTGTCATCGCCTTCCCGCGCGGAGCTGGCACCCGCTATGCCGGCGTGCATGCAGCGACCGGTGCCGATTGTGTTGCTGTCGATGATGGCGTCGATGCCGCATGGGTGGCCGAACACGTCCAAAAGGACGGCTGTGTGCAGGGCAATCTGAAATCATCGCATATGGTCACTGGTGGCGCAGAACTCGTGTCCGAGACACGACGGATCTGCGAGGCGCTATCGGGCGGGCCGCATATTTTTAACCTTGGCCACGGGATCACACCTGATGCGGCCCCCGAAAATGTGCAACTGATGATCGACACGGTGCGCGGGTCCTAGATTTGCCGCAATGGGCCGATAAGGTACGCTCGGTAAAAGGAGCATGCCGTGAAGATCCCGTTTACTCTGCGATTGGCGTATCATGGGTTCCGCGCAACGGTACGTGCGGGGCTCTTGTTTCTGTGTGCCTGGTTGTTCCTTATCCCGGCTACAGCCGAAGACGTAGCGGCGCTTGGCGCCAAAGACGGGACAGCATATCCCAACGGCCTGCGAATGATGCGGGTTGCGAAAATTGTCGTCGCAGTCGCCCCGCCCCGCGCCTATGACCTGATTGCTATGGGTCTGCCGCAGGATGTCTCGCCGTTGATGGTGCGTATCGCCATGACACAAATGGCTGCCGGCTACGTGCTTCCGGCATCCACCCGGCAAAGCGGGACGCCGACCACGGAAAGCAGCCGCGACATCGACGGCCCCCGATTTATCAAGGTCGACTAGGTCATATCCATTTGGCCAGTGGTGGCAGGCTCATCAAGACAGCATTTGCGTCATGACCTGTGGCAAGACCGAACTTCGTACCGCGGTCATAGACAAGGTTGTATTCCGCATAAAGCCCGCGATGCACCAACTGTGTCTCCTTGTCGGCCTCTGACCAGGCGGTATCGCGGCGCTTTTCCACAAGCGGCAGATAAGCTGGCAGGAAGGCCTTGCCGATATCCTTTGTCAGCTTGAAATCCGCGTCCCAGTCTCCGGTGCAATAGTCGTCCATGAAAATCCCCCCCACACCACGCGCACGGTTGCGGTGCGGAATATAGAAATACTCGTCCGCCCATGCCTTAAGCTTGGGATAATGCTCTACCCCATGCGCATCGAGATGGGTCTTCTGTGTTGCATGAAAATGCGCCGTATCCTCATCGTACTCGATGCAGGGGTTGAGGTCGGAACCGCCACCGAACCACCACGCATGCGGGGTCCAGAACATCCGTGTGTTCATGTGAACGGCGGGGGCATGCGGGTTTTGCATATGTGCTACCAGCGATATCCCAGAGGCCCAGAAGCGCGGATCATCCGCCATGCCCGGTACACCCCGTGCGGCCATGGCCGTTTGGGCAGACGCTCCCAACTGGCCATAAACCGTGGACACGTTCACACCGACCTTCTCAAATACGCGCCCCCCGCGCATGACCGACATCAAGCCGCCGCCCGCGTCGGACCCGTCATCAGACGTCCGTTTCGTCTCGGTCACTTCAAAGCGACCAGCGGTACCATCGCCCTTCGCGCTATCTTCCAGCCCTTCAAAAGCGGCTACGATTTCATCGCGCAGCGTGCGGAACCATGAAGATGCTTTGTTTTTTTCCGCCTCGAAACCGTCTGACATTCCTGATCCGTTTCCCCGATAGTGATTGGCATGTTATCATTACTGCGCTGTACAATAGTCATCGCTGACCGATGATCCAGATCAAAACCGGAGACAACCATGCGCGCTGCCTTACTGATGCTTCCCCTTGCTTTGCTTGCTGCCTGTGCTACCCCGCGCGAACAGTGCATCAACGATGCAACACGCGATCTTCGCGTCCTCAGTCTGCTGATCGAGGAAACGCGGGCCAATCTGGCGCGGGGCTATGCTCTGGAAGAACAGCAGGTCGTGCGCACGATCAGCGACACATGCACCGCCCGCAATGAAGATGGCGAGGTCTTCACCTTCAGTTGCCCGAAAACAAGAACATTCACACGAACCATCCCTGTTGCGATCGATCTGGACGCCGAACGCGCAAAGCTGGAGTCCCTGGAAGAGCGTTTTCTGGAAATGCAGGCGGCTTCAAATCAGGCGGTTGCACAATGCATCGCGCTCTATCCCGAATAATCAGTGGGCAGACACCGCCGCAGGGTCAATCAATGTGCGCCCGCCATCAACGGTAATGATCTGACCGGTCACAAAGGCAGACGCATCCGATGCCAGATATTGCACTGCATCCGACACCTCGCCGGGGCTGGCGATCCTGTGCAGGGGCGTGCTTTCGACAATCGCTTCGCGGACATCGTCCTGATCCTTCAGTGACCCTTTCAGACTTGCGCTCATCACGCTGCCAAAGGCCACGGCATTCACCCGAATCCCATGCGGGGCAAGAGCCACAGCCAAGGATCGCGTTACCTGATCTGATGCTGCAGAGCTCACCGAATAGGCCAGCAAATCGGGATGTGTCCGGCGCGCCGCAATGGAGCTGAGGTTTACGATGGAACCGATGGGTTCACCTGCCTCGCCATCCGCCTGCTTGATCATCCGGCGGGCGACGGCCTGACTGACCCGCAACGCCGCCAATGCATTTTGCTGGAGCAGATCCTCGACCGAATTGTCATCCGGATCAAGCGGATCGGTTTCCATCACCTGACGCGAGGCATTGACCAGAATATCCACGCGCTCGAAGGCGTCGATCGTTGCCGACAGCAGGTTTGCAATCGTCAGCTTTTTGCGAAGATCACCGGCAAAGATGCGGATGTTTTCTTCCTTTTCCGCATCTTCACCGATCTCGTGGCACAACGTCTTTTCGTCCATGTCAGCAAAGACGACATTGGCACCCTCTTTTGCGAAATGCCGCCCAATCGCAAGGCCCACGCCATTAGCGGCACCTGTGACAATCGCGGTCTTCCCAGCAATGGAAAATGACATCTGAACTCTCCCTTGGACCGTCAGTAATGATACGGCCTGTTGGCGTGAAACACTTTGAATGCACCATTACCGCCGATCATGTCCACATTGCGGAAACATTCGTTCAGTGTTGCTTCGTAAGGTAAATGCCGGTTTGCTACCATCCACAGCTTACCGTGGGGGGCCAGCAGGCGGGCGGCAGCCTGAATGAAGGTGCGACCCAAACCCGGATCAGATGCACGTCCCGCATGAAACGGCGGGTTCATGACGACCCCATCATAGGCTGCGGCCTCAAATCGGGTCGCATCCGCCCAATGAAAGGACACGCGCGGGTCGGCGACATTCAACCTTGCGCAAGCAAGTGACAGCGCTTCTGCCTCTATCAGATCAAGCGATTTGACGCCCTCCCGCGCGAGCACCGGAGCGGCCAGATAGCCCCAGCCAGCACCCAAGTCCGCCATACGCGCTGGCAGTTTTGCGGGCAATAGTTCTGCAAGAAGGGCCGATCCCGGGTCAACCGAACCGTCAGAAAACACACCTGCCGTCGTGAAATACCCATGTGGCCCCTTTTCCGGTTGCGGAGCTGCCCAATCTGCAAACGCCTCTGTGGCTGCGAACCAGAATATCCGCCCGTGTCCTTTGGTAAGCGATGGCAAATCGCCAATCATCTTGCGGCAAGCCTTGAAAAGGCTGTCGACGCCATCAGTCTTCTGGCCATCGACGATCACCAAATCCGCCTTGGCACATGCTGCGGCGACCATCGCGCGCGCCAGCGCCTTGGCGCGAGGAACAACCACGATAGCAACAGAGACTTGGTCCAGATCCTGCGACACGGGATCACCTGCACTCTCCCATGCCGCATACTCGGGATAGAACCCGTGCACGATCTGCACTGCGGCACGCGGCAAAGCCGATACATCGTAGATGGCAGGAGGGCGTAGAATGGCAATGTTGCCAACGGGCAACGCAATCAGGCCTTCATCAAGGGCGGTGCTCAGGCGGGATTGGGACATCTGTGGGCGAACAGCGACGATGCGCTATTCTTTCTCCATCGTGCATTGGAGGGGATGCTGATGACGCTGCGCAAAATCCATGACTTGCGCCACTTTCGTCTCTGCAATCTCGTGACTAAAGACCCCGACAACCGCGACGCCCTTTTTGTGAACGGTCAACATCAGCTCAAATGCCTGAGCATGGGACAGACCAAAAAAACGCTCTAAGACATGCACGACGAATTCCATTGGCGTGAAATCATCGTTCAGGATCAGAACCTTATACATCGGCGGGCGCTTCGTCTTTGGCTTCGTCTCAAGCGCAACGCCGACGCTACCGTCGCCATCGCTCTCTTTCTCGGCCATCATGTAAAACTCTGCCAGCATGTCGAACGCCTTGTTGGGTTGGCGTTATATATAAGACACACAGTACACATGAAAACCCCATCAAATCATATTCGATAATCGTGCGGGATTGCGGCCAATTTCACCGATCTTGCGCTTCGGCAAGCAGCTGTCACAACATCTGGATCGAGCAGACGATCAACGCCGTGAAAGTCTTTGAATTTAGGGTATTTTCCGAAAACGCGACTTATGCTAGCGTCACCTTATAAAAATAAGGCCACCGGAAAAATCCGGGGTCACTGAGGCAGAAAAAGAGGCAAGCGACGTGACAAGTCGTCTGGGACAGTGGGCCCTCAAGGGGCTATTTCTATGTATCGTTTTGGTATCCTTGTTGCTCGCGCCGATGCGTGCGACAGCTGCGCCTTATGCAGCCATGGTGATGGATGCGCGCACCGGTGAGGTCTTGCATTCCCGCAATGCCGACACCCAGTTGCACCCAGCATCATTGACTAAAATGATGACACTCTACGTGGCTTTTCAAGCGATTGAGCGCGGTGAAATCACGCTGGATACGCCAGTGCAGATCAGCCGCCTTGCGGCATCTGAGCCCCCATCGAAACTGGGCCTGCGTGCGGGACAAACCATCCGTCTTCGTTTTCTGCTACGTGCAGCGGCCGTGAAGTCGGCCAACGACGCGGCCACCGCGATTGGCGAAGCGATCTCGGGTTCTGAAGAAGCCTTCGCTACGCGCATGAACCGCACCGCCCGCGCTATGGGTATGCGCAATACCAACTTTCGCAATGCGCATGGGCTGACACAATCGGGGCATTTGTCGACCGCCCGGGATATGACGGTGCTGGGGCGCCACGTGATCTATGACTTCCCGCAGTATTATAACCTCTTCTCGCGGCGCACGGCCGACGCGGGGATCGCGACTGTCCGCCACACCAACCGGCGCTGGCTGGACAGCTATGAAGGGGGCGACGGTATCAAGACAGGGTATACCCGTGCGGCAGGTTTCAATCTTGTCGCGTCAGCCCAGCGCGGGCAGGAACGGATCATTGCGACTGTTTTTGGCGGCTCTTCCACATCAGCACGGAATGCACGCATCACAGAACTGATGGACATGGGCTTTAACCGTGCGCCATCACGCGCCACCATCCGCCGCCCGAACCCGCCAGCGGCGATGCTGACAAGTTCCGATGGCCGCGGCCAAGTCAGTCCCGGCAAGATTGTCCGCGTCAACGGTCTGATCACCCGCAGCATTCGTCCCCTCGCACGGCCCACAACTGCACCCGTTCAGGAAGAGGTGCTCGTTGCAGCGATTGATACAGATGTCATCAACGCGGCAGTCGCCGATTCCGTGAACGCGGCTTTGGCAGAGGCAATCGGCGCGGCGACACCCTCGGCAACACCTAGACAAGTGGTGGCGGCCACCCCACCGGCTGTCACACCTGTTCCCCGTCCGACAACTGAAACGCTGGTTGTCGCGCGTGCACCGGACACTACAGTCACAGACACCGGACCCGAAGTCGTGACGCGGATTTCCACATCCGGCGGACGGCATTGGGGGGTCAACGTGGGGCGCTACAACACACGCTACGATGCCGAACGGGTCTTGCTGCGCGTTGCCCTGAACGAGATGAGCACGCTCGATGGTTCACTGCGACGTGTCGTGCAACGCTCAGGCGGGTTTGACGCAAACTTTATGGGTCTGACGCGCGAAGGCGCCGATCTGGCCTGCCGCCGTTTGCAGGCGCGTGGCACGACATGCTTTATGATCGGCTCTGACGGATAGAGACCGCAGCGCGCCCGAATACCATTGCGGCGCCTGCTTTAAAGGATAGCCTTGCGCCCAAACTGACGATCAAGTTCGGCGAACGAACAAATAGCCACGCATGCGCAACTTGGTCACCCAGTCAAAGCAATGATCTGAAATTACATTCTCGAAGGCAGGCAGATTGGATTTTTCGTCTGCGATAAGAATCCAGCCGTCACTGCGCACATGATCGAGCAACCCTGCAAGCACGCGAAGCCGCGACGCCTTGGGCAACATATGGAGTGTGCGGTCTATCAGAATAACATCGAACACACCTGCGGGAGTGTAAGACGCGATGTCCGCGACAACGCCCTGTATATTCAGATTCTCTCGTTTTGCCGCCTGTTCCAGGTCGCGAATACCATTTGGTGAAATGTCCACGCCGACGACAGTGTGGCCATGCCGCGCGATAAAGACGGCATCTCGTCCTTGCCCGCATCCCACATCCAGAATACGTGCCTTTCTTCGGTCGAAGCGGTTAAAGAAATCAACAAACACCGCCGTTGGTGGTCCTAAGGCGTCGCTCGTTTCGCCGTAGAGCTTGTTATAGTCGTAGGCCATGGGAAGGGAGATAATGGAGCGGCCCCGGAAAGGCCAAGTGAAAACCTTGTGACCATCGGCTTCATCCCGCAGCGCCGCCGCTTACGCTCTTTGCCCCAACCTCATGCTACCTTGCCTTCAAACGCCGCCGCCATCAGGGCACGAGTGTAGTCCGTTTGCGGCGCATCAAAGATCGTGTCGGCATCGCCTGCCTCGACCACATCGCCCTGCTTCATCACCATCACCTTGTGTGAAAGCGCGCGCACAACCTTCAGATCATGGCTGATGAACAAGTAGGCCAACCCGTTCTTCTGCTGCAATTCACGAAGCAAATGTACAATCTGCACCTGCACGGTCATATCCAGTGCAGAGGTGGGTTCGTCGAGGATCAATAGCTTGGGGCGCAGGATCATCGCGCGCGCAATGGCGATCCGCTGGCGCTGACCTCCTGAAAACTCGTGCGGGTAACGGTCCATCAGCGCAGGATCAAGCCCTACCTCGCCCATGATTTCGGCCACCATATCACGGCGGTCGCGACCCGGATCCACCCCATGCACACCCAGACCTTCGGCAATGATTTCGGCCACGGTCATGCGCGGGCTGAGCGATCCGTAGGGATCCTGAAAGACGATCTGCATGTCACTGCGGAGCGGCCGCATCTGGCGCTGGTTCAGCTGGTGGATATCCGCACCCTGAAAAGTAATCCGGCCCTCGGACTGGATCAGGCGCATGACAGCCAACGCCAGCGTCGTCTTGCCCGACCCGCTTTCGCCCACGATGCCAAGTGTCTCGCCTGCGCGCACCGTCAGGGTCGCATCGTTGACCGCCTTGACATGGCCCACGGTCCGTTTGAGCAACCCCCGCTGGATCGGAAACCAGATCTTTGCGCGATCCGTTTCCAGAATAACAGGCGCATCCGGTGCGACAGGCGCAGGTGCGCCGCTCGATTCCGCAGCAAGAAGCATCTGCGTATAGGGATGCTGCGGGTTCTGAAACAGGGCGGCTGTCGGTCCGGTTTCAACGATTTCACCATCTTTCATCACACAAACACGGTCTGCGATTTTGCGGACAATTGTCAGATCATGGGTAATGAACAGCATCGACATGCCATCATCGCGTTTGAGGTCCGCCAGCAGATCCAGAATCTGCGCCTGAATGGTCACATCCAGTGCCGTTGTCGGCTCGTCCGCGATCAGCAATTCCGGCCCATTGGCAAGTGCCATCGCAATCATGACGCGCTGGCGTTGACCACCCGAAAGCTGGTGCGGGTACGATCCAAGACGGCTTTCCGCGTCGCGGATGCCCACTCGGTGCAACAGTTGCACGATACGTTCACGCACGGAAGCGCCGCGCAGGCCCTGATGCAGTTCAATGCTCTCGGCTAGTTGTTTCTCCAGCGTATGCAGCGGGTTGAGCGAAGTCATCGGCTCTTGAAAGATGAAGCTGATATCGTTGCCACGGACCCGACGCAGGGCCGCCTCATCAGCGCCGACCATTTCTTCGCCGTCATATTTGATGGAACCGGCCATGACTGCGCTATCGCCCAGAAGCTGCACTGTCGAAAGCGCAGTCACAGACTTGCCCGATCCGCTTTCGCCCACAATCGCGACCGTTTCACCCTTGTTCACCTGAAAGGACACGCCCCTGACTGCATGGGTGGTGGCGCTATCCTGCCGGAAAGCCACGCGCAGGTTCTGGACATCAAGAACCGGATTACTCATCGTCCATTCGTCCCTGTCGCTGGTGTCTCTTTCTCCGGTTCAAACACGGTCTCATCGGCAATGACCTTGCCATCGGCGACGAAGGTCTTACGGGGATCGAATGCATCGCGGACACCTTCGAAGATGAAAACGAGAAGCGACAACATGATCGCGAAGGTGAAGAACGCGGTAAAGCCGAGCCAAGGCGCTTGCAGGTTCTGTTTCGCCTGCAATGTCATTTCCCCCAAGGACGGGGCCGAAGACGGCAAACCAAAGCCAAGGAAATCAAGCGAGGCCAGACCGCCAATCGCCCCGGTCACAAGGAACGGCAGCATCGTCAGCGTCGCCACCATCGCATTCGGCAGCATATGGCGGAACATGATGGTCCGGTCGCGTACGCCCAGCGCCTTTGCCGCGCGGACATACTCCAGATTGCGGGCGCGCAGGAATTCGGCCCTGACCACGCCGACAAGGGCGGGCCAGCCGAACAGCACTGTCAGGAACACAAGGAGCCAGTAGCTGCGCCCCAGTATCGCAAAGACGATGATGATGACATAGAGCGACGGCATCCCTGTCCATATCTCGATGAACCGCTGAAAGATCAGGTCGGTCCAGCCGCCAAAATAACCCTGTACAGCCCCCGCCATGATCCCGATGATCGAGGCCGCAATTGTCACCGTCAGCGCAAATGTCACCGATAATCGGAACCCATAGATCACACGGGCCGTGACGTCGCGTTTGGTATCGTCAGTGCCCAACCAGTTTTCTGCACTGGGCGGCGCAGGGGCGACACCTGCCACGTCAACGATCGTATTGTAGGAATAGGGAATAATCGGCCAAAGCATCCAGCCCGCCTGAAAATCACCGTCCAGCGTTTGCCCGTCGGCCACGGCAGCAATCAGGTCTTCGGGGGTGTCGAAACATGCATCCAGCCCGCCGGTGACAATCAGACAATCCACCTCTGGTTCACCATATCCGGCCTCGGTCGGGAAGTCTCCGCCGAAATCCCGCTCTGAATAGAAGCTGAAGATCGGCATCCTGATCTCGCCGCGATAACTGACGGCAATGGGTTTGTCGTTGGCGATGAATTCCGCAAAGAGCGACAGGCCAAACAGAACACCAAAGATCACCAGCGACCAGAAGGCGCGCCGGTTGCGGCGGAAATTCCGCAGACGGCGCTGGTTCAGCGGTGACAGGAGAGGACGTTCGGCCATCAGTTTCGCGCCTCGAAATCAATGCGCGGGTCGATCAGCACATAGGTCAGATCCGTGATGATCC
>CAZTKF010000026.1:0-33457 GCA_964614205.1 uncultured Loktanella sp. | reverse complement strand
ACTGAAGTCGAGCTCGCCCGCAAGGCTGAGGTCCATCAGATCGCCCAACTCAATTCGGAGCGCGTCTTCGTTCCAGTCGGAGAGTTCCGAGAGCCTGTTCTCGGCGATGCGGTAAGCCTTGACTTGAGCGGGTGTTAGGTGGTCCGCACAAATCGTAGGGATCGTTGTGAGCCCAAGGCGCTTTGCGGCTTCAATCCGCCCATGCCCCGTAATGACCGTTTTATCCGCGCCAATGATGACTGGGACGACAAACCCAAACTCCAGAATGGCGTCTGCGAGACGTCCAATGCTCATCTCGGTGTGATTACGGACATTATTGGCATAGGGTTTGAGAGCAGAGATCGTGGTCTGTTCGATCTTGTCGCTGACCCAGACAGGTCGGTTGCGCCGACCTTCGGGTCTGCGTTTTGGTTGTTTTGGCATGCTTGCCTCCATAACTGCTCGGCGCATTGCGCCGACTTCAGAAATGGATCGCTTCGGGGAGTTTGCAGAGAGCATACATAGCAACTCCCCGGACCTTGCGATCCGGTTCATTGCCTCTTTGATGCTCCCTATGGGCCCATGGCCTTTTGAGTGCTTCCGTCGGGATATGTAGATCCCGCTGAGGCATGTGAACCATAGCCGTTCATCGCATAGTTTGCAAGCTACCAAAAAAGGGAAAGCATTTTTAACCATATGGTATCGTTGACTAAAAAAAGGGGGTACGCTATCCGCTGCCGCTCTGAAGGCAATCTCACGCGTTGCTACAAACCACTGGACTAGTGCTGCAAAGCACGCATCAGTGTTGTCACGCCCGACACACCCTCGGGCGCTCCTCGGTACCGGGCCTGCAATCAGCGGGACCCACTAAGAGGAGACACAAATGACCAATCCCAAGCAAACAAAGATCGCCAAAGTGCAAGCCTTGCTGGAGCGGCCCGCCGGCGCAACGGTGGCAGCCCTCTGCAAAGCCACAGGCTGGCAACCCCACTCGGTGCGTGCCGCGCTGACCGGGTTGCGTAAGGCAGGCCACATCATTGAGAGACGCCAAGGCAATGGGAAGGCTAGCACATCCATCTATCGCCTTGTGACCGGTCCTGAGGTGTCCTCATGACGGTGGCCGAGATTGCAACCATGGACCGGGCGGTTCTTGTTGCCGCTTGGTGCGAGGTTTTCCGCACACCGGTCCCAAAGGGGCTGAGCAAGGCCCTGATGCGGCGGTTTCTTGCGATTGAGATACAGACGCGACAGCAGGGTGGCCTATCAAAGAAGACCAAGGCTGCGCTTCGGCACCCCTCGGATCAGGTTGCACGACCCAAGAGTACCGGATTGCAACCGGGTGCAAAATTACTGCGCGAATGGAACGGCGTGACGCATGTCGTTGATGTGACCGAGGGTGGGTTCGTCTGGAAGGGCACCAAGTACCGCTCCCTTTCCAGGATCGCCCGCGAGATCACAGGGGCGCATTGGTCGGGACCGCGCTTCTTCGGGCTCACGGGGATGGCAACACCATGAGCAAGATCACGATCCGCTGCGCCATTTATACCCGCAAATCGACTGAAGAGGGCCTCGATCAGGACTTCAATTCTCTGGACGCCCAATATGAGGCCTGTGCCGCCTACATCGCCAGCCAGAAGCATGAGGGCTGGAAGATGCTGCCGATGCGATATGACGACGGCGGGATCTCAGGCGGGACGCTGGAGCGCCCGGGTCTGCAGCAACTGATGGCCGATATCGACACCGGACGCATCGATATGGTGGTTGTCTACAAGATCGACCGGCTGACACGCTCACTGGCAGACTTTGCCAAGCTGGTGGAGCGGCTGGAGAAATCAGACTGTTCGTTCGTCTCCGTCACGCAGGCCTTCAATACATCGTCCTCCATGGGGCGCCTGACGCTGAATGTGCTGCTGTCCTTTGCGCAGTTCGAACGCGAGGTCACCGCCGAGCGCATCCGCGACAAGATCGCCGCCTCCAAGAAGAAGGGGCTGTGGATGGGGGGCATTCCCCCGCTGGGATATGATCCGCATCCAGACAAGACCCGACGCGCACTGGTCGTCAATCAAGACGAAGCCAAGATCGTGCGGCAGATCTTCCATCTCTATCAGACTCATCGCTGCCTGAACGCGGTGGTGCATGCCGCCAAGCAACAGGGGCTGCTCTCCAAACGCCACATCTTTTCTTCAGGTCGGACGCAGGGCGGCAACCCGTTCAGTCGCGGACAGATTTATCACCTGCTGACGAATCCAGTGTATCTCGGTCTGATCCGACACAAAGAACAGACTTTTGAGGGTCAGCACATGGCGATTGTCGATCAAGATCTCTGGGACAGTGTGCAAGAGCATCTGAAGGCTGCCAGCGCCCGCCGCCGCGGTGCACCCGCAGGGCAGGGGGCAGGTGCAGAGGCACCGCTCAAAGGCAAAGTCCGTGATGAGACAGGCGATATTCTGACACCCACGCACACGCTGCGGCGTGGGAAACGGCAGCGGTACTACGTCTCGAACAGACTGATTTCCGGCGGTGTGGATCCGACGGGTTGGCGATTGCCGGCGCGCCCGTTCGAGACCGCCGTAATCAAAGCCATCGCTGACCATCTCAGTGCGCAAGCAAAACACCACGCCGTTTTGAACGACGGTGACATAACCAGATCAGAAGCTGCCACCAAAGCCGTTCTCAAGCTGGCGACTGGATTGGAAACCGAAGGGTGCCAACAAGGGGCATCTCTAATCCGCGCGATTTCCATCAACAAGAACCAGCTCGATATCGCACTCGATCCCCAAGCTGTCGCAGGCGCTACAAACCTACCGGCATCATCGCTGCATGATTCACTTTGCAAAATCTCGACATCCATCGCCTGCAAACGGCGTGGCGTGGAGATGCGCATTGTTGCCGGTGAGCGCCGCCCGGAACCAGACCAGACGCTGATCCGCGCTCTGCGCAATGCCCATGATTGGGCAAACGCACTGAAAGCAGGAGAACCGCTCCGGCAACTCGCCCAGCGCGTCAGACACTCCGAGCGCTACATCCGACGGGTCATCTCTTTGATCTCTCTGTCCCCGAGACTCCAAAGTGCGATTCTTGATGGCACGCAACCCACAGAACTGAACCTCGAGACCCTCGTGCGCGGCGCCATTCCTCTGGACTGGACCCATCAGGATCGCCTGTTCGGACTGACGGCCTGACCTTCCCTGTTCAGCCAATTGCCTTCCCTGATAGACGGTTGAGAATTCCCTGTTCGCCAGAATAAATTCCCTGTTATTGAGCTTAGGGAATTGACCTCTAAATCAATGATATTGCTGGGGTAATTGGGCTTCGTTTTGCTCAAAAATCACGTATTCTGCGCAAATTCCCTGTTAATTGGCTGTTATCAGGGAAAAGCGGACCGGCGTATCCAGGCAACTGAGACGGTCGGGCCTTATGGCACAGGATCAGGCCGCGCGGTCCGTCTCAGTCCCAGACAGCACGTGGCAAGCCGCGGAAGACACGCGGGAATTCAGGCCAATTCGGACATGGGAAAATGAGACTGGGGTAAGTGGCGGACTGGGGAGGATTCGAACCCCCGACCCCTTGATTCGTAGTCAAGTACTCTATCCAACTGAGCTACCAATCCGCGTAGGGGGGGATTTAGACCCGGTTGGGTCCCGATGCAAGGCCCAAAACGGATTCTTTGCTATTCAGCGGCAGGTGCAAGCGCGAGGTCTTCCTTGGGTAGCTGTATGACGAAAGTCGTGCCATGAGCGTCGGTCTTCTTCAATTCCAGTCGTCCGCCATGGCCGCGGATCAGGTCTGCGGCAATCACAAGGCCCAGACCAGAGCCGCCTTTGCGCACACCACCCTGAAAGGGCTGGAACAGATGCTCTTGCGCTTTCTTGGGTAGTCCGGGTCCCGTATCGGAAATCATAAGCGACCAGGTCTGGTCGTCTTCGACCGCCTGCAACCCGATCTCGCCCGGCTCACCCGTGGCCATGATTGCCTGCCGTGCGTTGCGTACAAGATTGAGGATCACGCGGTAGAGTTGCTCGCCGTCAGCGCGCAACGTCATCGTCGCGGGAATGTCTTCGGAAAAGGACAGAGGATAATCACCGGCTGCAAGTCGCTCGCTGTCGATCACCTCGCCTGCGATCTGTGCGAGGTTGACGCGGGTGAGCGCAGGGGCGGGTTCATCCACGCGGCCAAAAGCCAGCGTCGTTTCACACAGGTTTACCGCGCGGGTGATCGAGTTCACAAGTTTGGGCGCCATGCGCTTGACCAGCGGATCGTCTGACGATTCAATCCTGTCGGTGAAAAGCTGCGCCGATGTCAGCATATTGCGTAGATCGTGGCTGACCTTTGCCACGGCACCACCCAGTTGGGCCAGTCTCTCTTTCTGTTTCAGCGCGCCTGTCAGTTGCATCTGCATCATTTGTAGCGCTTCTTCAGCGTCACGCAGTTCCTTTACGCCTGCGCTGGGCGTGATGATCTTGCGGGCGTCCTCTGGTGCTTTGGCATAGGACTGCATGTGGTCGACGACACCCTTGATCGGGCGGACCAAGAGGATCTGAACGGACAGGAACAAAAGGCTGGCCGTAATGACTGAGATGAATGCCGAGAGGAACAGGATGTTGCGCCCATAAGCCAAAAGCGCGTCGCGAAGCGGCATCTCATCCATTGTGACCTCGATCAGAAGTCCACCTTCGCGCACCGGATTACCAATGACACGAATGATCCGGTCTTCTGTATCGACAAGTGTGCGCAAAGCGTCTGCGATCAATGTCATGCTGCTGGGGTCGCGCATGTCATATGTCGCTGTGATGGGCGAAGGGATGGGTGATGACAGCGCAAGCTGCCTGATTTCGTTGCGTCGCAACACAACGTTGTAGACTTCCGCATTGCGCAGCAGTTCGGCTTCAAGCGCAGGGCTGATCATATCATCGGCCTCAAGTGCCAATGATGCGATCTGTGCCCGTTCCAGCCGTGCGAGCAGATAATCCTCGCGGAATCGCGCCACCGAGGGCACGAAGATGAAAATCTCGGCCAGCATCACGAAGATCACCGTGAGGATCAGAAAGCGACCTGAGAGTGAGTTGGTCATTTTACCTCGCTGAGGCTAGGGCAGCCACCGCTGCACAAAGCCTACAACACGCTTTACTGTAGGGTTTCCAAATAGTCTTGGGCTAAAATAGGCGCCCGCGGCCCGTTTGTTAACCTCGCTGACTGTCGGATAAGGCAGGACAGTGTTGGCGATGGCCGACATTTTCATCCTGTTTGCGATGGCCATGGCCCACATGCCGATCAATTCGCCTGCCATATGGCCAGCAATCGAAGCACCGACGGGACGTCCCTTGACCACCATGACCTTGATCAGCCCTCTGGTCTTGCGCTCTGCAATCAGACGATCGTTGTGGGCGAAATCAAAGCGGACAACTTCGACCGCGGCATCGTATTTTTTCTTCGCCTGCGCTTCGGTCAGGCCGACCTGTGCCAACTCGGGGTCGGTGTAGGTTGCCCAAGGGATGTGATCGGTGCGTTGCTTGGATGGTAGGCCGAACAACATAGAGCGGATCAGCACGCCAGCATGGTAGCCCGCCACATGAGTGAATTGCAGCCCACCAGCCACGTCGCCCGCCGCATAGACCTTCTTGTTGGTCACCGAGCGCAGATCCGGACCAACTTTCAACCCTGTACGATCATGCGCGATTCCGCCCGCATCCAGATCAAGCCTGTCGGTGTTTACCTTGCGCCCGACAGCCATCAGCAAGTGCGACCCCGTGAAGTCGCCCTTTGGCGTGTGTACAGTGATCATGTCACCAGTGGCGCTGATTTTCTCGGCCTTTGCCTCTTCCACAATGTTGATGCCTTCGGTGCGCAGGTTCTCCAGCACAATGGCAGCCATTTCGGGGTCGTCCTTGCCAAAGGCTTTCATGCCTTCGATCACGGTAACCTCGCAACCCAGACGCCGATGCGCCTGCGCCATTTCCATGCCAATGGGGCCACCGCCAATTACAAGCAGGTGTTTGGGTCTATCGCGCAGCTCGAAAATGTTCTCGTTGGTATAGTAAGTGACGTCCTCGATGCCGGGGATCGGGGGCACAAAGGGACCAGAACCGGTCGCCACCACAAAGCGGCGGGCCTCGATGATGTTGTCACCTGCCTGCACCTCGGTTTTCGAGATGAACGTGCCGAATTCCTGAATCACTTGCACACCCAGACCTTCGAACCGCTCAACGCTGTCGACAGGTGCGATGGTCGCGATGACGTCTGCAACGTGGTCCTTCGCGGCGGCATAGTCCACCTGCGGCTCAACCCCGCCCACACCGTATTTCGCGCCGTGTGACATCGCGTAGGCTTGCTTGGCCGATGCGATCAGTGCCTTTGACGGCACGCAGCCATAATTCAGGCAGTCGCCGCCCATCTTGTGGCCTTCCAGTAGAACAACCTTGGCACCCATCTGCACGGCACCCGCTGCGATAGATAATCCACCGGAGCCGCCCCCGATGATACAGATGTCTGTCTTGATGCGTTTCATGTTTACAGGCCTTTCTTGCCACGAATGGCGTTGATGGCGACGGGAAGAGCAGCAAGGACACAAAGGCCTATGATGGGAAGGATGATCTGCGGCTCGAAGATAATGCCGAGGTTCGGGGTTTCGCCACGGGCAAAAACCTCGCCCAGTCCCGCGCCGACGGACGTATAGACGAGGCCGCCGGGAATGATTCCGATGAAGGTCGAGATCACAAAGCGATGCAGTGGGACTTCGAGGAAAGAGGGAATGAGATTGGCAAGAAAGAAGGGCACAGCTGGAACAAGGCGGATCAGGAACAGCATTGACCACTGGTTTTCATCAATCCCTTCCTTGATTTTCTTGACCACACCGTCCGACCCTTCCAGTTTTTGGCCGAGGTTTTCGCCAAATCCCCATCGGGCCGCGAGAAAAATGGCCGTTGCACCGATCGTGGCGCCAGTGACATTGAAGAGCAACCCTGGGAAGGTCGCAAAAAGGAAACCACCGGTCAGCGTCGCGATCGTTGCTCCGGGCAGCGAGAAGGCGACAATGGCGACGTATGCCACGATGAAGACCAGCACGGTGAGAATGTAGTTGGCGTCACGAAACGCCAGCAACGCTTCGCGGTTTTCGGCAAGCGCCTCGAACGTGAGGTAGTCGCGCAGAAAAAAAGCACCGAGAATGGCGACGATCCCGATAAGGATCAGGGGAAGTTTCCTTAATATCGCGTTCTTTGGCGCATCGGTCATATCGGTCATCATTTCTTGTCCAAAGGGTGTCTTTTCGATTGCAGGTTAGATGGACGCAAGCTGCGCTTTGCGATACCCACTTCACGGCGCATTGATGGAAAGCCCCCATGATGTTTCAGTTTTGCGGGTTTGGCCCGTGATGATTGAAACATTTGACGGACGATAAATGTGGGAATTGTTGCAGTTTCATTCAGTGGCTTGCGTTGACATGAATAGCCGCCCCCTCTAAAGGACGGGTCTGAAATGTAATTCGGCTTCGAATCCCCGTTTGGATTTGGCCATAAACCGGAGAGCACGCTATGAAGCGCACGTTCCAACCATCAAACCGGGTTCGCAAGAACCGTCACGGATTCCGCGCACGCATGGCCACAAAGGCCGGCCGCAAGATCCTGAACGCACGCCGTGCCAAGGGCCGTGCGAAGCTGAGCGCGTAAGCGTACAAGCTGTCTTGACTGATTTGAAACCGCCGGCTGGGCCAGATCAAGGCACTCCGGCGGTTTCTGTTTGCGTATTGTCCAAGCGCGCTGACTTTGTGCGCGCATCCCACGCCCACAGGCAGGGCACCCCCGGAATTCATTTGCAAGCGCGCAAGCGACATGCCGGCGAGGCAGACGGCGTCCGTGTCGGTTTCACGTGCTCCAAGAAAGTCGGTAACGCCGTGGCCCGCAACCGCGCCAAACGGCGCTTGCGCGAGGCCGCGCGCATTGTTCTGCCTGAAATGGGCCGTGATGGCTGGGATTATGTGCTGGTAGGTCGCAAAGACGCGACTGCGGACCTACCTTTTGATACGCTGGTTGCCGATTTGCGCCGCGCTATGAAAAAGGTCCACGGATGAGCCCATTTGCTTACATTGTGTCGCTGCCTGTGCGGGCCTATCGGTTGATCCTGTCACCGTGGGTGGGCATGAGTTGCCGGTACCAGCCGACCTGCTCGGCCTATTCGCTTGAGGCGTTGGAAAAGCACGGTGCCATAAAGGGAAGCTATTTGACGGTTCGCCGCATTCTACGGTGTCACCCGTGGGGCGGGTCAGGTATCGATAACGTGCCGGACTAAGATTTTTCGCCGAAAAATCTCGGGTCCGCAAAGAAATTTCGTCGAAATTTCTTTGTCACTGCTTTTCAAAGAAAATCGTCACTACGCCGATATCCAGACCAAAGCGTTTGACGTAGGCGATGTTCAGCAACCGGTCATCGGCCAAGAGCCACATCCAGTCATCAAATGTCACGCGCAGCGTTTCCGTCTGCCCTGTCGCTGACGGAACGGGAAGGTTGATTTCGTATTGCCAGTTGAAGCGATCGCCGTCCTCGAGCCCTGTCGCCTGCCCGATAACTCCAGGGGCAGAGCCGACCCAGCTATCATCGCCTGTCTTGGTCAAAGTCCAGATACGCTGCTCGGTAGAGCTGTCCTCGTAGACAAAGTCCTCTACCAACCGCAGACGTTCACCATCCCAGTCGCCGCTGATGCTGACAACAAAACTGCGGCGCACCGTGCCCAAGATATCTTGAAACTGGCCATATGCCACAAGTTCACCGTCGAAGAACTCTTCGAGGTTCAGCTTGCGGTCGCTCAGGCTGGGGTCGTCAAGTGACGGTTTTCCGGTACAAGCGGCAAGCAAGGCAAAGGCGGCAGCAAGGATCAGGCGCATTTGTATCTCCGTGTTCTTATATCTGATACGCAACCAAACGGGGTTCGGATGCCTCTAGGCAGCGATAGGGTGTTCTGGCATATCGGGGACATGTTAGATGAGACCGAAATCCACCCGCTGTTTTACGGCGCGCCCGCTACGACCGAATTCAAAAAGCTGCGCAAGCGCATTGTGCGCTATACCCGCGAAGCGATTGAGCAATACGGCATGATAGGAAAGGAGGCGCGCGACCCCGCAGCGCCACCGGAGCGATGGCTGGTGTGTCTGTCGGGCGGCAAGGACAGCTACACCCTTCTTGCCACCCTCTACGAGCTGAAATGGCGCGGTTTGCTGCCCGTCGAGCTGCTGGCTTGCAATCTTGATCAGGGGCAGCCTGGTTTTCCGGCGACGGTGCTGCCGGAGTTCCTTGAAAAGATGGGTGTTCCGCATCGCATCGAATATCAGGACACCTATTCAATTGTCATGGACAAGGTGCCACAGGGCCGCACGTTTTGTGCGCTTTGTTCGCGTTTGCGTCGCGGCAACCTGTACCGGATCGCTCGCGAAGAGGGGTGTTCGGCGGTCGTACTTGGCCATCATCGCGATGACATCCTTGAAACTTTCTTCATGAACCTCTTCCACGGAGGGCGCTTGGCCACGATGCCGCCAAAACTGCTCAATGAAGAGGGTGATCTGTTCGTCTACCGCCCATTGGCCCATGTGGCCGAAGCAGACTGCGAGAAATTCGCCAAAGCGATGGACTATCCCATTATCCCCTGTGACTTGTGCGGATCGCAGGATGGGTTGCAGCGGCAACAGGTCAAACAGATTCTGGACGGCTGGGAAAAAAACAGCCCCGGGCGGCGTCAGGTCATGTTCCGGTCGCTGATGAACGCGCGCCCTTCGCATTTGCTTGACCCAAACCTTTTTGATTTCACAGCCTTGGCGCGTCGCGAGGGCCCTGTGGATGGCGCTGGCAGTTGCGGCGCGTGACAGCTTGCCAGTGATTCTGCCGAAACCAACCGAACAGCGGGTATGGGTCTGGTGGGCTGCGTGCCAGACTCACATTGTGGCAAGAGTATGGAGGCCGAAGACACCTGTCCTGCCTTGCCCTGACCTGTACCCCAAGAAATAAAGGTCCGTACATTGTTGCGAGAATATGCACAATTTGCGGGCATCAGTAGTAATTTCCCTAGTTTTGCCAGTTTTTGGTGTTCATATCTGCCGCACAGCAACCAATAATGGCATGAATGACTGCTGGAGTTCTGAAGAAAAATGATTTCAAGAATTGCGACCACACTGTTTTGTTCTGTTGCCCCTCTCGCACTGTTTGCGCAGTCGGTCGAGTTGCGCTCAAGTGATAATTTCATCAACGTAACGGGCGAGATCGTCGGCTACAACGGCGTGATGGTTCAGGTGCAGACCGCCGTTGGCGTGGTGGCGGTACCAGCCTCCGAGGTGATTTGTTTCGGGGATGGATGTAATGAGGTCATCGCGTCCAACGCCTTCGGGCTGACTGCAAGCGCGTTCCAAGGGATCGAGACATCAGAGACTGCCGCAGCTCCTGCAACGGCGGCCCCTTCATCGGACGAACTGACCGTAGGTTTCGCCGCACCCAACTATGCAGCGTTACACCGGACAGTTACCGGCGCCTATGCCGTGACGACTGCGACCTCGACAAACGTCGAACTAACGCCGGTTGGCGAATTGCTCCTGAGAAACCCGTCGACAGGCGACTCTGCATCCTTGGCGCTAAGCGCCAATGACGCCACGGCGGATATCACGATCGGGGCAGTTTCGCTGAATGGGACCGCTCCGCTTGCCTATGACACCCCCGAGGCTTGGGCCGAAGGCAGTGATCTGACGCATCAGCTTCTTGGCCTGAATTCGTTTTCTGTCATGGCGGCACCCAATGCCGGCATCACCGAGATTTCGATCAATGATCTTGCACGTATCTATGCAGGCGAGGTCACAAACTGGTCTCAGATCGGTGGTGCAGACGTTGCGGTTTTGCCCCTTCAACTGCCGCCGACGTCTGATATTGGCGCCGAAGTACAGCGCTTGGTCATGGAGCCAGCCGGCAAGGAGATTGCTCCAAATGTTCTGACAATGTCGGACGAAAACGGTGTTTCGGCCTCGATCAACCAGTTTCCGGGTAGCGTCAGCGTGGTATCAACCGCACGGGCAAATGCCGCACTCGTCGTGGATGTGACCGGCAGTTGCGGCATCGCCGTTGCACCGACACCTTTCAATGTGATCTCGGGCGACTATCCCTTGGTGCGGCCAATTATGG
Organism: uncultured Loktanella sp.; assembly: GCA_964614205.1. Taxonomy (GTDB): domain Bacteria; phylum Pseudomonadota; class Alphaproteobacteria; order Rhodobacterales; family Rhodobacteraceae; genus Yoonia. The sequence continues at coordinate 22,331 of CAZTKF010000026.1, read as the reverse complement.
CAACGTACAACACGCCAGCCGAGACCGACCTGATCGCAGAGGTCTTTGACTTCGCATCGTCTAATGTGGCCCAAGGCCTTCTCGAGAATGAAGGTTTCCTCAATCACAGCGCCATCATGATGGACAGTGCGAAAAAGAATGCGCGGCTCAGCGCCCTGCTTGAAGCGTCGTTTGATGACGCGCAGCGCGCTGCGGCCGCACAGATGTTTCAGGTCTTGTTCGATGCAGAGCGCCTGTCGCCGACAATGACCGGCGGTCCGGCCAGTGGGCCGGAAGGTGCTTGGAACCGGGCTATGCTGATCGATCTGCTGAACTTGCTGGAAAACGAAGAAAACGCTGGTCGCGAGATCATTTTCGTTGGTCATGGCGAAAGCTCGGCCGGAAGCGCAGCCGCGATTGAGGCCTCGGCTGCTGCAGCGGCCCAGTTCAAAGCGCTGTTGGAAGATGTAGCCGCTTCGACGCTCACTGCGGGGGGCTACACGGTGTCATCATATGGTTTTGGCAACGTGGCACCAGCAACCTGTGTTGATGGTCAGGTCGCAGGCTCGGAATACACGCGTGTCGAGGTCTGGATCCGCTGACTCCGTTTTTGACCCGCTAGAGAAATGAAATGCGCCGTTTGCCGGCGCATTTTTTCTGAACTACTCTCTTCTGCGCATCGGCACGGTCCCCGCATCTTCCTTGCTATCAGGAAACGGACGGCGTGATATCGCTTAACAGCACATCACATGCTGTTGTATCGCCTATCCAAAGGGTGCATTTCACCGCCCAGACACATAGGTAAGACACATGAACAAACGTATCCTATCGATCATCACTGCCGTTGCATTGACGCTTTACGCAGGCGCAGTGTCTGCCCAGCAACTCAGCCTTGGGCAAATCTCGGCCTATCTGAACCAGCTTCAGACCGCGCAAGGCGGTTTCACACAGATCAATGCAGACGGGACGATCAGCACTGGGCAAATCTATATCAAGCGCCCCGGGCGCATCAGGTTTGAGTACAACGCACCATCTGATTCAATGGTCTTGGCCAGCGGCGGGCAGCTTGCCATTTTCGACGCGCGTTCAAACACCGGCCCGGAAAGGTATCCGCTCAGCCAGACTCCGCTCGGCATAATCCTGCAAGAGAATGTCGATCTTACCAGAGAGGCTATGGTGACGAATGTCGTCTCTGATGGCACGACAACGACAGTGACGGCTCAGGACCCCGACAACCCCAACTATGGGAGTATTGAGTTGGTGTTCACTGCGAATCCCGTCGAGTTGCGCCAATGGATTGTAACAGATGAATTCGGCTCCGAGACAACGGTCATCCTGAACGACCTGATCGCAGGCGGAGCGATCCGGGACATCCTGTTCAACATCCGCGCCGAGATGCGCAAGCGCGAGAATTAAGCCTTTTTGGCAAGTGTGTTCGCAAGGGCGGCTCTGTAGAAGCCGCCCTTTTGCGTTAGCGTTTCCGGCAGGCTCTCAACTGTTGGTCATACATCACTGCGCGGCCTTCAACTTCGCCTGCGATCCGGACCAACCAGCTTTTGGAGCGCCATGTGCCGCGCAAGAATCCGGTCCGGCCATCGTGGTAGGCTAGATACTGGTTACGTGTATCGTAGATGGGGACACCGGTTTCCTCGACAGTCTGGGCCATGTACCATCCCATGAAATCCGTTGCGTCAAATATGTCATCACGTCGCGCGCGGCGCCCGCCGGGGCCATCTTGGTATTCTTCCCAGGTGCCGTCCAGCGCTTGGCTATAGCCGAAGGCAGATGACTGGCGGCCCACAGGGATCACCCCCAGCGCATAGCGGTGTGGTGTCCGGTTGTTCCCGATGAATTTGCTTTCCTGATAGATGATCGCCATGAGCGACGGCACAGGGACGCCGTATTTGCGTTCGACCGCGCGGAATGCACGAAGGTATTCGGGGCGCTCGGACACGATACTGCATGCATCGTCAAGATTGCGCGGCGCCGAGTTATGACCCGTACCGCCGCTGCAGCTTGCTAGAAGCATGACACATGCCATGGCGCGAAAGAAACTGCTCATCTGCCTCTCGCTTATATTTGTTTTTTAGCAGCATAGCGTGCTGACCGCGTTCTGGGAATCCCCAACGCGGTGTGATCAGATCACAAATGCGAGGATCAACGGCAGAACAAGCACCGAAAGCAGGGTTGATGCGACAACAAGCCCTGCGACAGGCTGCGCATCGGCCCCGTATTTTTCGGCCAGCAAATAGGAAGTGACCGCGACCGGTGTTGCAACCTGTACGATCAGCACACCTGCCGCGACCGGATCAAGCCCGAACCATGTGGCAGCGGCCCAGCCTGCAGCTCCACAGATCAGGACCTTGATGACCGACAGGATGACCGCCTGTGTCATGGCTTTGGTTTCCAGTCTTGCGACTGCCACGCCCAGCGTAATCAGCATCATCGGAATAGCCATCTGGCCGATCAATTCAATTGCATTGGTCAGAAATTCGGGTGTTTTCCAGCCTTGCCACAGGAACAAGGCCCCCAGCAAGGTCGCCCCGACCAGCGGTTCTTGTACCACACGCTTGAAAGAGCCAGCCCCTGCAACCATCCAGATTCCGATGGTAAACGACAGGATTGCCATGATCGCAAAGACGACAACCGCATAACCAAGCCCGACCTCGCCAAAGGCAAAGAGAGCAAGGGGCAAGCCGAGGTTGCCGGTATTGCCAAAGATCAGGGGTGCCAGATAAGTCTGTGTATTCAGCCCACCCGCTTTCACCACGATGAAACAGCCAACCATCACAAGGGCGTAGGCGACAAAAGATGCAAGCGAGAGGGCCGCCAGTGCTTGCGGTTCCACCTCGATATTCATGAGTGCCACAAAGATCAGACACGGGACAGCCAGAGTCATCGCCATACGGGTCACGAATTCGACTCTGTACTCGAAGCCGAGCTTGACCCAGACGAAACCCACGGCGGCCAAAAGAAACACCGGTGCGGTGATATTGAGCACTGTCAGGGCGAGGTTCACAGACTGTTTCCCTTAATATTTGGTTGCAGGCGTGGACTTTGCACCTGCAGCAGACGTATACTGCGTGAAATCAGGAAGACCATGTTCAAAACGCGCGCGAAATATCATCTGGGCCAAGTTGTCCGCCATCGCAAGCACCCTTTCCGGGGTGTGGTCTTTGACGTGGATGCCATTTTTTCGAATACGGACGAATGGTACAACGCTATTCCCGAAGACAGCCGGCCCAGCAAGGACCAGCCGTTCTATCACCTTTTGGCCGAGAATGAGCAGAGCTTTTACGTGGCCTATGTCTCGGAACAGAACCTTGTGGCTGACTATTCGGGGGAACCGGTCGATCACCCTGATCTGGATGATCTCTTTGGTCCGTTCGAGGATGGCCAATACCCGCTGCAGGTTCAACTGAACTAGCCGTTGTATGCCACGACGTTATGGCGCGTGGCCCCTAATCCTTCGATTTCCGCAGATAGCACGTCGCCCGGTTTCAGGAAACGTGGTGGTTTGTGTCCGCCGCCCACACCCGGAGGCGTACCGGTCAGGATCAGATCGCCTGGGTGTAGGGTTATGAATTGGCTGACGTGTGCCACAATCTGGGCTACACCAAAGATCATCGTTGCGGTCGAACCGGTCTGCATCGCTTCGCCGTTCACCTTTAGCGACATGGCAAGGTTCTGCGGGTCTGCAATTTCGTCTTTTGTGACAAGGTAAGGGCCTAGCGGGGCAAAACTGTCAGCAGACTTGCCTTTCATCCACTGTCCGCCAAAATCCATCTGGAAATGTCGCTCGGATACATCGTTGCCGACAAAGTAACCTGCGATGTGATCCATAGCATTGGTCTCTGCGACGTGGTGCGCACGACTCCCGATGGCAATGCCCAGCTCAACCTCCCAGTCAGTCTTCTCGGCCCCTTTCGGGATCACGATAGGGTCCGTCGGGCCGGTCACATCGCAGGCTTTCATAAACAGGATCGGATGTTCCGGTACCGGCAGGTTCATTTCTTCAGCATGGTCATAGAAATTCAGGCCGATGCAGAACACGCGCCGTGCATCGCTCAGAAACGGCGCGTGATCTCCGGTGATCTGTGGCAGGGTGGCCAAGTCAAGACTGGCCAGTGCGGCCAGACCTTCAGGTGTGATCGCGGCACTGCTGATATCGGCAACCTGTCCCGAAAGATCGCGCAAGATATTGTCTTGGTCCACGGCGGCAGGTTTGATCCCGTCTGCTGTCTTGATCCGGCATAGTTTCATTATGGTGCTCCTTTGTTTGGCCAAGTGATAGCCCCGCGCGCTGTCGCATGCCAGAGGGGTGGTCAACGCCGCTTGCTATGTTACATCCCTGTCCAAGACTGAAAGGATGCCACAATGCTCGTAGTTGTTTCCCCAGCAAAATCCCTCGACTTGGAGCCCGTCGATGTGCCCGCAACCGTGCCAGAGTTTCAAGAAGATGCGGTTCGCCTTTCCAAGACGGCCAAGAACCTGACGTTAAAGGAACTGAAGGGGCTGATGAGCATCTCTGACGATCTGGCACGGCTGAACCGTGATCGGTTCAAAGCCTTCGCGGCAGAGCCGGACAATGATGCGACAAAACCAGCCGCATTGGCCTTCAATGGTGATACTTATCAGGGGCTGGAGGCTAAGACTCTGTCAGAGGACGATCTGGCATGGGCGCAGGATCACTTGCGCATTCTGTCCGGCCTTTATGGGCTGTTGCGCCCGCTTGATGCCATCCAGCCCTATCGGTTGGAAATGGGCAGCCGCCTGAAAACGCGGCGTGGCACGTCACTCTATGACTATTGGGGCGACACGATTGCAAAGGCGCTGAATGCACAGGCACAAGCTGTGGCAACCGACACATTGGTCAATTGCGCCAGTCAGGAATATTTTGGCGCGGTTGACCGCAAGGCGCTCAAGCTGCGGGTCATCACACCTGTCTTTATGGAATTGAAAGACAACAAGCCGCGCATCGTCAGTTTTTTTGCCAAACGCGCACGCGGCGCCATGGCGCGTTTCGTTGTCGAAAACCGCGTGACCCAGTCTGAAGGGATCAAGGATTTCACATCAGGCGGCTACGCCTTTGATCCTGATCTGTCCGAAGGCGACAAGTGGGTGTTTCTGCGCGACTACCCGTCCTGCCCCTAAAAGTCTGCGGCAATCCGCATATCTCGCAGAGGACGCACCGCTTTGATCGACGCTTGGTAAAGCGGATCGGCCTTATAGGCGGCCAGTGCTTCGGCGCTGTCAAACTCGGCATAGACAATTACATCGACTTCGGACGAGAGCGCATCACTTTGTGTGTTCCGGCGCACCTCGAAGGCTGTGCTATGCGGAATACCCGCCAAAAGCTTCAGACCTTCCACAATACGCGGAATGTCTGCCTTGTCCTTGGCGCTGAAGAAAACAACATGGCGAAGGGTAGGGCGTGTAGTCACGGGAAGTCCGTCTCGCAGTTTGTGTCCGCTTTTAGAAACACGACCTTTCGGTAACCGCAAGGGGCAGGCCTGCGCTAAATCCGCTCAATCGCAAGCGCGATCCCCTGACCGCCACCGATACACATCGTGATCAGGGCACGCTTGCCACCGATGCGTTCCAGTTCGTACATGGCTTTGACCGTGATAATGGCGCCGGTTGCGCCAACGGGATGACCGAGCGCAATCGCACCGCCATTTGGGTTCACACGTGCGGGATCAAAACCCAACTCCTTGGATACGGCAAGGGCTTGCGAGGCAAACGCCTCGTTGGATTCGATCACATCAAAATCACCGACCGCCAGCTTGGTCTTCTTCAGCAGGTTGCTGACCGCAGGCACAGGGCCGATTCCCATCACCTCTGGGCGTACACCGGCATGTGCATAGCCCAAGATACGGAATTTCGGTGTCAGGCCCGCATTTTCGGCTGCTGTGGCTGTAGCCAGTACAATCGCCGCCGCACCGTCGTTCAGACCGGATGCGTTGCCCGCCGTCACAGACCCGTCTTTCTGGAATACGGGGCGAAGTGCAGACAGGGCCTCTCGTGTTGTCGCCTTGGGGTGTTCATCGGTGACGAAATCCACCAACTCACGGCGCTGTTTTACAGGAACCGGCACGATCTGGCTTTCAAAGTGACCTGCTGCAATCGCCGCTGCAGCGCGTTCCTGACTTTGCAGGGCAAATGCATCCTGATCTGCGCGGGTGATAGTATGCTCGCCCGCAACGTTTTCGGCGGTCACGCCCATGTGCCCTGTTCCGAATGGGCAATTGAGGGCACCCAGCATCATGTCCCGCGTCGTGATATCACCCATCTTCGCGCCCCAGCGCTGATCAGAGATGATAAAGGGCGAACGGCTCATGTTTTCAGCGCCCCCCGCAAGACCGAAATCAGCGTCTCCCAGCATCAGGGACTGCATGACCGAAACGATAGCCTGCACACCCGACCCGCAAAGGCGGTTGACGTTCATGGCTGGCGTTGTGTCCGGCACGCCAGCGTTCATGGCTGCCACACGGCTGAGGTACATATCTTTGGGTTCGGTATTGATCACGTGACCAAAGGCAACATGACCCACTTGCGCCGCTGCAACGCCCGCGCGTTCCAATGCTGCCTTGCTGGCAATCGTGCCCAGTTCAATCGGAGGTGTCCCCGCCAAAGAACCGCCAAAAGTGCCGATGGCAGTGCGCGCGCCACCCAGAATTACGATATCGGTCATGTCAGGTCCTCCATGCAGTGTTGAAAAGACCTTAGTCTAGCCAGCAAAAAGAAACAGGGGAACGTGGCGGCAGAACTTGAATTATGGCGGGCTGCGCTTAACCTGCCTGCAACCGCACGCATGTGATGCCAAGGTGTTCTAAACATCATGCAGACCCCATTCCTTCCATTTGAGATTTCACCCGCGCTCATCCTGTTCCTGATGGTTCTTGCCTGGCTCTACTACAGCCTTAAAAAACGCGAACGCGACGAGAACGATCAAGACCCGCACGCGAAGGCGAAGCCCCGCGGGCGCGGTATGGATTTCAGCGCAAGTCGCGATGCTGCCCAGAAAAATGCGCGGTTGCAGCAGGTATTCATTCCAATGGAACCGGATGAGGAAACTGCCTTGCGCGCCTTCTATCTGGGTGAACTTGGTCTGACTGAAATGCGCGCGCCCAACTATTCGGAAGACTGCGATGGGTTCTGGGCCGTCAGCGGGGCAAGGCAAATCTATTTTGGCACACGACCCAGCTTTCCCTTCGACGTGCATGCGCTGCCGTCTTTCCCTATCGCCAGTCTGGAAAGTCTGGCAGACCAATTGGCAAAGGCCGGCCACGAAATAGTCTGGGACAGCAGCATTCCTTACGTTCAACGCCTGGTTGTCACGGATCCGGCAGGAACGCAAATTGCACTCATTGGGGCCTAATCGCCGCAGGGGCCGTTTCCTTCTGGTCTTTGCGTGTTACCTCACACTGGGGAAACAAGAAACATGCTGCTGACTGTCCAGAATATTCACAAAACCTATCAAACCGCTGATGGCCCTTTCGAGGTGCTGCGCGGCGTCGATCTGGCATTGGACGCGGGCGAGACACTGGCGCTGACGGGTGAGTCCGGCAGCGGAAAAAGCACCCTCCTGCATCTGATCGGCGGGCTGGATATACCAGATCAAGGGCATATCCGGCTTGCGGGCCAAGACATCGCGGCCCTTGATGACAAAAGACGTGCTTTCTTGCGTCGTGGTACAGTGGGGGTCGTGTTTCAGCAATTCAATCTGATCCCCAGTTTGCGGGTTGCCGACAATATCGCCTTTCAGGCCCGGCTGGCGGGGCAGCATGATCCCGCGTGGAACGCCTGTCTGGCCGAGCGTATGGGTCTGAGCCTACAGCTGAACAAATATCCCGAGCAACTTTCGGGCGGGCAGCAGCAGCGCGTTGCGATTGCCCGTACCTTGGCCCCGAAGCCGCGCCTCGTTCTTGCTGACGAACCTACCGGCAATCTGGACGAGGCAACAGCGGACACAGTTCTTGACCTTTTGCTTGAGCTGGTCTCGGATACCGGTGCAGGTCTTCTGATGGTCACGCATTCCGCTACGCTAGCAGGGCGGATGTCGCGCCGGTTGCATCTTCGGTCCGGGCAGGTGGCATGACACGGGCTACCTTGCAGGCCTTGCTGTCGCATTGGTGGCGCAATCCGTTGCAGTTATTCACCTTGCTTGCCGGATTGGCGCTCGCGACGGCGCTCTGGTCTGGTGTGCAAGCCGTCAATGCCGAAGCGCGGGCCAGCTATGATGCAGCCGCAGCTACGCTGGGTGAAGGGCAGTACGACCGGTTGGTGCGACGTGACGGACAACCGATGTCGCAAGATACCTATATTGAACTGCGACGGGCGGGTTGGCTTGTCAGCCCTGTGGTCCAAGGGCGGCTGGATGGGGTGCGCATTGTTGGCATCGAACTGCTTACAGCACCCGCCGGGCTTGGCCCCGTTGCACCAACAGATGGTGCCGCCATTGCGTCATTCCTATCAGGTTCTGGTCAGCTTTTTGCAAACGCAGAGACTGCGGCGCAGCTTCCCGAGCTATCGGTGATCATCACCCCAGAGGCAGCGCCTGCGACAGCAGTAACTGATATCGGCGTCGCGCAGCGGCTGTTGAATAAAGAAGGCAAGATCGACAGTCTGCTTGTCTTGCCCATGCAACCCAAAGGCCGAGCCGCACTTGGCAGTCTTGCACCTGACCTTATTGTGCAGCCGGCGCAGAGCGGCAGCGACATAGGGCGCCTGACCGACAGTTTTCACCTGAACCTCACCGCTTTTGGTCTATTGTCGTTTGCGGTTGGTATCTTCATCGTCAACGGCGCGATCGGCCTCGCCTTTGAACAACGCCGCCCTGTGGTGCGCACCTTGCGAGCCTTGGGTCTACCCCTGCGCCAGTTGATCGTCCTGATGGGGGCCGAGTTGATGTTTTTTGCCATCATCGCAGGCGTGATCGGCGTTGCGCTTGGCTATGTCATAGCAGCGCTGCTTCTTCCTGACGTTGCAGCAACCCTGCGTGGACTTTATGGCGCTGATGTCGCTGGTACGTTGCAACTGCGGCCTTCTTGGTGGCTGTCAGGTTTGGCTATTGCGCTGGGGGGGACGGCAATTGCGGCGGGTGGCGCGCTCTATCAGATCAGCCGTATGCCGCTGCTGGCGACAGCACAACCGCGCGCCCTTGCGATGGCGGCAGGGCGGAAGGCTGCGTTCCAAGGCGTTGCAGCCGCCATTCTTTTGGCCGTCGCCGCTGTAATGATGTTCACGGCCAAGGGTCTGATCGGCGGGTTCATATTGCTGGCTGCACTGCTGATCGGGGCCGCGCTGGCCTTGCCGCTTGTTCTGGACCGTATCCTTGCTGGCACCAGCAAGGCAGCGAAATCGGTCACTGCCCAGTGGTTCTGGGCCGATACACGCCAACAACTGGGGGGGCTGTCACTTGCACTGATGGCATTGTTATTGGCAATGTCGGCGAATGTCGGTGTCTCGACGATGGTATCGAGTTTCAGGCTGACCTTCACAGACTTCCTTGACCAGCGGCTTGCGTCCGAACTCTATGTGCGGACGGAAAACGATGCACAGTCTGCAGCATTGGTGCAGTTTGCCGAACCACGTACTGATATCATTTTGCCGATCCAGAGCGTGGATACGCAGGTCGCCGGACAACCGACCGAAGTCTTCGGTGCGCGCGACCACGCGACATATCGCGACAACTGGGTGTTCTTGCAGCAGTCCCCGCGCCCTTGGGATTCGACCTTTGATGGGCAGAGCGTTCTGATCAACGAACAGCTCTCGCGGCGTGCCTGGTTGAACGTAGGAGATCAGATTACCTTGCAGGACACCCTTTTTGTTATCGCGGGTGTGTATGGCGACTATGGAAACCCGATCGGACAGGCCGTGATTGCCGAACAGGTTTTCCGCACGCTCTATCCCGACAAAACTCCGCGAAACTTTGGCTTGCGTATGGACCCCGACGCAGTACCCGGTTTTCTGGCGGATATGGAGGCGGCGACCGGTATTCCCGCAACGCAATCCGTCAATCAGGCAGGTATCAAAGCGATTTCTCTTGCAATATTCGAGCGCACGTTCACGGTGACGACGGCCCTGAATATTCTCACTCTCGCAGTTGCAGGCTTTGCCATATTGATGAGCCTTCTGACACTGGCCAGTCTGCGTGCCCCGCAACTGGCACCAGCATGGGCGATGGGGATGACGCGAAGCCAGATTGGAATGCTGGAACTGTTGCGCGCAGTGATGCTGGCGTTGTTGACGGCAGTCATCGCTTTGCCGCTGGGCCTCGCACTTGCATGGGCGCTGCTTGCGGTGGTGAATGTTGCTGCCTTTGGTTGGAAGTTGCCGATGTATCTGTTTCCGTTGGACTATGCCCGCCTTGGTCTCTTTGCGCTGCTGGCTGCCGTACTGGCAGCGCTCTGGCCCGCACGCCGTTTGGCGCGCACTCCGCCTGCAGATTTGCTCAAGGTGTTTTCCAATGAACGTTAAGGTGCTGATAATGGCTCTGCTCTTGCCCGTTGCCGCATCCGCTCAGGGGTTTGCGGGACTTGGCACAAATGTAGAGGGTTTCTCTGTGCCCCAGCCAAACCCCCGTTTCGCCTTTCCTACAGATCATGGTGCGCATCCCGATTATCGGATCGAATGGTGGTATCTGACGGCCAATCTGACCGCGGATGATGGTACACCCTACGGGCTTCAATGGACGCTTTTCCGCTCGGCACTAGAACCCGAGAATGGCGAAGGCTGGGCTGCCCCGCAGCTTTGGATGGGTCATGCGGCTGTGACAACGCAGGAACACCACTACGTGAGCGAAAGGCTCGCACGCGGCGGAATAGGGCAGGCCGGCGTTGTGGCCGACCCGTTTGAAGCATGGATTGATGACTGGGTGCTTGCAGGTGACTGGAACAGGCTTAGCATGACCGCGAGCGGGCCTGACTTTGTCTATGACATGACATTGACCGCCCAAGGCCCTCTTATTTTTCACGGCGAAGCTGGCTATTCGGTGAAATCTGCGGCAGGCCAGGCGTCTTACTATTATTCACAACCCTTCTTTGCGATTGAAGGGACGCTTCAATTGCCCGAGGGCGACATCGCTGTGCATGGGCATGCATGGCTTGACCGTGAATGGTCATCGCAGCCTTTGGCAGAAAACCAGACGGGTTGGGACTGGTTCTCGCTGTCTTTTGATGACGGTCATAAAATGATGGGTTTCCGGTTGCAGCAAACGGATGGCAAGAATTTCACCTCGGCCACTTGGATCACCCCCGAAGGGCTGGCGACGCCCTACACAGACGGTGATCTGGTTGCGACACCTCTTGCAGTGAATGACGATGATGTGCCGGTGCGGTGGCGTGTTGAACTGCCCGCGCAGGGCGTGGACGTGACTGTCGCCGCTCTCAATGAAGACGCATGGATGAACACGCGCGTGCCTTATTGGGAGGGGCCTGTGACGGTAACAGGCAGCCACAAAGGCACCGGATATCTGGAGATGACAGGCTATGAGTGAATGGTTTGAAACTGCCGAAGGCATCCTTTCCACAGTCTGGGGCACCTTGGGTCGGGGTGTTGTGGATGCCAGACATCCAGCGCGCCGCCCAACCTTTGCGACAGTTTCACCCGATGGCTGGCCCGAAGCTCGGACGGTGGTCTTGCGCAGCGTTGAACCTGACGCAGGGGCCGTGACGGTGCATACCGATCTGTTCTCTGACAAAGTCAAAAGCCTGAAAGCAAAGCCCCGTGCAGCACTGCACGTCTGGGACGCCAAACAGGACCTGCAAATCCGGTTGCAGGCAGAAGTGTCGATCATATCCGGTGCACAAACACGCCCGCTTTGGGATAGCATCCCCGATTATGCGCAGCAGTCCTATGGTGTGACCCCGGCCCCGGGCACACCGATTGACACCGCCTTGGACTATCACAAGGTTCCGGATCCTGCGACCTTTGCCGTATTGCAATGCGTGGTCGCCACTATTGATGCCGTACACCTCGGTGCCAACCATCGCCGTGTCAGATTTTCACGTCTGGGTCATTGGCAGGGACAGTGGCTTTCCCCATGACCGCTTGCCCGCTACAAGGCCTTTATGAATAGCTTGCCCTTTACCCGCGATCTTGTCCTTGTCGGTGGCGGTCATACCCATGCTCTGGTCTTGCGCAGTTGGGGCATGAACCCTTTGCCCGGCGTGCGGGTGACTGTGATCAATCCTGGCCCGACCGCGCCTTATTCAGGGATGCTGCCAAGCTTTGTGGCGGGGCATTATACGCGGGACGAGTTGGATATTGATCTGGTCAGGCTTGCGCGCTTTGCTGGCGCGCGGATCATCAACGGCTATGCAACAGGTATTGAAAAAGACGCACGCAGCATCCTTGTCGATGGCCGCCCGCCTATTGCCTATGATGTGGCCAGCATCGACGTGGGCATCACCTCTGCCATGCCGGAGCTGCCTGGGTTCACGCACCATGCGATCCCGGCCAAACCGCTGGGGACGTTTGCATCCCGCTGGGATGCGTTCCGCGCAAAGGCAGATGGACCCCAGATTGCGATAATTGGTGGCGGTGTCGCCGGGGCCGAACTGGCGATGGCGATGGCTTTTGCCTTGCGTGGCAAACAGCCGACCGTGCGGCTGATCGACCGCAGCCGCGTGCTGACCGCGCTGGGCTACAAGGCGCGACAAAAGATGCTTGCGGCCCTCACCGCCAGCAATGTCGAGATCATCGAAGATGCAGAAGTCACCGAAATCTTCGCTGAAGGTGTTGTCTTGCGCGATGGTCGCACCATCCGCAGCGACTTTACCACCGGAGCCGCAGGGGCCAAACCGCATGAGTGGATCGCCGGAACCGGTCTTGACCTTTTTGAGGGGTTCATCACCGTTGACGAAAACCTGCAGTCAAGCGCGCCGGAGATCTTTGCGGTTGGTGATTGCGCGCACCTCAGCCATGATCCGCGTCCCAAGGCAGGTGTCTATGCTGTCCGTGAAGCACCGGTGCTTCTCGACAATCTGCGAGCGGTTCTGTCCGGTGGCAGTCTGCGCGCCTACAAGCCGCAACGCGATTATCTGAAACTTGTTTCTCTGGGGGCACAGTCTGCACTTGCCGAGAAATTCGGGACGGCCCGTGAAGGGCCGCTCTTGTGGAAACTTAAGGATTATATCGACCGCAAGTTCATGGCCCAGTTTGACGAACTTCCTGCGATGGCCGCGCCTTTGCTGCCGGGTACGGTTGCGCTTGGCATGACAGAGGCGCTGGGCGACAAGCTGATGTGCGGCGGTTGTGGGGCCAAGGTGGGGCGAGCGGCACTACAGACCGTGCTCAACGACCGTTTCGGCGATGACGCGGCCGCAGTGCAGCCCGGGCAGGTTATAAGCACAGATCACCTGCGTGCGCTGACCCTCGATCCGGTTTTGATGGCACGGATCGCTGCAGTGCATGCGCTGGGCGATATCTGGGCAATGGGGGCCAAGCCGCAGGCGGCGACGGCCAGCCTGATCTTGCCGCGTATGTCAGCGGACCTGCAAGAAAGGACGATGGCCGAGATCATGACGGCCGCTTCAGAGGTTTTTGAGAAGGCAGGTGCCAGAATTGTCGGCGGGCATTCATCCCTCGGCGACGAATTGACGATTGGCTTCACGGTGACGGGTCTCACAAAAAAGCCGATCACGCTGGCAGGTGCCAAACCGGGCGACAAGGTGGTCATCACCAAACCTATCGGCAGCGGTACGATCATGGCGGCAGAAATGGCGGGCAAGGCCAAGGGTGCTGACGTCATCGCCTGTCTTGCGCTGATGGAGCAGGATCAGGCCGCAGCTTCGGCGATTTTGGGCAAAGCCCATGCGATGACGGATATCACCGGGTTTGGTTTGGCAGGTCATCTGCGGGGAATGTGTGACGCCTCAGGTGTCGGAGCAGTGCTTGATCTGGATGCAATCCCGTTGATGGACGGTGCGTTGGAGCTCTCCGGCGCCGGAGTGCGCTCGACTTTGTTCGGGGATAACCGGGTCGGGGCCGGTGCGATCAACGGCCCGAGTTTTGATCTGATTTTTGATCCGCAGACGGCGGGCGGGCTATTGGCGGCGGTTTCCGCGCGAACAGCCGAGACAATGGTAAAGAAGTTGCAAGAGGCGGGTTACACGGCGTCGGTCATCGGGCACATCACCGAAGGGTCAGAGATCACAACGCACTGATTGCGGCGGCGATCGCATCTGCTGCCTGTTCCTGCCCTGCTTCGTCCAGTGTCGCGACAGATACGCCCGCGACGACGTCGCGTTCATCAATCCGGCGCGATTTAGTATAGGCGGGATCGTAGTGATCCACCATAAGCGCATGGGATAGATCGACCAGAGCGCCTTGTTTTGACAAGGCAATCCAGCGATCAACCGTCGCGTGTCCGCGCAAACGCCGCAAGGGTTTCAGTTTCGCGGCCACCACATCGGGGTCTTCAATGACGTCACGATAGGCCTTTGCCAGATAGTTGGCACGCGCAGCCTCGGGCGCCTGAATGATCACGCGCGGTGCAGCTAGCATGGCGGCCCAAACAGAGGCCGGGACGACGATGCGTCCGATCTTGCTGCTTTCCGCCTCTACAACGACAGGGCGCTCGGGGTCCAGATTGCGCAGCGCTATGGCCAGTCCCGTTTCGAACGCTTTCTGGGCAGGTTGTCCACCAGGCATCCCACCCAAGAGTGATCCGCGATGGCAGGCCAGCCCTTCCAGATCAATCACCTGCACACCGCGCGCGGCAAGGCGCGGTAGAATTTCGGTCTTGGCCGTGCCGGTGTACCCGTCCAGCAGGACAAGGCGGTGTGGCAGGGGGGCATCATAAAGACTGGCCTTCACCAAACGTCGGAATGTGGTGTAACCCCCCTTCACAGTGTCGGACCGCCAGCCGATTTCAGACAGCAGGGTTGAAAACACACCCGAGCGTTGCCCGCCGCGCCAGCAATACACCAAGGGGCGCCACCCGCCGTCTTTGTCCATCAATGGCCCCTCAATATGATCAGCCACATTGCGAATAACCATACCCGCACCGACTTTGCGACCATCAAAGGGACTGACCTGTTTATAGATCGTCCCGACCTTGGCCCTTTGCTCATTCGAGAGGGCAGGCAGGTTGATCGCACCGGGGATGTGGTCTTGCGCAAATTCAGCGGGCGAGCGCACATCGATTACGGTGTCAAAACCGTGATCGAGGATCGCATCGAGGCTGGTGAATTCAATCGGCATTGCAATGGTCTACGGCACTTGGGGCAGGTGCAAAAGGGTGAAAACCATTGCGACCAGTACAACAGCACCCTAGCCTGCCCCTATGAATTACGAGGATCTGCATTTGATCACGCGCTGGGCCCAAGTGGTCCAACTGCGTGACAAAAACCTGCTGACGCCCGCGGAAATGCTTTTGCTGGACAGTGCAGAAGCTGGGACAACCGCACATATCAGCCAGACGGTGCCAAACCATAAGGTGCCCAGCGTGCTGATCCGTGCTGCTTTGCTCCGGTATCTGATCCTGGGCGGCTGCAAGGACTTTCGGACCCAGCCCTCTGGCATCACGATCAACGGCGCCTGGATCGGTGGCAGACTGGATCTGAGTTTCACAACTGCGCGGGGACCGGTCGATTTCTTCAACTGCCACTTTGCGGACCGCCCGCAGATGGTACAGTTGCAGGCTGACGGCCTCGCTCTTGTTGGATGCACCATGACCGATGGCGTCAATGCCGCGCGGGTCCAGATCAGCGGCAACCTCACGCTGAACGGCAGCCGGGTTGATGGCAAGGTTTCGCTCTCGGGAAGCGATATCAAGGGGCATCTGTCCTGTACGCAAGCGACGCTTTGCCATCCCGAAGGTTCTGCCTTCAAGGCGCAGGGCATGAAAGTCGCCAGCAGCGTGCTGCTTGAGGGAACGACAGCCACGGGGCAAGTGAGCCTGCTGGGCGCGCAGATTGGCGGGCAACTTGTCGCGATAGGGGCGGCCTTCCACAACCCGGAGGGTCATGCGCTGAATGTCCAGAGTGCGCAGGTGCGAGGCGATGCTTTTCTGCGCTATGCCGCGGCCGATGGCGAAGTCAGTTTCATGGGCGCAGAAATCGGCGGTGTGCTGGATTGTAGCTATGCAACGATGCGAAATCCGGATGGCCAAGCACTCAATGCACAACGATTGATCGTGCGCGAAGGGTTCATCTGGCGGCGGATCAAGGATGTCACAGGCGGTGTTGACCTGACCTCGGCGCATGTCGGCGACCTTTGGGATGATCCGGAAAGCTGGGCGATGTGCGACAAGCTCTATCTGAGCGGTTTCATCTATGATGTGCTCCATGGCGGGATCAATGTGCCTGACAGGTTGGCATGGTTGAAGATGGGCGCTGTGTCGCAGCGCGAGTTCTATCCCCAACCTTACGAACAATTGGCCAAGCTATTGCGCGACACCGGCCACAGGTCGGATGCAAGAGCGATCATGGTGGCCAAAGAGAAAGAACAGCGCAAGGCTGCGCGTGCGCGATGGCGGCGTGAACAGGCGTGGAGAGAGCAATTGCGCGCAGCCAGCGATTTGCCCATGTCAGAACGGCAAGAGGCGATAGCAACCCTAGAGGCCCGTCGCCCGAATGACCCGCATCTGGCGCGGTTGGCGCTTCTCCACCCTGCCGATGAAGAACGCGTGACTGTTGGTGAAATGACGTTGCGACTGGCACAGAAGCAGTTTCGGGACGAGCAGCAGTTTTTCGGGATCAGAGTAGCCTGCCGTAACGCGGGAAGTCTGATTGCAGACCGCGTGTTCGGTCTGGTGGTCGGCTATGGTCACAAGCCCGAGCGCAGCTTCTATGTGTTGCTGGTGCTGGTTTTCATTGGCTGGTTTCTGGCCGATCGGTCATGGGAGACGGGTGATTTTGCACCCGCGGCTGCCCCCGTGCTGATGTCCGAAAGCTGGCAGGTGCTGGCCACTGATCCCGGCATTCAGAACCCCGCAAAGGTCTGGTCGGATAAATATTGGCCGGGCTCTGAGGGAACTTCGGGGCTGAGTCCCGGCCGCGACTATGAAACGTTCAACGCCGTGTCCTACGCGGTCGATCTGGTCGTGCCGCTTGTGTCGCTGGGGCAAGAGGCGGCGTGGGCCCCATCGACCACACGCGGACCTTGGGGCTGGTGGCTCTGGTGGGTGCGCTGGTGGCTGATCGCACTTGGCTGGATTGTCACCGCAATCGGCGCGGCTGCGGTGACCGGGGTCATCAGGCGGGACTGAGGGTTGAAAGGTAAGGTGGAACAGCTTCCACCTTACACCTTGCAGACCTTAGACGTTGAAGGTCAGGGGTTTGACCTGATTGAACAGACCCGTGTCTTCCAGTGCCTTGATGGCCGCTGCCGGAACTGGTTCGTCCACATACAAAAGTGCAATTGCTTCGCCATGAGCCGCTGACCGGCCCAAGGTAAAGTTTGCGATGTTCACATTGTTGGCGCCCATGGTTGTGCCAAGTGCGCCGATGATGCCGGGCACGTCCTCGTTTGTGGTATAAACCATGTGTTCCCCGATCTCGGCATCAATATTGATACCTTTGATCTGGATGAAACGTGGTTTGCCATCGCTAAAGACTGTACCGGCCACTGAGCGCTCGCGTTTTTCGGTCACAACGGTCACCTTCACATAGCCCTCAAAAGCCCCGGACTGGTCCTGTTTGGTGGTGGATACCTTGATCCCGCGTTCTTTGGCGATCACTGGCGCGCTGACCATATTGGTGTCGGGGTTCGCCTTTGTCATGATCCCTGCAATTGTCGCCGCCGTCAGCGCCTTGAGGTTCATTTCGCTGGCTTCACCGTCAAAAAGGATATTGATCGCCTTGATCGGCTCATCTGTCATCTGGCCGATGAAGTTGCCCAGATGTTCGGTCAGCTTGATCCATGGGCCCATGATTTTGGCCTCTTCAGCGGTCACCGAAGGCATGTTCAGCGCATTCTGGACCGCGCCAGTCAGCAGGTAATCGGACATCTGCTCGGCCACCTGCAGGGCCACGTTTTCCTGGGCTTCAGTCGTTGCCGCGCCAAGGTGGGGCGTCACAACGACATTGGGCAAGTTGAACAGCGGGCTGTCAGTGGCAGGTTCAACCGCGAACACATCAAAGGCGGCTCCGGCCACATGGCCGGATTTCAGCGCCTCTGCCAGCGCCTCTTCATCGACCAGACCACCGCGGGCGCAATTGATGATGCGCACGCCCTTTTTCAGCTTGGAGATGTTTTCGCGGGACAGGATATTTCGTGTCTGATCTGTCAGAGGCACATGCATCGTGATGAAATCAGCACGGCCCAGCAATTCCTCCAGCTCGACTTTTTCAACACCGATTTCGGTAGCACGCTCTTCCGAGAGGAACGGATCGTAGGCCACGACTTTCATGCGCAGGCCATGGGCGCGGTCGATGACGATGGAACCGATGTTGCCGGCCCCGATGACGCCCAGCGTCTTGTTGGTCAGTTCCACGCCCATGAAGCGGGACTTTTCCCATTTTCCTGCATGGGTCGACGCGTTTGCCTCGGGGATTTGACGTGCAACGGCCATCATCATGGAAATTGCATGTTCGGCCGTCGTGATGGAGTTTCCGAAAGGGGTGTTCATAACGATGATCCCCTTTTTGGACGCGGCCGGAATATCAACGTTGTCAACACCGATGCCTGCGCGCCCGATAACCTTGAGGTTCGTGGCTGCGACGATGATTTTCTCGGTCGCTTTAGTCGCAGACCGGATGGCAAGGCCATCATAGTTGCCGATCACTTCCAGCAGTTTGTCCTTGTCCTTGCCAAGATCAGGCTGGAAATCAACATCAATACCGCGATCCTTGAAGATCTGCACGGCAGCAGGAGAGAGTTTGTCAGAGATAAGTACTTTGGGGGCCATTGTGCCGCTCCTTGGAAAGATGGGTTTTTCGCGCCCCGGGGTCCGCCCCGGGACGGGGGTTCACTGATTGGCGATCTCGGCTTCGAAAGCCCATTCCAGCCATGGCAGCATTGCTTCGATGTCCGATGTCTCTACCGTCGCACCGCACCAGATCCGCAGACCTGCGGGAGCATCCCGGTAAGCGCCGATGTCAAAAGCGATCCCTTCTGCTTCCAGGCGCTTGGCGACAGCTTTTGCGAAAGCGGCGCCATCGATGATCCGGTCGTCAGTGAATTTCAGGCAGACCGATGTGTTCGACCGGGTCGCCGGATCAACGGCGAGATTGTCGATCCAGGGCTTTTCGGCGCAGAAATTCCAGATCGCGCGCGCATTGGTATTGGCGCGATGAATCAGCGCATCCAGACCGCCAATCGACCGGCCCCATTTCAGCGCGACAAGATAGTCTTCAACCGCCAGCATTGACGGGGTGTTGATTGTTTCGCCGCGGAAGATGCCTTCGATCAGTTTACCGCCTTTGGTCATCCGGAAAATCTTGGGCAGAGGCCATGCAGGCGTGTAGCTTTCCAGACGTGCAACTGCTCGTGGGCTGAGAACAAGCATCCCGTGGGCTGCTTCACCGCCCATGACCTTCTGCCAGGAGAATGTCGTTACATCCAGTTTGTCCCATGGCAGATCTTGGGCGAAGGCCGCCGATGTTGCGTCGCACAACGTCAGACCCGCACGGTCCGCGGGGATCATATCACCGGACGCAACGCGCACGCCGGATGTGGTGCCATTCCATGTGAAGCAGACGTCGTTGTCATAGTTCAGCGCGGCCATATCGACGATCTCGCCATATTCGGCGGTGTGTACGGTGGCGTCGATCTTGAGTTGTTTGACCACATCGGTCACCCAGCCCGCACCAAAGCTTTCCCATGCAACCATTTCGGTGGGCCGTTCGCCCAACAGCGACCACATCGCCATTTCGAACGCGCCCGTGTCTGATGCAGGCACAATGCCGATCCGGTAGTCCGCAGGGATGCCCAGAATTTCGCGGGTCAGGTCAATCGCTTCGGCCAGTTTGGCCTTGCCGATGGCAGCGCGGTGCGACCGGCCCAAAGGGGCGTCGCCGAGCGCATCCAATTTCCAGACGGGGGGTTTGGCACAAGGGCCAGAAGAAAAACGCGGATTGGCCGGCCGCGTTGCCGGTTTTGTCGTAACCATCAGTGGTATCCTCACAGATATGCGCCCTTCGTTGGGGAAGGGTGTCCCACCGCCGCAAATAGCTGTGCTGCCGCACTTTCACAATGGTCAAAATGAGGCTAGACCGCCGCTTGAGCCGCTTTTTGCGACACGGTTGAAGCCGATAGGAAACCAAATGTTCAGCGTCACACTGATTACGACACCCACAGAACGCAATCTTGATGCAGCGCTGGTTGATAGCCTTCGCAATGCATGGGGTGGAGGCGATGCAAACTGGTTGGCCGTGGATGAGGCGGCGGAATTCGCAATCCCTGTCATGCCGGACAATCAGTGGGACGTCTGGACCGATCTGCAAGGGGCCTGCGTCGATCTGGTGATCCAGCCGCTGGACGGGCGCCGCAAGAAGATGCTGCTCGCCGATATGGACAGCACAATGATCCGGCAGGAATGCGTTGACGAACTGGCGGCCGAGGCCGGTGTTGGTGCGCGCGTTGCCGACATTACGGCACGCGCGATGAACGGCGAGCTGGATTTCGAGGCGGCCCTGATTGAGCGGGTCGGCCTGCTGAAAGGTCTGCCCGAGGCGATGATCGAACAGGTTCTGGACGAACGGATCAGCTATATGCCTGGCGGCTATGAACTGGTGAACACGATGAAGGCAAACGGGGCCTATGCCGCACTGGTATCGGGCGGTTTTACAGCGTTCACGACCCGTGTGGCTGCCGCACTTGGCTTTGACGAGAGCCGTGCAAACACTTTACTGGTCGCCGACGGCAAGCTGACGGGTGACGTCGCGCGGCCCATCTTGGGCAAAGCGGCCAAGGTCGAGGCGCTAGAAACGATCACCAGACAAATGGGAATTGCCGCAAGTGATGTTCTGGCCGTGGGCGATGGTGCCAATGATCTTGGGATGTTGTCGCTTGCGGGCACCGGTGTTGCTCTGCATGCCAAGCCAACGGTGCAGGCGCAATGCGACGTGCGGATCAATCACGGTGATCTCAGTGCACTCCTGTTTCTTCAAGGCTACAGCCGCGATGAATTCATCACTTGAGATGGGTTGGTGCAGGCTTGCATCTTTGACCCGCTACACGGCACAAAGCAGCATGAAAAAATCAAACAAACCCGCCACAATTGCCGCCCATGCTGCGGGCGCGCTTGATCCGCAGTCAGGTGGCGTTGTACCCGCTTTGCAGCCTTCAACGACCTTCACCCGTGATGCGGACTATCATTTGCATCGCCCCGACAACATCTATTCCCGCGCCGATTCCGACAATATGCGGCAGGCCGAAGAAGTGCTGCGCGCCTTGGAGGGTGCTGAAGAAACGCTGCTTTTTCCCTCTGGCATGGCGGCCATTGCTGCTGTGTTCCGCACCCTGCCGAATGGCGGCAGGGCGATTGTCCAATCGGGCATCTACTGGGGCACGACCGCATGGATCAGAGATTTTTGCCAGCGACGCGAGATCACGCTGACCGAGGTGGACGCCGATAATCTGAACGCCACCTGCCAAAGCGAAGCCGCCGATCTGGTCTTTGTTGAAACCCCCTCAAATCCCTGGCTCAAGACGGTCGATATCCGCGCGATCGCCGATGCGACGACAGCAACGCTGATTGTCGATGCGACCGCTGCGACGCCAATTCTGACGCGCGCGCTGGATTTCGGGGCGGACATCGTCATGCATTCGGCGACCAAAGGCATCAACGGCCATTCCGATGTGCTGGCAGGGGTTCTTTCGACCCGCGCCAAGGACGCCCCGATCTGGGGCATGATCCGCGCTGACCGCAAAATGGCGGGGGCTATTCTGGGGCCGTTCGAGGCGTGGCTCTTGACCCGGGCCATGCGCACCTTGCCCTTGCGGGTTGAACGGATGTCACAGAATGCGCAGATGCTGGCCGAACATCTGTTGGCCCATGATTCTGTGGAAAACGTGTTCTATCCCGGTCTGCCGTCGCATCCTGGATACGAGATAGCACAAAAGCAGATGGTGGGCGGGTTTGGCGGCCTTCTGTCTGTTCTGGTCAAAGGCGGTCGGGAAGATGCGCTGCGGGTGGTCGGCAAGCTGCAACTCTTTTTGCGCGCCACATCACTGGGCGGTGTCGAAAGCCTTGTCGAGCATCGCCATACGATCGAACCGCACACCGGTATTCCCGAAAACCTGATCCGCGTTTCAGTCGGAATAGAGGATATCGACGATCTGATAGACGACTGGAATCAGGCGCTGGCCTGACCCCCCCCAAAAAAAGACCCGGGCACGAAGCCCGGGCAAGTCCAACAGGGAGGTGGAGATGTGACCCGATCTCCGGCGGGAACTTG
>CAZTKF010000025.1:0-34125 GCA_964614205.1 uncultured Loktanella sp. | reverse complement strand
AAGAGCCATGTCGTTTTCCTTTTCCGGTTTCAAGCCTCAGCGGGGGATCAGCGTTTTGCCAACCGGTGGATCCTTTGGGATGTCTCCCCATTGGACCCGCCCCCGCCTGCGGGATTTCGTGCGCGCCGTATAGAAGACGTTTCTGACAGACGCAAGCCCTGTATCGGCAGCTTGCGGTAGGCTTTTTGCAGCTCTGCCGCGCAAGCCGTTACCGATCCGTTACATCGCCTCCCTAGTCATGTTCCTACGTAAATTGAAATGGGGAATTCACACCATGAAGTCACGACTACTCCTCGGCACGGCCCTTGGCCTGTCATTGGTTGCAGGAAATGTCATCGCGCAGGACGCACAGACCTTTGTTGTCAGCAGCACTGCTGATACCGGCGCAGGAAGCTTGCGGGCCGCACTGGATGCGGCCAGCGCCGCGCAGGCGCCCGCGCGGATCGTTGTCGCGGTGGATGGCGATATCGCCATTGCATCGGGCCTGACCTATACGGGGACACAGGCTCTATCGATCGCGGGCAATGGAAATCTGATCCACACAGATGAAAATGTGACGCTGCTTTCGGTGCCCAACGGGGCGGACCTCACGGTCATCGGTCTTGATTTCCGCGGTCCTGGCGGTTTTAGCGTTGAGAACCGTGGCGATCTCGACGGTCCAGCCGGAAAAGGCATTGCCGTGGGTGTGCCGACAGATGCCACTGGAACAATCGCTCTGATGCTGACCGATGTGTCGGTGGCAGATGTGGCCGGTCACGGGATTCACATGTCGGATTGTTCGCTTGCTGACGATTGCGGTGGCGGCTCTGGCGGCGGCGGTGACGGCTCTGCTGCGGGACTCGCGATCAAACTGACCAATGTTGTCGTCGAGAATGTCGGCCATGGCCGCTTTGACGCCGACGGGTTCCGTGCGGACGAACGCGGGGCGGGTGGCATCAGTTTCACCGCGACCGGTTCTTCCTTCCTTGCTGTCGGCGCTGATGGGGTTGAACTGGACGAAGGCGATGACGGTGACATTGATGCCTTTATCAGTCACAGCATCTTTGCAGATAACGGGAACTACTGCGATCCCGCCGTATTTGCCCGTTTCATGCCCGAAGAGGACGAAGGCGAATTCGCAGACAACCAGATGGCCGAAACGGCGATCCCGGGGCCGGTGACAAACGCGCCCGACAATGCCTGCATCGAACGTGAAGTAGACCTCTACGACAGCGGCTTTGTCGCCGAATACGCATTCGGCCTTGATCTGGATGACGGGATCGATCTTGACGAGGCCGGTGCCGGTTCACTGAACACGACGATGTTTAACACGGTGATCTCGGGCAATCTGGACGAAGGCGTTGACTGGGACGAAGAAGGCCCCGGCGATATCCGCGCTGTCTATGTCGGTACCAAAGCGATGTTCAACACCGATGACGCCTACAAAATGTCCGAAGAGGACGCGGGCCATGTGGTGGGCACGGTTGCCATGGCATCGGCGGCCGCCAACGGTGGCAAGGGTTTTGTCTTTGAAGAAGCCGATAGCGGTGATCTGACCGTTACAGTCACGCATAGCGCCGCATTCAAGAATGACGACAGCGATGATACAGGGGTCGAGGTCGTTCAGGAAGATGATGGCGCGGGCATGTTGAGCGTGACGGACAGCGACATCGCCGACGGTATCGACGCCGAAGGCGTATCGGTCCAATAGGCATTTAAGACTGGCCGGACCTTTGCAGGTCCGGCCAACTTTGTCTTACAGGAACGACCGTTCGACAAACCAGTAGAGGCCAACGGTTGCAATCGCGACAGAGGCCGGGACCGCAACCAGACGCCGGTAGGCCTCTTGCAGGTCGCGGAAGTGAATAGACGCCATACATAGCACAAAGATCGCAGCGAGCGGCCCCGCAAAAAGCCAGACCGGATTTTCAAGAGCCGTCACAAGACCCGCAGGGTTCAGTGCGATCAACGCAAGTGCCACAACCAGCAGGACGCCATAGACGGCATAGCCCTGCCCGACTTCATTGGCGCCACGGTCAATGCGCAAGGCCTGCCAGATGCACAACAACATTACCGCGATCACCGTCAGTTGCCCGACCTCGACACCGACATTGAACCCGATCAGTGCGGCGACGAAGGTTTCTTCCGGCAAGCCGAATTCCGCCAGCACAGAAGCAAAGCCAAGGCCGTGCAACAGGCCAAAGATGAAAATCACATAGGGACGCCACGGGCTAATGCCCTTCATAAAGATGTTCTCGATCGCGACATATGCGATCGACAGGGCAATCAAGGGCTCGACGATGTCGATGAAGGCAATCCCCAAGGTGCCTTGGGTGAAATCGTCGATAAAGTCGGTATGTCCAAGTGCGGCCAGCGCCAGCGTGATCGTATGGGCCAGCGTGAAAAGCGAGACCTGCAAAAGCAAGGGCCGAAAGCGTGCGGCAAGAAAGAACAGGCCAAGCACAAACAGAATGTGATCAAGGCCTTTGGGAACGATATGGTCAAACCCGACAGGGATATAGTCAAAGAATGTCTCCCAACCGGTCGCCTGACCACCACCGGCCAGCGGGATCGGATCAGACAGCGCACCGGCCTCAAGATAGCCGTCATAAGGCGCGGGTACGTCCATCTGGCGCAAAACCAGAGTGCCGAATTCGGGCGCCCACCCCATCTGGACGGTCTGCGCATCTGAAGGAAGTGTGGCCGAGAACGTCATGACCGAAAAACGGACGACCTCGACATCGCCAATCGGGTCGACCGCGACGCCCGTCAAGACAGGGGTCAGTGGGGTTCCGTCTGCCGTAAGATCAATGCCCTCGGCCATTTGCGGCCAGAAAGCCTCGAAACGTGCCGCCAGCGCATCAGGCGCAAGCGTGCGCAAGACATCGTATGTCTCGGCCTGCGCGCTTTCATTGGTATCGGCAGTTTCGCTCAGGTTGATACCTGCGATGAAGCTTTCCAGATTGGCACGAATTTCAAACGTAACCTCGCCATCCGTCACGCGCATGTCAGCGATCGCGGGAATTACCTCATGCGCCTGCGCTGTTGACAGTGTTGTGATCCACACCAGTAGCGCGCTTGACAACAAGCGAAGAAAAGCCACCCTTACGGCAGCGAGAGAGGAATTTTTCATGCGCAGTTTTGCCCTTATTTTCAGTTTGATGGCAGCGCCAGCCATGGCGCACGAGTTCTGGATCGAACCGATTGAATACCAAGTCGAAGCGGACACTAGCTTGGAGGCGGACATTGTCAACGGGCAGGAATTTGCGGGTGTCAAACTGGCTTACCTGCCACAACGCTTTGTGAACTTTGTCCTTTTCGCCGGCGATGACTCAGCCCGTGTCGATGGTCGCCCCGGCGACCGGCCCGCCCTTCAGCAAGATCCGGTTGCCGAGGGGCTGAACATTGCGGCCTATCAGGCCAACAATGCGACCGTCGATTATGAAAATTGGGAAAAGTTCCAGAATTTCGTCAACCACAAGGACTTTGGCGATGTGCTGAGCCTGCATGAGGCCCGTGGCCTGTCCCTGAACGGCTTCAAAGAAGTGTATTCGCGGCATGCCAAGGCACTTTTCGGTGTGGGCAACAGCGAAGGCTCGGACCGCCGCGTGGGTCTCGAGACCGAGATTGTGGCCCTGACAAACCCCTATACCGATGATCTGAGCGATGGCATGCGCGTGCAGGTCTTCTACCGCAATGATGTGCGGGCGAATACGCAGGTCGAGATATTCGAGAAAGCCCCCGACAGTCGCGTTGCGATCTCGCTTTACCGGACGGATGATGACGGGATCGCCGTCTTTCCGGTCAAACCCGGCCATGAATATATGGTTGATGCGGTTGTGCTGCGCGAACCAAGTGCGCAATTGGCCGAACGTTCGGGGGCGGTTTGGGAAACGCTTTGGGCCAACCTGACCTTTGCAGTGCCTGACTAAGGCTTGCTCTTGGCCGGTCACTGGTCCAGAACGCCGGTATGACCAAGACCCCTGATATCCTGTGCATCGGTTCTGTCCTGTGGGACGTGATCGGGCGTGCCGCCAGCCATATGCGGGTCGGCTCTGACGTGCCGGGCCGCATTACCCGCTTGCCGGGTGGTGTGGCGATGAACATCGCCATGACCCTGCGCCGCTTTGGCATGACCCCTGCCTTGCTGACGACGATCGGGCGCGATCCTGAAGGCGAGGAACTCATCGGCGAAGCCGAGCGCATGGGAATGATCTGCGACCATGTCTACCGTTCAGACGACTTGCCCACTGATGTCTATATGGCTGTCGAAGGCGCCAACGGGCTGGTTGCCGCAATAGCCGATGCGCATTCGCTGGAAGCTGCCGGTGACAAGATTTTGCGGCCCCTCGGGGATGGGCAACTGGGGACAGAGGCTGCGCCTTTTGCGGGTCCGGTGGCACTGGACGGGAACCTGACCGAAGAGTTGTTGCAGTCGATCGCCGCCTCCCCGCTTTTTGCCGCGGCAGATTTGCGCGTGGCCCCGGCCTCGCCTGGTAAGGCGGAACGCCTCTTGGCGCTGTTGGGGCATCCGACCGCGATGCTTTATGTCAACCTCGAAGAGGCGGGGTTGATGTGTCAGACGACCTTCCCCGATTCAGGCGCCGCAGCGGCCGCCTTGATCGCGCGTGGTGCGCACCGCGTGCTGGTCACCGACGGCGGAAACGCCGCTTCCGAAGGTACAGCCGGCGACATCATCACCCAGATACCGCCTGCTGTCATGGTGACCCGCGTGACCGGCGCGGGCGATACCTTTATGGCGGCCCATATCGCATCAGAGGCCCAAGGCATGGGCCGCGAGGCCGCTCTGGCCCGCGCGCTGAACGCCGCTGCCACCTATGTTTCCGGAGAGACCCCCCTATGATCCCGATCCAGTACAGCGCAGAGGTTGCCCAAGCCCGCGCCACAGCTGCGCCCATCGTCGCGCTTGAAAGCACGATCATCACCCATGGGATGCCGTTTCCGCAGAATGTCGAAACCGCGCGTCTGGTCGAGGCCGATATACGAGAGGCCGGTGCCGTCCCCGCAACAATCGCGGTGATTGACGGCACACTTCACATAGGACTCGAGGCCGATGCGCTGGAGGCTCTGGGTCAGGCGCAGAACGTCGCCAAGCTTTCGCGCGCCGACATGGCCGCCTGTATCGCGACTGGCGGCACTGGGGCCACGACAGTTGCCGCAACCATGATTGCCGCACATCTGGCCGGTATCCATGTCTTTGCCACCGGAGGCATCGGCGGCGTGCATCGCGGGGCTGAACAGAGTTTCGATATCTCGGCGGATTTGCAGGAACTGGCGCAAACGCCTGTGACTGTCGTGGCCGCGGGGGCGAAAGCCATTCTTGATCTGCCGAAAACCTTTGAAGTGCTGGAAACCCTAGGTGTGCCTGTCATTGCATATGGGCAGGATCAGTTGCCCGCATTCTGGTCGGCCAGTTCTGACATGGCCGCCCCTTTGCGCATGGACAGCGCCAAAGACATCGCCAAGGCGCAACAGACCCGCACCGCCATGGGGTTGAAGGGGGGGCAACTTGTCGCCAACCCGATCCCCCTTGATGCGGAAATCCCCGCCGAGGTCTTGCAACCAATCATTGATCAGGCCCTGCAAGAGGCGGAAGCCCAAGGCATCAGTGCCAAGGCTGTCACACCGTTCCTGCTGGGGCGCATCTTTGAACTGACCGAGGGCCGTTCTCTGGCTGCAAATATCGCTCTTGTGCGCAACAATGCGCGACTGGCTGCACAAATTGCCATCGCAATGGCGAATTAACGGCATGAAGTCTTCAAGGGCAGTTGCTGCACCGCGCGGCAGCACATAAGTGTCTGTGTGCGCATTTTGAGATGACAAAGATGATCGACCCACATTCAGACGACGCCAAGCGGCGCAACAAGCCGGGGATCATTGCCCGGTTGCGCGGCAATTTTCTTGCCGGTTTGATCATTGTCGCCCCGATCGGCCTGACGATCTGGCTGATCTGGACCGTTGTCGGCTGGGTCGACAGCTGGGTCTGGCCGTTCATCCCTGACGCCTATCAGCCCACGGCCCTGCTCAATGATCTTTTGGGCCGTGAGCCGGGCAATGAGATCGAAATCAACGTACGTGGCGTCGGCGTCGTGATTTTCCTGATCTTTACGGTGCTGGTGGGCTGGATTGGCAAGGGCCTGATCGGGCGCTCTTTTCTGGGTATCGGAGAGCGATTTGTTGACCGGATGCCGGTGGTGCGCTCTATCTACAACGCGGCAAAACAAATTGCCGAGACCGTTTTTTCACAACGCGAGACATCTTTCGACAAGGCCTGTCTGGTCGAATATCCGCGCAAAGGTATCTGGGCCATCGCCTTTATCTCGATCAATGCCAAGGGCGAGATCAACGCCAAACTGAGCGACGGCGAGCCCTTTGTGACGGTATTTCTGCCGACGACACCCAACCCAACGTCCGGCTTTTTGCTGTTTTTGCCGCAGCGTGACGTCATGCCGCTTGATATGACGGTCGAGGATGCCGCCAAGTTGGTTATTTCGGCCGGGCTGGTCTATCCCAACGGCAAGGGTGCCGTTGAGGTCAAGAACCCGTCTGCCAAGGCATGATCACGCCTGCATTTACGGGATTTGCCACTGCCTTTGCCCTGATCCTCGCGATTGGCGCGCAGAATGCCTTTGTGCTGCGGCAGGGCCTCGCGCGGGCGCATGTATTCTGGCTTTGCCTGCTGTGTGCAGTATCGGATGCTGTGCTGATCACGGCGGGTGTCTTGGGTTTCGGTTATATCGTGACGCTCTATCCACTCTTGCCGCAGATCATGGCGTGGGGAGGTGCGGCCTTTCTCGTTGTTTACGGCGCGCTGCGGCTTTGGGCCGCGTGGCAGGGCGAATACAAAATGCAATTGGCCGGCAGGAGCAGCGGGCTTTGGGCAACTCTTGCGACGGGGGCGGCGTTCACATGGCTCAATCCGCATGTCTATCTTGATACGCTGGGTTTGGTCGGTGCGGTATCGACCCAATATGTTGATCCGCTGGACAAGACCGCCTTTGCCGTCGGTGCTGTCACATCGTCGTTCGTGTTTTTTTTCAGCCTAGGCTATGGCGCGCGGCTTCTGGCGCCTGTGATGCAGTCAGCGCGGGCGTGGCGTGTTCTGGACCTTCTGATCGGGTTGGTGATGTGGGCGCTTGCGGTCAAGCTGCTTAGCTGAACATATCCGCCAGATTGACCGAACTGCGTTTGCCAAGGTCCTTCTTGTGGGCTTTGAGGAAGCTATCAGCCGCCGCTTCCCCCGCTTCTTTCAGCCGTTGGAGGATCACGGCAGTAGGAATTGTCTTGGTCGCCACATTCAGGCCGTTCATCAGCGCATCATCGGCAATCATATGCACCAGCACGTCTTTCATTGTGCCGCGTTTGACCGCACCGTCGGCCAGCAGACGCTTGACGAAATCAATCGCGCGCAATTCACGCAACAGCGAACTGTTGAAGCTGATCTCGTTCACGCGGTTTTCGATGGACTGGCTGTCCATCGGCAGCTCCTCCCGATAAAGGGGATTGATGTTCACGATTAGAATATCGTCGGGTAAGTCACTGTCAAACAACGGATAAAGCGCAGGGTTTCCGGTGTAGCCGCCGTCCCAGAATGCTTCGATCCGGCCGGTTCGGGGGTCTTCAAATTCGACGGCCTGAAACAGGCTGGGCAGGCAGGCTGACGCCATGATGACGTTGGGGTTGATCTCATCGCCGGTAAACACCCGTATCTTGCCGGAACGCACATTGGTGGCGCAGATATGCAGTTGCGGTCCATCAGCGGCGCAGACCGCATCATAGTGGAATTTATCGATGATCCTGGCCAAGGGGTTCTGCATGGCAGGGCCGTAGACGTAGGGTGAAAACATGCGGGTCGTCATGTCAAAGGCGGTGTAGGCCGGCGAATACTTCAGCGCCTTGGCCCAAAGCTCTGCCGTTGGTGAAGCCGCGCTGATCCAAGGGGCAAAATGGGGGTCGGTGACATGGCCGATCTGCTCCCACAGCCAGGCCAGATTCGCGATGGCGCCTTCGCGGCCATCTTCGACCCAACCGGATTTCAATGCGGCTGCATTCAATGCGCCTGCCGACGTTCCCGAGATTGCAGCAATCCCGATATCGTCTTCGTGCAGCAGGCGGCAAAGCACACCCCATGTGAATGCGCCATGCGCCCCGCCCCCTTGCAGTGCAAGGTTGATCTGTTTCAAAGCGCCGTCCAGCCGCCATCGACGCTGATCGTGGTTCCGGTGATCTGTGCCGCGGCATCAGAGCACAGGAAGACCACGGTGCCGCCCAGTTGCTCGACCGTGGCGAATTCCTTGGACGGCTGGCGCTGCAGCATGACGTTCTTGATCACATCCTCGCGGGACATGTTGTATTCTTTCATCGTGTCGGGAATCTGTGCCTCGACCAGCGGCGTCAGCACATAGCCGGGGCAAACCGCATTGCAGGTGATCGGGTCTTGTGCTGTTTCAAGACCGACCGTTTTGGTGAGGCCGACAATCCCGTGTTTGGCAGCGACATAGGCCGATTTATAGGGCGATGCCGTCAGTCCATGCGCAGAGGCGATATTCACGATCCGGCCAAAGCCCCGCTCACGCATGCCAGTCACAGCTGCGGCGGTTGTATGAAAAGCGGATGTCAGATTGATCGCGATGATCGCGTCCCATTTGGCGGTGGGAAAATCTTGCACCGGAGCGACGTGCTGAATGCCTGCATTGTTGACCAGAATATCGCATCCGCCTGCTTCGACGACAAGGCGGCGGCAATCCTCGGGCTTTGACATATCGGCTTGCACATATTTCGCCTGCACCCCCGTTACATCGGCAATTTCTGCCGCCAGTGCATGGTCTTCTTCGCGATCGGTGAAGGAATTGAGCACTACATTTGCTCCGGCCTTGGCCAATTCGCGGGCAACACCCAGCCCGATGCCCGAGTTTGATCCGGTGATAACGGCGGTTTTTCCTGTCAGGGTCATATCTTGGCTCCGATTCTCTTGTGTTGCGACTCACCGTATATGCTGCAACTGCAAAAGCCAGACGACCGGTCCGATAGCCCTAAAAAAAACGCCCGCGCAAGGCGGGCGTGAAGTTATTGAGGCAGGTTTCATACAGGCAAGAAACCTATCGAGCAGTGGTTTCTTTATAAGCAATCCATTGCCTGGCTCCAAGCTAAAAGTTTGAAAAGGTTGAAAACCCTCTTTACGGTCAGGTCATAACAAAGATTGCAGCGGCAAAAGGGTGGTAGAAAATGACAGGTCGAATTGGCAAAAAAACACGCGCAATGACGGCGGCGCTCGTGCTTGTGTTTGCAGGCACAGGTGCAACTGCCGAGCCTCGGCATGGCATAGCTATGTATGGCGATCCCGCACTACCACCTGATTTTGTGTCCCTGCCCTATGCAAACCCCGATGCGCCCAAAGGGGGCCGGATCGTCACTGCCGAGGTTGGCAGCTTTGACAGCCTCAATCCTTTCATCCGCAAAGGTTCGGTTCCGTGGCAGTTGCGGTTTTTTCTGGGCGAGAGCTTTATGGGCCGCTCGCTGGACGAACCTTTCTCGCTTTACGGCGTTTTGGCCGAATCGGTCGAGACCGGACCCGACCGCGAATGGGTCGAATTCACGCTGCGTGAAGGGGCGACATTTTCCGATGGCAGCCCCGTGACGATCGAAGATGTGATGTGGTCCTACGAGACATTGGGCACCATCGGCCACCCCCGCTATCTGGGGTTCTGGTCCAAGGTCGACAGCATGGAACAGACCGGTGACCGGACAGTGCGGTTCACGTTCAATGTGGCAGACCGCGAACTGGCCCTGCTGGCCGGAATGCGCCCTATTCTGAAAAAGGCGCAATGGGACGGAATCGACTTTGCCGAAAGCACCACCGAGGTGGTCCCTATTACCTCTGCCCCCTATGTGATCGATGATTTCGAGCCGGGCCGGTTTGTGTCCTTGCGCCGCAATCCCGACTACTGGGGCGCAGAAGTCCCGTTCCGTGTCGGCACCAACAATATCGACGAGGTCCGGTTGGAGTTCTTTGGCGATGAAACCGCCGCCTTCGAGGCATTCAAGGTTGGCGAGGTCAATTCCAACCGCGAATTTAATGTGGCGCGCTGGGAAAGCCAGTACAACTTTCCCGCAGTACAGGACGGTGATGTGGTCCTGTCGATCCTGCCGCATGAACGCCCCTCGGGCATGACCGGCTTTGTGATGAACACGCGCCGCGACCAGTTCGCCGATTGGCGGGTGCGCGATGCGATGCTGCATGTGTTCAACTTCGAATTCATCAATGAAGCGATGACAGGCTCTGCCCAGCCTCGGATTACGTCCTATTGGTCCAATTCACCGCTTGGCATGGATAATGGCCCTGCGACGGGCCGTGTGCTGGAGTTTCTACAGCCCTTCGCGGCCGATCTGGTACCTGGCACGCTGGAAGGGTATGCCCTGCCCGTCAGCGACGGCTCCGAGCGCAATCGCGCAGGCACTGCTGCGGCACTCGCGCAAATGGAAGCTGCCGGTTGGACCGTGCAGGATGGGGTGATGGCCAATGCAGATGGTGTGCCGTTCACTTTCGAGATCGTTCTTCCGCAAGGCGGATCTGAAAACCAGGCCATCATCGACATGTTTGTAGAATCGTTGGCCCGCATCGGCGTGACGCCGACTGTGGCCGTTGTGGACAGTGCGCAGTTCAAGGAACGTACGGATGCCTATGATTTTGACATGACATACTATCGGCGGGGTGTGTCACTGTCGCCGGGCAACGAGCAATACAGCTACTACGGGTCTGAGAACGCCGATCAGCCGGGGGGCCGCAACCTGATGGGGGTGAAATCCCCTGCGGTCGACGCGATGATTGGTCGTTTGTTGACGTCTGAAAGTCAGGATGACTTTGTCGCAGCCGTCAAGGCGCTTGACCGGACATTGACCGCGGGGCGGTATGTCCTGCCCATCTATCAGTGGAACATCAGCCGTGTGGCCCATGCCAAAGAGTTGAAGTACCCCGATGAATTGCCGATCTTCGGTGACTGGCCCGGCTGGCAGCCGGATGTCTGGTGGTACGAAGAGTAACAGCTGGAACGCTGTTGGAGGCCAGCGCGCTGCGCGCGACATTTATGCCTCCGGCGGGGATATTTATGCCTCCGGCGGGGATATTTTGAGGCCAATAATAACGACGTCAGTTGAGCGATGTCACCCACAGTATGGTGGCATCTTCTGCGCTGATCGAGATCACATTGTGGCCCATTGCAGCGTCGTAATAGACGCTGTCGCCCCGCTTGAGTTCCACAGGTTCGTAGAATTCCGTGTAAAGGCGTATCTGCCCTGTCAGCACATAAAGAAATTCCTCGCCGTCGTGGCGCACCCAGCCGTCAAAGTCTTCGACGTTGCGTGCGCGCACCCGCGTGCGGTACGGCAGCATCTTTTTTGTGGTCAGGGTTTCGGCAAGAAGGGCGTGTTCGTAGGTCGTTGTGACTTTCGCGGTTTCTTCGCCGTTGCGCGTGACGGCCATGCGCCCGTTGACCTGCCCTTTGGACGGCGGTGTGAAGAGTTGCGGGACAGAGATTTCAAGGCCGACGGCCAGTTTCTTGAGCGCGTCATATGTGGGTGACATCTGTCCGTTTTCAATCTTGGACAGGGTCGAGCGTGCCAGCCCTGCCTGCTGCGCAGCCTGTTCAAGTGTCCAGTCGCGCGCCTTGCGCAATTCGCGCACGCGCGCGCCCAGATCAAGCGGTTGTGCCACACCGGTTTCGCCGCTTTCGCGGGCAATACGCATAGGGTTATTGGGCTTTGTCTCGGTCATGACAGTCTCATAAGCAGCGCCGCGACATCTTGCAACCTAGGCCCGGCACCGCTAGCCGTGAGACATGCTGTCACTTGTGCAAACAGACAGGTTTCCCCCTGCCCCCGACCATTTCAACATGGCGGCCTATGTGCTGGCCCATGCGGACCGGTTGGAACGCAAAACAGCGCTGCGGATCATGCATGCGGATGACGGGTACGACGATCTGGACTACGGCTTTTTGCAGCGGGCCGTTCTGGGAACCGCGACGGGGCTTTTGACGCAGGCCAGACCCGGTGACCGGATCATCCTCCAGCTTGGCAATACGGTTGAATTTCCAATCGCTTTCCTAGGGGCGATTGCTGCCGGGATTGTGCCTGTCTCTTTGTCCAGCGCGCTTTCCGAACTGGAATATCAAGACGTGGTCGCAAGTATTGAACCCGCCCTGGAAATCCGCAGCGCCGGACGGGAGTCTGACCTCGACACGGCGGTCTTGCGCCAGTACTGGTCGCTGCCACCGGCAGATTTTGCCTACGGCGATCCTGATCGGCCCGCCTATATCATCTATACATCGGGCACCAGCGGCCGCCCCACCGCCGTTGTCCATGCACACCGCGCCATCTGGGCGCGGCAGATGATGTGGGATGGCTGGTACGGGCTGCGCGCGGATGATCGCGTGTTGCATGCCGGTGCGTTCAACTGGACCTATACGCTGGGGACAGGACTGATGGACCCGTGGTCGATCGGGGCCACGGCGCTGATCCCTGCCCAAGATGTGCAGGCCGGCCAGTTACCAGCGCTGATGGCCACCCACAAGGCGACGCTCTTTGCCGCGGCCCCCGGGGTCTACCGCCGCTTGCTTCGCGCCGACATACCCCCCTTGCCAGACCTGCGCCACGGTCTGTCTGCAGGTGAAAAGCTGGCGTCGGATACCTGTGTTGCGTGGCGTGAGAAAACCGGCAAACCCGTCTACGAAGCCTTCGGTATGTCTGAATGCTCGACCTTCATATCGGCCGCGCCGGGACGCCCTGCACCACAGGGCGCGGCGGGTTTTGTCCAAAAAGGGCGCACGGTCGCGCTTCTTGGACCTGACGGACCGGTCCGGCGCGGCGCGGTGGGGATGATCGCGGTGCACAAGGATGATCCCGGCCTGATGCTGGGATATCTGCACCAGCCTCGCGAAACCGCTGCGCGCTTTCAGGGGAACTGGTTCCTGACCGGCGATCTGGCCACAATGGATGACGAAGGGGCCATCACCTACGCCGGACGCGCCGACGACATGATGAATGCGGGCGGCCACCGCGTCAGCCCGATCGAGGTCGAGGATGCATTGACCGCCCACCCCCTCATTTCCGAGGCCGCAGCCTGTGCTCTGCAGGTCCGCACAGATGTTTGGGTGATTGCGGGGTTTTACGTGGCCGCAGACGTGATAGAGGAAGAGGACTTGCGCCAATTCACCGCCGCGCGACTGGCCGCTTACAAGGTGCCGCGCCTGTTCATCGCCCGCGACACACTTCCCCGAGGGGCCAACAACAAACTCTTGCGCAAAAGGCTGCGCGATGAATGGGAGACCACATATGGTCAAACTTGACATCATTTCCGATCCAATCTGCCCGTGGTGCTATATTGGCAAGACCAACCTCGACAAGGCGCTGGAACGGTTTCCCGATCACCCGTTCACGATTGAATGGCACCCTTTCCAGCTGAACCCCGATATGCCCGCCGAGGGCATGGACCGGCGCGCCTATCTGGAAGCCAAGTTCGGTGGCAAGGAAGGTGCGGTAAAGGCCTATGCCCCCGTGGTTGAACATGCCGAACGCGCAGGTGCGCTGATCAATTTCGACGCGATCAAAAAGACGCCCAACACCATCGACGCCCATCGTCTGATCCATTGGGCCGGCATCGAGCAGCGGCAGTCCTTTGTCGTCGATCTGCTCTTCAAGGCCTATTTCGTCGAAGGGCGCGATATCGGCAATCACGAGGTTCTGGCCGATATCGCCGACACTGCCGAGATGGATGCCGCCATGGTTGCCAAACTGCTGGCTTCGGATGCCGACACAGACGATATCCGCGCACGCGACCGGCATAGTCGCGAAATGGGGGTGAATTCGGTTCCGACCTTTATCGTCGCGCAACAGCATGCGGTGCCGGGGGCGCAGCCACCGGAAATGTGGACGGGCGTGATCCAAGAGATCATGGCACAGATTGAAGCCGCCGAATGAGCGCTGCATCACAAAGCAGAGCCTTGCCGCAGGGCGAATTCATTGCGCTGATGGCGATGGTGGCAGCCACGGTCGCGTTTTCGATTGACGCGATGCTGCCTGCCTTGCCCGAAATGGCCGAGGCGCTGTCGCCCGACAATCTCAACCGCGCGCAGCTGATCATTACCAGCTTCGTACTGGGAATGGGTGTTGGCACGCTCTTTACCGGCCCGTTATCGGATGCCTTCGGGCGCAAGCCGGTGATGATCGGCGGTGCCATCGTCTATATTCTGGCTTGCATGGTGGCGTGGCAGGCCCAGACACTGGAGGTCATGCTTGCGGCGCGTGTCGTGCAGGGGCTCGGTGCCGCAGGACCGCGTGTTGTGGCGATGGCGCTGATCCGTGATCTCTACGCCGGTGCGGATATGGCGCGGATCTTGTCTTTTGTGATGATCGTTTTTGCGCTGGTGCCCGCACTGGCGCCGACTGTCGGGCATTACATCGTCACAGTGTTTGAGTGGCACGCCATCTTTGTGGCCTTCATGCTGTTTTCACTGCTCACCACGGTCTGGCTGCTGTTGCGACAGCCCGAAACACTGACCCCCGAAAGGCGCCGTCCGCTGAGCATCCGCACGCTGTGGAGTGCCGTGGTCGAAATGTTCACACATCCCACCGCGCGCCTGTCGATCCTGATCCAGACCCTGACGTTCGGGATGCTGTTCAGCATGCTGTCTTCGACACAGCAGGTGTTCGATCAGACCTTCGGACAAGGTGACGTGTTTCACCTGTGGTTCGGGGGCATTGCGGTCGTTGCGGCCTCGTCGGGGTTCCTGAATGCAAGGCTGGTCGGCAGACTGGGGATGCGGGCGATCATTCGTGCGATGTATATCGGACAGATTGTTGTGACGGTTGTGCTGATCGCTGTCCTGACCACAGGCAGCCCCTTTGGTCTGGGCTTTGCCGCCT
Source organism: uncultured Loktanella sp. (assembly GCA_964614205.1). Taxonomy (GTDB): domain Bacteria; phylum Pseudomonadota; class Alphaproteobacteria; order Rhodobacterales; family Rhodobacteraceae; genus Yoonia. Next base: position 19,209 of record CAZTKF010000025.1, on the reverse strand, counting down.
ATGTGCTATGGGTTCTGACAAACTTCTTCCAGGCGGGGATGACAATCGGAAACCTTAATGCCCTGGCGATGGAGGAGATGGGCCATATTGCGGGTCTGGCTGCCTCTGTGATTGCCGCGGTCGCCACCATCGGCGCCGTGCTGATCGCCGCGCCGATTGCGCTGCAATTTGACGGTACCCCGCTTCCCATGGCGATTGGCACGCTGATACTGGCGGCAGTTGCGCTATGGCTGACGACGATGATCAAACGCCCCGGTGAAATCTAGGGTATTATTGGCCCGAAAATATCCCCGCCGGAGGCACAAAACCGCCCCGGACATCGTCCGGGGCTATTCTCCGGCCTTGGCCTTCTTTTCCTCGGCCAGTTTCTGGGCCAGATCGCGGGCGATGTTGAAGGCACCTTGTATCTTGTCGCGCTCTTTGGCCCAGTCGCGACGGATGACGATCTTGTTGTCCTTGACCTTGGCGAGCCCCTTTTGGGCCGCAATGAATTCCACCAATCCCTTGGGCGAGGCGAATTTGTCGTTGTGGAACTGGATCGTAGCGCCTTTCGGCCCTGCATCCAGTTTGGCGATGCCCGCCCGTTTGCACATCGCTTTGATCCGCACCACCAGCATCAGTGTGTTCACCTCGCGCGGCAGCTTGCCGAAACGATCGATCAACTCGGCGGCAAAGCCTTCCAGCTCCACTTTGGTAGTCAGTTCCGACAAGCGGCGGTAAAGCCCCAGACGCACATCAAGATCAGGCACGTAATCATCGGGGATCAGGACGGGAACGCCAAGGTTGATCTGCGGCGCCCATTGCCCGTCATCTATGATGCCCTCGGCCTCGCCCGAGCGGATCGCGGCGATCTGGTCTTCCAGCATCTGTTGGTAGAGCTCATCGCCCCCTTCGCGCATCTGGCCCGATTGTTCTTCGCCCAGCAGGTTGCCTGCGCCGCGAATGTCCAGATCCTGCGACGCCAGCGTGAACCCTGCCCCCAGCGTATCAATCGACCCAAGTACCCGCAGACGTTTTTGCGCCGTATCGGTCAGTTTCTGGCGTGGCTTCGTCGTCAGATAGGCATAGGCGCGGGTCTTGGACCGGCCCACTCTGCCCCTGATCTGGTAAAGCTGGCTAAGCCCGAACATATCCGCGCGCCAGACAATCATGGTGTTGGCGGTCGGAATATCCAGACCGCTTTCCACGATGGTTGTGGCCAGCAAGACATCATATTTGCCGTCGTAAAACGCGTTCATCCGGTCGTCGAGTTCACCGGCCGCCATCTGTCCGGTCGCCGAAATATAACTGACTTCCGGCACCTCGCGCTTCAGGAAGTCCTCCATTTCGGCCATATCGGAAATGCGTGGCACAACCATGAATGACTGTCCGCCGCGATAGTGTTCACGCAACAGCGCCTCGCGCACGGTGATCGTGTCGAATTCGCTGACATATGTACGGATCGCCAGCCTGTCGATGGGTGGTGTCCCGATGATCGACAAGTCGCGCACTCCCGACAGTGAAAGTTGTAGCGTCCGCGGGATCGGCGTTGCGGTCAATGTCAGGACGTGCACATCCGTGCGCAGTTGCTTCAAACGCTCTTTGTGCTGGACCCCGAATTTCTGTTCTTCATCAATGACAAGCAGGCCAAGGTTCTTGAAACGCACACCTTTGGCCAGCAGTGCATGGGTGCCGACGACGATATCAACCGTGCCTTTTGCCAGTCCTTCGCGCGTCAGGCTTGCGTCCCGTGCCGAGACAAACCGCGACAGCGGCCGCACGTTGACCGGAAAACCACGGAACCTTTCGGCAAAGTTCTGATAGTGCTGACGGGCAAGTAGGGTTGTGGGCGCGATGATCGCGACCTGAACCCCTGAGAGGGCCGCAACAAAAGCTGCGCGGATCGCCACCTCGGTCTTGCCAAAGCCCACATCCCCGCAGATCAGCCGATCCATCGGCTTGCCCGAGGACAGATCTTCCAGCACGTCTGCAATGGCGGCAAGCTGGTCATCGGTCTCGACATAGGGAAAGCGTGCAAGAAACTGGTCCCACAACCCGTCGGGCGGGTCCAGAGCGGGGGCGGTCCGCAGGGCGCGCTCGGCCGCGACGCGGATCAGGCGCTCGGCAATCTGGCGGATACGTTCTTTCAGTCTGGCCTTCTTGGCCTGCCATGCGCCGCCACCGAGCTTGTCCAACAGGCCCGTCTCATGGCCGTATTTAGACAATAGCTCGATATTCTCGACAGGCAGGTAAAGCTTTGCATCTTCAGCATATTCCAGCAAAAGGCATTCATGGGCCGCCCCAAGGGCTGTCACAACTTCCATGCCCCTGTAACGCCCGACACCATGGTCCACATGGACCACCAGATCACCGGGACTGAGGCTGTTGGCTTCGGACAGAAAGTTCTCGGCCCGCCGTTTGCGCTTGGTCTGCCGGATCAGGCGATCGCCCAGTACGTCCTGTTCGGAAATCACCGTCAGGCCCGGCGTTTCAAAGCCGTGATCAAGCGCCCAGACGGCCAGATGCAATCCGCGCTTTCCGACGCCGCGGAAATCTTTGACAAGCACGGCTTCGGCCACGCCCTCGTCCTCGATCAGACCTTCCAGACGCTCGCGCGCACCTTCGGAATAGGATGCAATTACAACGGGCCCATCTTGCATCTTGACCTGAACATGATCCGCCAAAGCTCTGAAAAGGCTTATCTGTTCCTGTTGGCGTTCGGGCGCAAAGTTGCGGCCGATACGGCCACCGGCATCAATGACGCCCACGCCCGTGGCCTGCTTGAGCGGCGAAAACTGCATCACACGCCGATCTGCCACGGCTTCGGTCCAGGCGGCATCGTCAAGATAGAGCAGCGCGGGCGGCGCGGGCTTATAGACGCTGTCCATTCGCCCTTTCTGGCCAAGCGCGTGCATGCGCGTGCCATATTGGTCGGCAATACTGTCCCAGCGTGCCAGTCGCATCGGTGTCATCTGGTCGTCGAGCGTGACAGTAGCGGCAGGAAGGTAGTCAAAGATCGTTTCCAGATCGTCCTGAAAAAAGCCCAGCCAATGTTCGACACCGGCATGTTTGCGTCCGGCTGACACAGCTTCGTAAAGCGGGTCATCCGTGCCGGCGGCGCCGAATTCCAGACGATAGTTTTGGCGGAAACGCGTAATAGCCGGCTCGTCAAGGATCACCTCGGACACAGGGGCGAGCTCGACCTCGGTCAGTTTCTCGGTGGTGCGTTGGGTGGCGGGATCAAACCGGCGCGCACCGTCCAGCACATCTCCGAAAAGATCGAGCCGCACAGGGCCGTTCTGACCGGGGGGATAGATATCGATGATCCCGCCCCTGATGGCATAGTCGCCCGGCTCCATCACCGTCGGGCTTTGGGTAAATCCCATACGGACAAGAAACTGGCGCAGCGCTTCTTCGTCCATGCGCTGGCCCACCGTGGCCTTAAAGGCCGCCTCTCGCAGCAGGCTGCGCGCAGGGACGCGTTGGGTTGCGGCGGACAGCGTTGTCAGAATGATAAATTGTTCCGGCATCCCGTGGACGAGTGCCGCAAGCGTTGCCATGCGCGCCGCCGAGATGTCGGTGTTGGGCGAAACGCGGTCATAGGGCAGGCAATCCCATGCGGGAAAAACAAAAACCGGCACCTCGGGCGCAAAGAACGCAAGTGCCGCCTGCATCGCCGCCAGTCGCTTGTCATCGCGCGCCACATGCAAGACAGGCGCACCCTTGCCAAGTTCGGCAAGGATCAATTGGGCGTCATATCCTTCAGGTGCGCCGCTGACAGTGATGTGTTTGGGATCAGACATGCCGCTGACCTACCCCGCGCGCCCGTGGTGTCAACCGGTTAGAGAAACTGTTGCGATGAAATCGCGGAGTACATGCCGTACATCGCCGTAAAGAAAAGCGATATCATCCCGATAACCTGTGTCCACAGCCTGACCGCAAAAAGCTTGCGCACCAGCGCGCGCCCCGCAAGAGGGGCTGCATGCAATTGATAGGCAAGGCGCATATTGACGATCACCACGACCGACAGCGGTGCTGCAAGCGCCAACATCCCCTGCGCCAGTTCAAAACTGTAGCCAAAGCTCATCAGCGCCAGCGCGCTTAGCACAAAGGCCCCCAGGCCCGCAAAGGCCGATGCAAAGCTTTCATTCGTTGAAACGATCCGTCTGACATTGATATCGACCAGCGCTTCGAGGTCTGCCAGTTCTGCCGCGCCGAGTTTGCGCGCACGGAAGAGCATGTCAAACGGCACCCCGATCAGCCAGTTGCTTGCGACCGACCACGTGACAATCACGGCCAGCCAGTACCAGACGCTCACGAAGGTTTGCAGTTCAATCAATCGCGCAAGTGCGAGCGTCCAATCCAAAACTGTCGTCCATCTTCCTCAATCCCGAACCGCAACTTAGCGCCCTGTGCCATGGTTGCCCAGCCTTGTGATGGCGCAAAAACCGTGCCACCAAGAAATCATCGTCTAAAAAAGGCCATCGACCATGAAACCCACCATTGCCCCCTTTCCCGCAACACGGCTGCGCCGACTGCGCCAAAGCCCGGCCTTGCGCGCGCTCGCACGGCAGAACACGCTGACGGTGGATGACCTCATTTGGCCGGTGTTCGTGATGGACGGCAAGGACGCCGAAACGCCTGTGTCGTCGATGCCCGGCGTTGTGCGACGCACTGTCGACCGTGTGGCGCGCGCAGCGAAAGAGGCGCAATCGCTTGGTATTCCGGCGATTTGCATCTTTCCCTACACAAGCATGGAGGCCCGCACCGAAGACTGTGCCATGGCATGGGACCCCCAGAACCTGACCAATCAGGCGATTCGCGCGATCAAGGATGTGGCCCCTGATATCGCCGTGATGACCGATATTGCGCTCGACCCCTACAACATCAACGGGCACGACGGCTTTGTCGAGAACGGCGAGATCGTCAACGACCGTACCGTTGAAGCACTGGTCAAAATGGCTCTGGCACAGGCCGAGGCGGGCGCGGATATACTGGGTCCTTCGGACATGATGGACGGACGTATCGGCGCGATCCGCTCGGCGCTGGAAGGTGCGGGGCATCAGAACGTGGCGATCCTGAGTTATACCGCCAAATACGCCTCCAGTTTTTACGGGCCGTTCCGCGATGCGGTTGGCGCGTCGTCTGCTCTGACCGGCGACAAGAACACCTATCAGATGGATCCCGGCAACAGTGATGAGGCCCTGCGCCTTGTCGCACGTGATCTGTCGGAAGGGGCCGATATGGTGATGGTCAAACCCGGCATGCCCTATCTGGATATCTGTCGTCGTGTGAAGGACAATTTCGGCGTGCCGACATACGCCTATCAGGTGAGCGGTGAATATGCGATGCTCCAAGCCGCAGCGCAGAACGGCTGGCTGGATGGTGAAAAGGTCATGATGGAAAGCCTTCTGGCTTTCAAGCGGGCCGGATGTGACGGCATCCTCACCTATTTTGCGCCTGCCGCGGCAAAGCTGATGCAGGGCTGACCGTCACTGTTTGCGCGGCAATGCTTTTATTGGCTTGGCACCTGTGCGCGGCGTTCAGCGTTTCGCGACCTTGACGGGTGACAGCGCAGCGCTGCTGATCTATACTAAATTTCATAAGGGGCGGAAAACGTCTCCAGAACAGGCAAATAGGCGGATAAATCATGAGCAATTTCACAAGGCGCAGCTTTGCGCTTGGCACTTTGGCAGCGTCCACACTGGCGGCCTGCGGCAATGGCATTGGCAGCCCGGGTGCTGCAACCATTGACGCGCGCGTCGACAGCACGCTGAACGGCATGTTCACACAGTACCCCGGCACCCGTGACCTTGCGTCCAAAGCCGCTGGCGTTCTGGTCATGCCTTTGGTGACAGAGGTCGGTCTGGGGATTGGCGGCTCGTTCGGTCGCGGCGCCCTGCGTGTCGGATCGTCAACCGTCGATTATTATTCAGCTGCCTCTGGCAGTGCCGGTTTCCAGATCGGTGCCCAGCAGTACAGCCATGTTCTTTTCTTCATGACGCCAGAGGCGCTGTTGGAATTCCGCCGTGGTCCGGGCTGGGCGGCTGGCGCAGACATTGAATACGCATTCCGCGATCAAAGCGAAATGTTGCGTGCGGAAACAACTACATCGCTGGCACCTGTGATTGCTGTCATCTTTGCACAGACAGGGTTGCGCGTCGGCGCAACGCTTGAAGGCACCAAATATACGCGCATCATTCCTTAGGCGCGCAGTCTTTCTCCGGCGGGGTCAAAGGGTGGCTCCGCCAGAACAACCCCGCGGTGCGGGCGTCCGAGGATCATCACGTCGACAGCTGTGCCAGGAGCCACGTTCTTGAGATAGCCAAGCGCCAGCGATTTCTCGACACTGTAACCATAAGTCCCTGATGTCACCCGCCCGGCTGGTGTACCATCGGGCAGGAAGATCGGTTCGCCGCCCGTGGCATCCGCATTGGTTATGTCTTGCACTTCGATCAGTGACAGCATTTCGCGCGGTGCATTATCTTTGATCTTCAGATAGCTGGATTTATTCAGAAAATCCTTTTCCAACTTGATCAGCCTATCCAGACCGACCTCTTGTGGCCAATACTCGGGTGAATATTCGCGGCTCCAGCTGCCATAGCCCTTTTCGATGCGCAAAGACATGAGCGCACGAGATCCGACCGGACCTGCGCCAAGGTCCTGACCGGCTTTGCACAAAGCTTGGTAAAGCCTTAACTGGTCGGCTTGGTCGCAGTGCAACTCCCAGCCCAGATCACCTGTGAAAGATACGCGCAACGCAATGACATCCACGCCTGCAACGCTGATCCGTTGCGAACGCATGAAAGGAAAGGCGTCAGTGGCCAGATCGGCGTTTGTCAGACGTGACAACAACGCGCGCGACTGCGGACCGGCCACGTTAAACCCGCACATTGCATCGGTGCGGCTTTCAAAGATGGTGCCCGCAGGCAGCGGGACTTCTTTCCAGAACCGCTGATGATAGCGTTCCGCAGCGCCACCACCGATGATCATGAATTCGTCCTCGGCAAGGCGGGTGACGGTGAAATCGCCAGCAATCCCGCCATTGACACCGATCAAGGGCGTCAGACAGGACCGCCCCACCGCCTTGGGCATATTGTTTGCAAAGACAGCGTTAAGCCAGTCTTCCGCCTTAGGCCCTGTAACGAAGTATTTGGCAAAGTTGGAAATATCAATGATACCAGCGGTTTGGCGCAACATACGTGCTTCGCGCCCTACTGGTTCGAACCAGTTTTGACGTGTAAAGCCGTTGGTGTCTTCTGTGCCCGGTGCGTCGGAAAACCAAAGCGGATGTTCCCAGCCGTAGTTCAACCCGAACACAGCGCCCATCTGTTTTTGTGTCTCATAGGCGGGACGTACCCGCACAGGCCGGCCCGCGGCGCGCTCCTCATTCGGAAAATGGATGGAAAAGCGTTTGGCGTATTGGTCGCCCACCCGCGCCTTGGTGAATTTGGCATCGGCCCAAGGACCGAAGCGCGCGACATCCCAGGCGAACATGTCATAGTCGCTTTCGCCGTTGATGATCCATTGCGCGGTCATCAGCCCCATACCGCCTGACTGGCTAAAGCCCGGAATGATCCCGTTGCAGCAGAAATAATTGCGCAAATCGGGATGCGGGCCGTAAAGCACATTGCTGTCGGGCGACCAGATCATCGGGCCGTTGATCACCCGCTTGATCCCCGCTTCGCCCACGGCAGGGACACGGTCGATCGCGCGCATCATGTTATCTTCGATCCGTTCCAGATCATCGGCGAACAATTCATGGCCAAAGCCCTGTGGTGTGCCGTCTTCGGCCCAGAACCGGACGTCTTTTTCGTAGGCGCCAACCAAGAGACCCTGCCCCTCCTGACGTAAGTAATATTCGCCATCGCGGTCCGCGACCGATGGCAGGCGGCGGTCCATCGCGGCGATTTCGGCAATGGTCTCGGTCACGAAATACTGGTGTTCGGTCGGCAGTAGTGGCAGTTCGATACCGGCCATCTTGGCCACCTCGCGCCCCCAAAGGCCCGCGGCATTGATTACCCATTCAGTCCTGATATTGCCCTTTGGCGTCTCGACGATCCATGTGCCATCCGGTTGCGGCAAAGTCGCGGTCACAGGGGTAAAGCGGTAGATTTCGGCCCCCTTCTGCCTCGCACCGATGGCATAGGCGTTTGTGACCCCCGATGGATCGACATTGCCGCCATCGGGTTCATACATGATACAGCGGATGCCATCAAAATTGACCAGCGGGTGCAGGCGTTCGGCTTCGGCGCGGTCCACCTCATAGAAATTCATGCCATAAAATTTTGCCTTGGCGGCCTGCAACCGCAGTTGGTGTTCGCGCGCTTCGGTCTGCGCAAGATAGAGAGAGCCAGGCTGGAACACACCGCAGGACTGTCCGGTTTCCTCTTCCAGTGCGTTGTAGAGGTTCATCGTATAGTGCTGGATGCGGCTGATATTGGTGCTATCGTGCAACCCGTGAATATTGGCGGCCGCGTGCCAGGTGGACCCGGATGTCAGTTCGTCACGTTCCAGCAGCACCACATCGGACCATCCCAGCTTTGTCAGGTGGTAAAGGATCGAACAGCCGATAACGCCGCCTCCGATAACAACGGCTTGGGCATGGGTGCGCATCTGGGTAACCTTTCGTTTGATGACCTCTTCACCGTCTGCAATGGTAGGTCGGAACGATAGCCATACACCGACAAACAGTGTCGTTTTCTGAACCGCACGGGGATTTTTCAGCGCGATAGTGGGTGGCACCAAGACAGGAGTGCACGTCATGAAAACCACCAGCCAAGTCGTGATTATCGGGGGCGGCGTTGTCGGCGCGTCTGTGCTTTATCATCTGACAAAGCTGGGCTGGTCCGATGTGATGCTCGTTGAACGCTCAGAACTGACATCAGGGTCAACTTGGCACGCCGCAGGCGGGTTTCACACGCTCAATGGCGACACAAATATGGCTGCCTTGCAGGGCTATACGATCAAGCTCTACCGCGAACTGGAAGAGATCACGGGCATGTCCTGCGGGCTACATCATGTAGGCGGTGTCACGCTTGCTGACAATCAGGACCGCTTTGACATGCTGGTCGCCGAACGCGCCAAGCATCGCTACATGGGCTTGGAGACCGAGATTGTTGGCCCCGAAGAGATTGCCAAGATTGCTCCGATCACGAACCTCGACGGGATTATCGGCGGGCTATATGACCCGCTTGACGGGCATCTGGACCCGTCAGGCACGACCCACGCCTATGCCAAGGCGGCGCGTATGGGCGGGGCCACGATCGCACTGCACACCAAGGTCATTGAGACAAACCAGCGCCCCGATGGCACATGGGATGTGGTCACCGACAAAGGCTCCATCCACGCCGAGCATGTGGTCAATGCGGCAGGTCTCTGGGCGCGCGAAGTGGCGGCGATGGCAGGCTCCTACGTCCCGCTGCATCCGATGGAACACCAGTATATCGTGACCGACGACCTGCCCGAGATTTACGAACGCGACACCGAGCATCCGCATGTGATGGACCCCGCCGGCGAAAGCTATCTGCGTCAGGAAGGGCGCGGCCTGTGCATCGGGTTCTACGAACAGACCTGCAAGCCCTGGGCTGTGGATGGCACTCCTTGGGATTTCGGGCATGAACTGCTGCCCGACAACCTTGATAAGATCGCGGACTCGATCGATTTTGCCTATCGGCGGTTTCCCGTGCTGGAACGCGCTGGCGTGAAATCCGTTATCCACGGCCCCTTTACCTTTGCCCCTGATGGCAATCCGCTTGTGGGGCCAGTGCCCGGTTTGCGCAACTACTGGTCGGCCTGTGGCGTGATGGCAGGCTTCAGTCAGGGGGGCGGTGTCGGCCTGATGCTGGCGCAATGGATGGTTGAAGGCGAATGCGAGCGCGATGTCACGGCGATGGATGTCGGGCGCTATGGTAAGTGGATCACGCCGGGCTATACGCGCCCCAAGGTGATCGAGAACTACCAGAACCGCTTCTCCGTCAGCTACCCGAACGAGGAACTGCCTGCGGCGCGGCCCCATCGTACGACACCGATGTATGATATTTTCAGTGATCTGGGCGCGGTCTGGGGCCATCAATTCGGGCTCGAGGTCGCCAACTATTTCGCCCAAGAAGGTGAGCCGGACTACGAAACACCGACCTTCCGCCGCTCTAACGCCTTTGCGGCCACCGCGCGCGAAGTGCAAGCGGTGCGCATTGGCGTGGGCATCAATGAAGTCCAGAACTTTGGCAAATTTGCTGTCACGGGCGCAGGCGCGCGCGCATGGCTTGACCGGATCATGGCGGGGCGCATTCCACAACCGGGGCGCATGTCGCTGACGCCGATGCTGTCACCCAAGGGGCGACTTTGGGGGGATTTCACGGTATCTTGTCTGACCGAGGAAGAGTTCCAGCTTACAGCAAGCTATGGTGCGCAGGCGATCCACCAGCGCTGGTTCATGCAGAACGCCAGCCCCGACGCGCATGTCGAAAACATCTCGGACAGGCGCACCGGTTTCCAGATCGCCGGACCAAAGGCGCGTGCACTGCTGGCGGCCTGTACGCGCGATGACGTGGCAGGGATCGCGTTCATGGACGTGCGGCGAATGACCGTAGGACAGGTGGCGTGTATCGTGCAGCGTGTCAGCTATACGGGCGATCTGGGGTACGAGATCTATTGCGATCCCATGGATCAGCGCCAATTATGGTGGACACTCTGGCAAGCGGGGCAGCCGTTGGGGCTTGCCCCCTTCGGGATGCGCGCGATGATGTCGCTGCGGCTCGACCGTTTCTTCGGGTCATGGCTGTCAGAGTTTTCGCCTGATTATACCGCTGCCGAGACTGGCATGGACCGTTTCATCAGCTTTAGGAAAGACGCTGATTTCATCGGGCGGGCCGCAGCCGAGGCCGAGCGGACAACGCCCCCTGCCCGGACGTCTGTCGTGTTCGAGGTCGATGCGGATGACGCCGATGTTGTGGCCTACGAGCCCGTCTTCATTGATGGCAAGGTACAGGGGTTCTGCACATCGGGCGGCTATTCACATCATGCTGGCAAATCAATTGCGCTGGCGCTTGTGCCGCGTGCGCTTGCCGTGGACGATCTGGAGGCCGAGATTGAAATCATGGGACAACGGCGCAAGGCCAAACGTCTGACACAGCCGTTATTTGACCCCGACGGCACAGTGATGCGCGGATGATCCCGATCCTGATCCTTGCGGCGGGTCGGTCATCGCGCATGGCAGGACGCGATAAACTGCTGGAAGACGTGGGCGGTGTGCCTTTGCTTCGCCGTCAGGTGCTGATGGCGCTTGCGGTCGGTCAACCGGTCTTTGTCGCCTTGCCACCAGCGGCAGAGGCAAGGCAAGCGGTCATTTCAGACCTTGATGTTGCGCTGCTGGCTGTTCCCGAGGCGGCCGAGGGCCTGTCAGGAACCATGCGCGGCGCAGTGCAGCACCTGCCGGCTGCCCCTGCCTTCATGATCACACTTGCCGATCTTGTCGCTTTGGAGACCTCGGATTTGCGTGCTGTTCTCGCTGCCCGCAAATCCCAGCCTGACTATCTTGTCTGGCGGGGCGCCACGGCAGAGGGCAAACCGGGACATCCGATCCTGTTTGATGCGACACTGCGTCCGGCTTTCGCAGATCTCAGGGGGGATAGCGGCGGTGAAAGCCTTGTGAAACCGCTGCGCAACAGGACCTGTCTGGTCCCTTTGCCCGACGATCGCGCACGGCTTGATCTGGATACGCCCGAGGACTGGAAAGCCTGGCGCGCCGCTAACCAGTGAAGAGCAATTTCGCTTCGCGCCGGCCCAACGTACGGCGGGCCGCGCGATAGGCCGCGATCCCTTCCGCCGTTTCCAACTCGGGAAACAGGGCAAACAATTCATCGCGCTGCGCGCTGTCAAAGCCTTTGAGGGTCAAATCGGCCGGTTGAAAGCTTTCGCTCCATGCGCCGTTTGCAAGGACAATTTCATGATTGTCGCACATGAAGTGGATGTAGGTTATGTAGGGCTGGTCATCGACCGCGACCCCGTCCATGGCCAGCATATGCTGGGCGGCGACCAGAATCTCGGACTGGCCGAAATAGAGTTCTGCCTGATGTGACACGATCAACATGCGGTGGCTGGGCGAAACCAGCATGTCTGTTTCCGGCATGTTGTCGCCAAGCGCGCCTGCCATGATCTTGATGGGGCGCAACTGGGGGGCCGCCTTCAACTGTGCAAAGTCCAGCCGTTTCGTGCCAGCCCAGCGGATGGTCTGGATTCCATTATCACGGGTCAGGACGCGATCACCGGGTTTGAGCGTTTCAACCGCAACCTCCCCCTTGGGGGTCGCAATAGCCGTTCCGGGCGTAAAACAGGGCACAACCCTGTCAATCTCGGAAAAGGACATGCTCTGTCCGTTGGTAAAGGTCACGACACCGGACTCCGGATTGACGGCATCAAATCGAATGAAATCAACATCAGCACCGATCAAATCGAGGATATCAGCTTTGTCGCTCACGGGCGTCACGGTCACATACGTCGCGCTGTCCGATGGCGTGTCGGCTTCCGCTGTCTTCTGTGATGTCCGGTCTGCCTTAAATCCTGTCATCAGCCGCCTGCCCTGAATGCTTTGGACATATCTATAATCTGCTTTTTGCAGGCCGCCAAAATCATCAGCCAGCATGTTTTTCTTGAGGATGTAATAACCGCCCGTTCTAAACAGCTTTTTCAACCCCGCGCCGTTTTTGCAAGCCTAAAGCGGCCATATTCGGGCAATCCTACATACAGATTCCAGAAATGTCGTGTAAAACTGTTCTTATGTGCCCATCTTGTGGCAAATAATCGCAACTACACAATTTATGGTGGTTTGATTGGGCAGGTCTACACGCAAGACCATCTGGTGCCGATGGAGAGACTCGAACTCTCACGATATTGCTATCGGGGGATTTTGAATCCCCTGCGTCTACCATTCCGCCACATCGGCAACAGCGCCTGTCCTAATGTGCATGCGGGTGCGCGTCAATCGCGATTTACCAGAGGCCGCAGATCGCATCAGGACGCTTGACGATAGGCGCTGCGCGTGGCCTAAGCACATCAAACAAACGGGCAAAGCATGTTACGCAGGCTGTACGACTGGACTATTTCGCTGGCGCAATCGCCTCATGCCCTTTGGGCGCTGGCGATCGTGTCATTTGTGGAATCGTCCTTTTTCCCGATCCCGCCTGATGTCCTGATGATCCCGATGATCATCGCGCGGCCCTCGCGCGCATTCGTGATCGCCGCTGTTGCGACAGTGGCTTCGGTCGCGGGCGGCTTGTTCGGGTACTACATCGGGGCAGCCTTGATGGAGACAGTCGGCCAGCCGATCCTTGAGATCTATGGCAAGGCCGACAGCTTTGCAGAAATGTCGGCGGTCTTTAATGAATACGGTGCATGGGCCGTTGTCGTGGCTGGTGTGACCTTCCTGCCCTTCAAGGTGATCACGATTGCCTCTGGCGTCACCGGTCTGCCGCTGTCGGTCTTTATCGCGTCTTCGATCTTTGCACGTGCATTGCGGTTCTTTCTTGTCGCAGCCTTGCTGTGGAAATTCGGCGCCCCCATCCGCGACTTCATCGAAAGGCGGCTGGGCCTGATGTTTGTTCTCTTTTGCGTACTGCTTATCGGCGGTTTCGCTATGGTAGGTATGCTATGACCCGAAACCTGATGATCCTTCTTGCTGCGGGCGGTTCCGCCGCACTTCTGGCCGGGGCCTATCTGTTCCAAGCCTTGGGATACCCGCCCTGTGCGATGTGCCTTTGGCAGCGCTGGCCGCATTTCGCCGCTATCCTGATCGGGGCGCTGGCGCTGCGTTTTGCGGGTCCGTTCCTGCCCGCGCTGGGGGCGCTTGCGGCAGCGACAACTGCTGGGATCGGCGTGTTTCATACAGGTGTCGAACGTGATTGGTGGGAAGGACCAAGCAGTTGCACAGGCGTCAGCAGCCTTGAAGGATTGAGCGGGGCTGACCTGCTTGCCGTCGCGGGACCGCGGGTTGTGATGTGCGATCAGGTCAGTTGGGAACTGTTCAGCCTGTCTATGGCCAGCTGGAATGCGTTAGCATCCTTTGGCTTGATGATCGGATGGATTATTGCTGTGCGCCTTAGCGGCGGGTCGAGAGCAGCAGGTTCGTCTCGGACCGTGTAACCCCCTCCAGCCGCCTGATCGCGAACAGCACCTGATCGAAGTTTTCCAGCGTATCGGTGCCGATTTCGGCGATCAGATCCCAAGTGCCGTTGGTTGAATGGACCGCCTGAACCTCGGGCATGCGCTGCAATTGCTTCATGGTCTTTTCCGCCCCGCGCCCCGCGATCGCCAGCATCATCAACCCGCGCACCGCATCTGGCCGCACGTTAGAGCGCGTCAGCACCGTGAAGCCAGCGATCTCGCCGCCTTGCACCAACTTATCAAGGCGCACACGGACCGTGCTGCGGGTCACGCCAAGCTGATCGGCGAGCTCTGAAAGCGATGCGCGCCCGTTGCGTTTCAGCGCAGCAATCAGGTGACCGTCCATTTCGTCCATTAAGACTATCCAATCTGTTATATTCGTCACCATTTTGCACAATTTGCTGCCTTAACCCACCCCCTGTTTTGGGCAACACTGCGCATATGACACAAAAACACTGCATATTGGTCGGCGCGCCCGTCGACTGCGGCAAGCGCCGCCAAGGCTGTCTGATGGGGCCGGATGCCTTTCGGACCGCAGGGATTGCCGAGGCCATCACCAAGCTGGGACATACCGTGGAAGACGTGGGAAACCTTGCGCCGCGCGCTGTAAAAGTGCCCGAACCTGCCAACCCTTTGGTGCACAAACTGGCCGAAAATGTCGGTTGGACGCATACGCTGATGGACGCGGCACAAGACACGGCCACGCGCGGGATGCCGATCTTTCTGGGTGGCGATCATGCGCTGGCCGCCGGCACTGTGGCGGGCATGGCAGCCCATGCCCAGAAGCAAGGACGCCCCTTTTTCGCCCTCTGGCTTGATGCGCATAGCGATATTCATACGCCCGACACCACAGACAGCGGCAACCTTCACGGCACGCCCGTCGGCTATGTGACGGGGCGCGACGGCTTCGGGGCCTTTCCGCCCCTGCCTGCCAAGGTCAAGACGCAGAACATCTGCATGATAGGCCTGCGGTCGGTGGACGCTGCCGAACATGCTATCCTGTCGGAAGCAGATGTCGCGTTGGTCGATATGCGTCGCATCGACGAAGAGGGCATCAGCGCGCCGCTCAACGCCTTCCTTGAACGAGTCGCCGCCGAAAACGGGATGCTGCATGTATCGCTGGATGTTGATTTCCTTGATCCATCTATTGCCCCTGCCGTCGGCACCACCGTCCCCGGCGGTGCGACTGTCCGCGAGGGGCATCTGGTTATGGAAATCCTCTCTGACAGTGATCTGGTCACATCGCTTGATCTGGTCGAACTGAACCCGTTTCTCGATGATCGCGGCAAGACCGCGAACCTGATGGTCGATCTGACCGCCTCACTTCTCGGTCGCCGCGTGTTTGACCGCCCCACTCGGAGCAAATCATGAGTCTGAAAGCATCCAAACTGGCCATGGTGCCATTTGTCAGCGTCGATAACATGATGCGCTTGGTCCATCATGTGGGGATCGAGACATTTCTGGCCGATCTGGCGCGGGAAATCGAAGCTGATTTTGCCCGTTGGGAGCTGTTCGATAAAACACCCCGCGTCGGCAGTCATTCGGAGGTCGGGGTGATCGAGCTGATGCCAACGTCGGACGGTGTGCTGTATGGCTTCAAATACGTCAACGGCCACCCCAAGAACATGAAAGAGGGCCTGCAAACTGTCACCGCTTTCGGTGTTCTGTCCGAAGTGGATAATGGCTATCCCATCCTGTTTTCCGAGATGACCATCCTGACGGCGCTGCGCACAGGGGCAATGTCGGCGGTTGCAACCAAGTACCTTGCTGCGCCCCAAGCGAAGACGATGGCGATGATTGGCAACGGCGCACAGTCCGAGTTCCAGTGTCTTGCGATCAAATCTGTCTGCGGGATTGAAAATATCCGTCTCTATGACCTTGACCACGCTGCCACAGAAAAATGTATGAAGAACCTTGCTGGCCTGGGTTTCGAGATCACCCCCTGCACGACCCCGGAAGAGGCGATCGAAGGCGCGGATGTCATTACCGTCGCGACCGCCGACAAGGACATGCAAACGATTCTGACCGACAATATGGTCGGAGCGGGGGTGCATATTAATGCCATCGGAGGAGACTGCCCCGGCAAGACGGAATTGCATCGAGATATCGTCGCGCGGTCCTCGGTCTTTGTGGAATACCCGCCGCAGACGCGAATCGAGGGTGAAATCCAGCAGATGCCCGACGATCACCCGGTCACCGAACTGTGGCAGGTCATCACAGGTCAACAGGCAGGCCGCCAGTCCGCCAGTGAAGTGACGTTGTTTGATGGTGTCGGCTTTGCCATCGAAGACTTCAGTGCGCTACGTTATGTGCACAAGAAGATTCAGGACACGCCGTTCTACATCGACCTCGATCTTATTGCCGACCCAGATGATCCGCGTGATCTTTTCGGAATGCTCAAACGCGCGCGTTAAGCGGAAAATAGCGAATAAGGCGCTATCGTGATTGCCAAATCAGCCGACCCGATTAACTTGGCTGGCAGACGACAAAGGGTCACTCAATGCAAAAGCGCCTTCTTATCCTGATCACTGCTTTCACACTTTCTGCCTGCAACGCCCCGCCACGCGATATTCCCCTGATCCCGCAGCCTGCGTCCGGACAGTTCTAGCACTTAGTGATAGGTAAATTCGCCTGTCACGTTGCGCCATTCGCCCGGGCTGATCATCTTGCGGTGGACAAAGCGGACCGAATGCAAGGGTCCGTCAAGCTTCTCGTGCCAAAAACTGATGAAATTCAAGAGCTTGTCGTGGTCCGGCGCGCGGTCATAATCCTGCCAGACGAAGGTGTTCAGAACATGCGGATAATCGGGCATATGATAGAACAACTCGGCGGTGGTAAGCCCGTATCCCTCAAGCATCAATTGGGTCTCTGACGGCATCTTTTCTCCTTTAGCGCAGTGGTGCCTGATTAATATGATCTCTGCCTTCATGTTTATGTCAACAAAAACAATATATTAGCAGCGCATCGCCTTGGCTGCTAATGCTGCGGTGCATCCAGCGTTGCGCCCCATATCAAGTGTCTGATAGAGTGCTCGCAACCACATGTAGCAGTATCATACCCGACAGGCGGATCACGTGAACGACACCCCAGAAACACCTGAAAACGATGAAGAAAATCCGCCAATGCCTGCGGCATACGACGGACCATCGGTGACGATCGAACACGAGCTGAAAACCAGCTATCTTGACTACGCGATGAGCGTCATCGTGTCGCGTGCCATTCCGGACCTGCGTGACGGGCTGAAACCGGTGCACCGGCGGATTCTGTATGGGATGCACGAATCCGGTAACACCCATGACAAATCCTACCGCAAGTCCGCACGGCCTGTGGGCGATGTCATGGGTAAGTACCACCCGCACGGCGACAGTGCGATCTATGACGCCTTGGTACGGATGGCGCAGGACTTCTCGATGTCGCTGCCGCTTCTGGATGGTCAGGGCAACTTCGGCTCGATGGATGGCGACCGGGCGGCCGCGATGCGTTATACCGAAGTGCGGATGGACAAGCCTGCGGCCTATATGCTGGCTGATATCGACAAGGAAACGGTCGATTTTCAGGACAACTATGACGGCAAGGACCGTGAACCCACGGTTCTGCCCGCCCGCTTTCCCAATATGCTTGTCAATGGCGCGGGCGGCATTGCGGTAGGGATGGCGACGAATATTCCGCCGCATAACCTTGGCGAAGTTGTCGATGCCACGCTCGCGCTGATCGACAATCCCGATATGACCTCGGAAGAGTTGATCGAATACATCCCTGCCCCCGATTTCCCGACCGGCGGGATCATCCTTGGCCGTTCTGGTGCGCGCAAAGCCTATCTTGAAGGCCGCGGATCGGTCATCGTCCGTGCCAAGACCGCGGTCGAAGAGATCCGCAAGGATCGCTATGCCATTATCATCAATGAAATACCCTATCAGGTGAACAAGGCTTCGATGATCGACCGGATCGCAGAGGCTGCGCGCGATAAAAAGATCGAAGGTATCGCCCACGTACAGGACGAATCCGACCGTCACGGGGTGCGTGTCGTGATCGAGTTGAAGCGCGATGCCACAGCCGAGGTCGTTCTTAACCAGCTGTTCCGCTTTACCCCGATGCAAACGCATTTCGGCTGCAACATGCTGGCGCTGAATGGCGGCAAACCAGAGCAGTTGACACTGCGTGCGTTCCTGACGGCCTTTGTGGACTTCCGCGAAGATGTGGTCGCCCGCCGCACCGCTTATGAATTGCGCAAGGCGCGCGAGCGGTCGCACATTCTGTGCGGTCTGGCGGTGGCTGTCACCAATATCGACGAGGTCGTCGCGACTATCCGGTCATCGGCCGATGCCGCGACTGCCCGTGAAAAACTGATGACACGGCGCTGGCCTGCGGAAACGATTCTTGAATACATCGCGCTGATCGATGACCCGACTCATACTGCGAACGAGGACGGCACCTACAACCTGTCCGAAACACAGGCACGTGCTATTCTGGAGTTGCGTCTGCAGCGCCTGACCCAGATCGGCGTCAAGGAAGTGACGGACGAATTGCAGGAATTGGCGGGCAAAATCCGTGAATATCTTGAAATTCTGGGATCACGCGAACGCATCATGCAAATCATCCGCGATGAATTGCACGAGGTGCGCGAGCTCTTCGCTGTCCCTCGCCGCACCGAAGTTGTCGACTGGTCCGGCGACATGGAAGACGAGGACCTGATCGAGAAAGAAGACATGGTCGTGACCGTGACCTCGGGCGGGTATATCAAACGCACCGCCCTTGCCGATTTCCGCGCGCAGCGGCGCGGCGGCAAAGGTCTGTCGTCGATGCAGACCAAAGAAGAGGATGTGGTCACCACGCTTTTTGTGGCCAACACCCATACACAACTGCTGTTCTTTACGACCGACGGCATGGTCTACAAGCTCAAGACCTGGCGTCTGCCGCTGGGCAGCCGCACTGCCAAGGGCAAGGCGATCGTGAATATCCTGCCGATCCCGCAGGGTGTGTCGATCGCAGCCATTATGCCTGTGGACCGGCCCGAAGAAGAATGGGACGACCTGCAAGTGGTCTTTGCGACCTCTGCGGGCACTGTACGCC
>CAZTKF010000024.1:0-40932 GCA_964614205.1 uncultured Loktanella sp. | reverse complement strand
CATCGACGGCGAGGCGCTGGAATGGTCGCACCGGCGGATCGTTGCGCGGCACGAGCAGCGCAAAATCCTGATGGTCATCTCGGATGGCGCACCGGTTGACGACTCAACTTTGTCCGTTAACCCCGCGAATTACCTTGAAAAACACCTTCGCGATGTGATCGCAATGATCGAAAAACGCAAAGCAGTCGAGCTGGTTGCAATCGGGATTGGCCATGACGTCACCCGCTATTACGAGCGCGCCGTGACAATCACGGATGTCGAACAGCTTGCCGGCGCGATGACCGAACAACTGGCGAGCCTTTTTGACAGCGACCCGCGCAAACGCGCCCGTGTACTGGGGATGCGAAAGGCAAGCTGAAGGCGGCGATTTCGGGTGCCGGATGTCCCTGGGGTCGCTTGACCGGAAAATCAAGTATGGTGGGTTTCAACTATGTTTCAAACATTTGAGGCGCAATCTTCACCTGAACAGGGGCCACCACGGCTGGCGGCCTTGCGCACGGTGATGGCGCAGCGCGGTTTTGACGTGTTTCTGGTACCACGCGCAGATGCCCATCAGGGCGAATACGTCACCCCACGGGACGCGCGGCTAGAGTGGCTCACCGGATTTTCGGGGTCTGCCGGGTTTTGCGCGGTTCTGCCCCATGTTGCAGGCGTTTTCATCGACGGGCGGTATCGCGTGCAGGTTCGCACGCAGGTCGCAGACGTCTATACACCGGTGCACTGGCCGGAAACACAGTTGGCCGATTGGCTGACCGCGCAGTTGCCGGGTGGTGGCACACTGGCCTATGACCCGTGGCTGCACACGGTGTCGGAGATTGCGGGGCTACGCGAAAAACTGGCAGATTTCTCTCTGGTCGCGACAGACAACCTTGTCGATATGATCTGGGAAGACCAGCCGCCTCCGCCTGAAGCACCTTTCACGGCCCATGCCCTTGAACATGCGGGGGAAACACATGCTGCCAAGCGCGCGCGGCTGGCGGCGGACATGTGCGAAACCGCAGCCGTGCTGACCTTGCCGGACAGCATTGCGTGGTTGCTCAATATTCGCGGCACCGACATTGCGCGCAACCCGGTCCCGCAGGCTTTCGCGATCCTGCACAAGAACGGGCGCGTCGCGTTATTCGCAGGCGCTGGCAAGACCGACGCCATTCGCGACCACCTTGGGCCGGATGTTACCACCCATGATATCAACAGCTTTTCCGCGGCGCTGGGGCGTCTTGACGGCAAGGTACTGATCGACAAGCGCACCTGCCCCGATATTGTCGCCACCGTGCTGCGAAAGGCAGGGTGCAATGTTGTAGAGGGCCATGACCCCTGCATCCTGCCCAAAGCTTGCAAGAATGACACTGAAATCGCCGGCGCAAAGACAGCCCACATGCGCGATGCGGTCGCGATGGTGCGCTTTCTTGCTTGGCTGGACACAGAGGCCCCCAAGGGCGGCCTTACTGAAATCGACGTTGTCAAAGCCCTGGAAGGCTTTCGCATGCAAACCAATGCCTTACGCGATATCAGCTTTGAAACGATCTGTGGCGCCGGACCACATGGCGCAATTGTCCACTACCGCGTCACAGAAGAGACAAACCGTCCTGTCGCCCAAGGTGAGTTATTGCTGGTCGATAGCGGCGGTCAGTATGTCGACGGCACCACTGATATTACGCGCACAATGGCGATTGGCACCCCGACGGATGACCACAAGGCCTGCTACACCCGCGTGCTGCAAGGGATGATCGCAATCAGTCGCATTCGTTTTCCGCAAAGTGTGGGGGGGCAGCATCTTGATGCATTGGCCCGCGCCCCCTTGTGGCTCGCAGGGCAAGACTATGATCATGGAACCGGTCACGGCGTTGGCAGCTATCTGAGCGTACATGAAGGGCCGCAAAGCATATCGCGCCGGTCCGACGTGGCCCTGAAGGAAGGTATGATCCTGTCCAATGAGCCCGGCTATTACCGCGAGGGCGCATTCGGTATCCGTATCGAAAATCTGATTGTCGTTGTCCCAGCCCCTGCCCTTGCCGCCGGTGACAAGCGCGACATGCTGGCGTTTGAAACCCTGACCTATGTGCCGTTTGACCGCGCACTTATCGACACGGACTTGCTGACCGATGCAGAACGGGTCTGGATTGATCGGTATCATGCCGATACATTGTCACTTCTTGCCCCGCGACTGGATGCACAGACACACGACTGGCTGACAAAAGCCTGCGCGCCGCTCTGACATTATCCTGTCACTTGGCACCTCTAGGTTCGTTCGGGTCACCGGTCGCTTACCACGTTTGACGAAAAGGAAATCACAATGGCTGATCACATCAAAATCCGCCCCGCGACAGGCACCTGGGTCGTCCGCGCAGCTGGCGCAGTTATCGGCGAAAGCACGAATGCGCTTGAACTGGTGGAAGGTGACTATCCACCCGTGATTTACTTTCCCCGTGCAGACCTTGCGATGGCCTTTCTTGAACCGACCGACTTCAAGTCTCAGTGCCCCTACAAGGGCGAAGCAAACTATTTCACCATAGAAGCCAAGAGCGGGCCGATTGCAAATGCTGCATGGTCTTACGAAAACCCGTTCGAGGCGGTCAGCGCAATCAAGGATCATCTGGCCTTTTATTCGGAAAAAGTCGCGGTGGAGCAGGTCTAGGAATGCTCTTCGGCTGCGGTTTCTGACAGGGCACGGTTCATCGCGCGCAGGGCATCTACCTGAAACAGGGCGCCCCACAGTTCGGGCGGGGCATCTTCACCACCCAGCGTGACAACGGGGATAAAGCGGTGACCGCCCCTTTCAAAGATAGGCATGGCCTGTTCCAACGTGGCATTGCCATCAACGTAGACACCATCACGCACAAAATCCCAGCAATCCTCTTCCGAGGCCGCGTTTACAGCGTCCATCTCGCGCATGATCGAAGAGACTTTGAATGTTGCCAATAGATAGGCTTGGGGCCCTGCGGCCAGATGCACATTGCGCCTTTCCAACTGGGTAAGGAAAAAAGACCGGTCTACAATGCGCGATGACAAGGCTGTCGAGAGAGAAACAGCGACCATCACCGCCAGTCCCGTCTGCCAGTCCCCCGTCAGCTCAAAAACGATCAAGGTTGTCGAAATCGGCGCACCCAGTACGGCCGCGGCGACAGCGCCCATACCGGCGAGCGCGTAGAGTGTCCCGCTACCCGAAACAGTCGGGAAAATCGCCGTTGATATGATCCCAAAGGCCAGCCCTGTCAGCGCCCCGATCATCAGCGAAGGGGAAAATACACCGCCCCCCATACGACCGCCCATCGTGATTGCAACGGCCACGACCTTGAGGATGACAAAGACGATGGCTTCATGAAGCAGCAATTCACCGGTCAGCGCGGCAGATGTCGTTTCATATCCGACACCAATGATATGCGGCCACCAGATCGCCAGACCACCCAGCAAGGCACCCGCAATCGCCGGACGAAGGTAGCGCGGGATACCGGTTTCGCGCTGCACGTAATTCCCGACGTCCTCGGCCCAGAAGATGGCCTTCATCAGCGCCACAGCAACAAGCCCGCACACCAGACCAAGGATCAGAAAGGCGGGCAGCTCTACGTAAAAGCCCAAAGCATTCTGCACGGGAAGCGAAAACTCGGTGACATCACCAAAGATCAGACGATTGATCACCGTTCCCACGGCTGATGCGATCACGATCGGCGCAAAGGCATGCACGGCAAAATGGCGCAGCACCACTTCCAATGCAAAAAGTGCCCCTGCGATCGGGGCGTTAAAGCTGGCCGATACCGCAGCAGCAACAGCGCATCCCAGCAGATCGCGGCCGGTGATTCCGTTGGCATTGATCCACCTGCAAATCCCCGTCGAAATTACGGCGGCAAGGTGGACGACCGGCCCCTCGCGCCCCGAAGAGCCTCCGGTCGAAAGGGTGATCATCGAGGCCGCCGCAGAGGCCAAGCCGCGCCTGACTTCGACGCGCCCTTCAGACAAAGCAGCACCTTCGATCACGTCCGCCACCGACCGCACCCGTCCATCATCGGTGAAGCGGTCCAGTATGATACCAACAATCAGGCCGCCACATATGGGGATCAGCAATATCTGATACCACGAAAGGTTTGCGGCAAATGAATGTAGCGTCAACACATCATCCGAGCCATAAGCCGTCGTCTGGATCGCGTAGATGCCAAGCCGGAACAGCACCGCTGCAAACCCTGCTGCGATCCCGATCGCCAGGGCTATGAACCAGAACTGGATCTGGTTGGGGCCATGTGTCTTCATAACCCGCGCGGCATCACGGCACGCCAGTGTTGCGTCAGCAATCCCTTGCTGTAGCAACGCTTTGACTGGCTTCCCCATCCAATTTGCTTTCTTACGAGCGGCTTGGCGCGATCAAAATTCACTCAGGGTTCAAACCCTATCGCGACCTAAGGTCTATTTCATGCACTTGGCGCTTCCAAGTAGAATTTCCGGGGACTGCATGCCTTTCACACCGCAGCCAACAGAACTGCCGTGGCAGCACATATGGCAACCGGTCACCCCGCAAGGCCCTCACGCGTCCGGCGCGGCCAACCGACCACACGACCCCAAGAAACAAACGGGAGACGCCTGGAGAGTGCCCAGTGAAATATACTGCATATTTTCACCATTTTTGAAATTTTATGCCATTTTTTCATTTATGGTAATCATGCATCACGCTCGATTTATTCAATAATTATTGGCTTCTTGTGATATCGACACTCATCTAGACCAACTTAGATCACAATTTATGACATACTTTGGTATAGGTTGCTGCGAATCTCTATTCTTTGTTAACGTAAGATTAAGAGGCGTGTGTTGCCTCTTTGGTTAGTGAGTGAAAAGTACTGACCTGCATTCTCGCATTAGGTACTTGGTGTTGTTTAGGGCAGCTGATTGCGGGCCCTGAAAATGAACGATGCGTATCGAGGAGGTGAGTGGCCGAGATACGCTGGTATGAGTGGGATTGGTAACCGGTAAAAGTTCAGGGCGTCGCTTTATTGCGGCGCCCACTTTTGTTCAGGCTTTGACCAGCGCACGCGCGGCATGTCTTGCGGCTTCTGTCACCGTGTCTCCCGACAGCATCCGTGCGATTTCATCAATGCGAGCCTCTGCATCAAGCGGAACAACGGTCGAGCGGGTCTCATCGCTGGTTTGCTGTTTCTCCACACGCCAGTGGTGCCCGCCCAAGGCCGCCACCTGGGGTGAGTGGGTCACCACAAGAACCTGCCCACCTGCCGCCAATTCAGCCAGACGTCGCCCGACGGCATCGGCTGTCGCGCCACCGACGCCTCTGTCAATTTCGTCAAAGATCATTGTCAGGCCGCTGGCGTCCTGGGTCAGACAGACCTTGAGCGCCAGAAGAAAACGGCTGAGTTCACCGCCCGATGCAATCTTGTTCAGAGGGCCAGCGGGAGCACCGGGATTTGTTGCAACGGTGAAGGCGACAACATCAATCCCCTCCGGTCCGGGCTGTTCGGCATCGGACATCATCGTCGCGAAGACAGCACGCTCCATCTTGAGAGGGGCAAGCTCTTTGGCCATGGCCGCATCCAGCTGTTTCGCGGCCTTTTGCCGTTCACCACGCAGGGCCATTGCGGCTGCATCATAGGCGGCCTGCGCGGTCTGAACGGCTTTGGTCAAGGCGGCCAAATCGCGCGCACCATCATCCAGCATTGCCAAACGTCCGCGCAGATCATCAGCAAAGCCGCTCAGAGCATCGGGAAGCACATTGTGCTTGCGCGCCAGACCGCGGATCGCAAAAAGCCGTTCTTCCACATCCTCCAGTTCGGCGGTGTTGAAAGACAAGGCATCCAGACAATCGGCAACCCCGCGCTGTGCCTCATCCAGCCCCAAAAGGACCCTTTCTAGAGCCTCCAGCGGATCATCGAGACGCCCCTCGGCGTCACCTGCAACCCCTTGCAGCCAGCGCGACGCATCACCAACCATCCCTTCCGCCCCTTGCAGCCCAAGCGCTTCTGCGGCTTTGGCAATATCGGCACGGATTTTCTCGGCGGCTTGCATTAGTCTGCGCTGCGTATCCAGCGTCGCTTCCTCTCCCTCTTCGGGCGCCAGAGCATCCAGCTCGGCGACCGCATGGCGCAGAAAATCCTCTTCTGCACGGGCCTCGGCAATCTTTGCTTCTGCAGCAGCCAGATCGCGTTGCGCCGCCGCAAGCGCACGCCAGCTCTGGCGGGTCTTTTCAAGCGCCGTTTCCAAACCGGCATAGCCATCAAGCATTTGGCGGTGACCACGCGGGTTCAAAAGGCCACGGTCATCGTGTTGCCCATGCAATTCCACAAGCGTTTCAGACAGATTGCGCAGCACCTCACCACTGACGCGGCGATCATTGATCCATGCGGTCTTGCGCCCGTCCCGTGTGTTGATCCGGCGCAAGATCAACTCATCCTCGACCATAATACCCGCATCTTCCAGCACCGCATGCGCGGGGTGACCTGTGGGCAGGTCAAACCAGGCTGTCACCTCGCCCTGTTCAGCGCCCTGCCGGACAAGCTCTGCACGGCCCCGCCACCCCAGCACAAACCCCAATGCATCCAGCAAGATCGATTTGCCCGCGCCTGTCTCGCCTGTCAGCACATTCAAACCGGGTTGGAAGGCAAGTTCCAGCCGGTCGATGATCAGCATATCCCTGATGTCTAAGCCACGGAGCATATCATAGCCCAAAGGGCGGGGAGGCCCCCGCGATGATTACAGCCACTCACCACGCAGCACCTGTCGATAAATCGATGAGAGCCAGTTGTTTCCAGTAGAATCCGCCGAAAGCCCCTCGCCTGTCAGCAAAGCGAAACTGGCTGCGTACCATTCACTGGACTGATAATTGTAACCGAGGATCGCACCGGCTGTCTGGGCCTCTTCAACCAGCCCCAGCGACAGATAGGATTCCACCAGCCGGTGGAGTGCCTCGGGGGTGTGCGAAGTGGTCTGGAAATCTTCGACCACCGTGCGGAAACGGTTGGCCGCAGCAACGTAGTTGCCACGCTTGAGATAGTAGCGCCCGATCTCCATTTCCTTGGCCGCCAGATGGTCGAAGGCAAGATCAAACTTTAGCACCGATGTTCTGGCATATTCGCTGTCGGGGTATTGTTCGATGACGCGGCGGAGGGCCTGAAGCGCCTGAAATGTCAGCCCCTGATCGCGACCGACTTCGTCGATCTGGTCATAATAGGACAATGCCAGAAGGTAGGCGGCATAGGCCGCGTCTTCTTCGGCGGGATAGAAATCAAGGTAGCGCTGCGCCGAGGCCCGGCTGTTGGGGTAATCCTCATCACGGTGATAGGAAAAGGCCTGCATAATCAACGCGCGCTGCGCAAATTCCGAATAGGGATAAAGGCGCTCGATCTCACCAAAGGTAAAAGCCGCATCATCTGCATTGCCGCGTGCAAGCTGTCGCTCGCCGCGTTCAAAGATTGCCTGTGCACTCAGCGCGTCAAGGGGCTCGCCGCCGCGTTCGCTGTTACCGCATGCTGCCAGAACGGCCAAGCTGACGGCTGCGCCAAGACGGAACATCCGACGGCTGGCGTTGCCCTTTCTGACTGACATTTTCGCGTCCTCACTCACACTTGGCTGCATGACCGTCGGGATCATCCTCAGCGGCTAGGCATCGGTCTAGCATAGAAAAATCGGGGGCAAAATGCCTTTTGACCCCTCATTGATCAACTGTCGGTGGGCTGTTGTCAGGCCACGGCATCAAGGTCGGCGATGCTGACACCAACACCCGGCAGACGTGCCGCGATTTTGGCATCGCACTGGACATAGCGCCATGCATCCGGCTGATCGAACAAGGCACGCAAAAGCTTGTTTGTCATCGCATGACCGGCGCGCGACCCGACATAGCGGCCAAGGATCGGCGCGCCTGCGGTATAAAGATCACCCAACGCATCCAGCATCTTGTGGCGCACGGCTTCATCCGCGTGGCGCAAACCACCCGGCGTGAGAACCTTTTCTCCATCAACCACGACGGCATTTTCAACTGTGCCACCCAGCGCAAGCCCGTTGGCACGCATCGCATCTACATCAGCAGAGCGGCAGAAGGTCCGGCTATCGCAGAGTTCCCGTACAAAGGCGCCATTGGCCATATTCAGCGTTTTGCTCTGGCGACCAATTGCTGCATCTGCAAATTCGATCTCGAAGTCGATCTGGAGCGTCGTCGATGGAGACAGCTTGGCTGTTGCATCACCATCCGAGACCTCTACCTCGCGCAAAACCTCGATTGCCTGCAAGGGTGCAGACAGGCGGCGCAGGCCTGCGGCAACGATGCCGCGCACAAAGCTTGCCGCGCTACCGTCAAGGATCGGGACTTCCGGGCCGTCGACGTCGATCAACACGTTATGCACGCCGCAGCCTGCAAGCGCTGCCATCAAATGCTCGATTGTCGAAATTGTGACGCCATCTTGATTGCTTAGACGGGTATTCAGCGGAGACACGATGACAGCACGAAAATCAGCGGGAAGCCTTGGGCGCCCAGCCACATCCGTGCGCCGGAAAACGATTCCCGTGTTCGCCGCCGCAGGATGCAAGACAACCTGCACAGCTTCGCCCGAGTGCAGGCCAGTGCCCTCGAAGGTAACGTCGGATTTCAGTGTCGTTTGCACGCGTATTTCGCCCTTGCAGCATTTTCGCCGGTACCCCCCAACTAGGGCGCAACACCTGATCTCTCAACTCACTCTTTACGACGGTCTGAAACACTTGTGTCACAAACTGTGTCAAGAATAAGGCGCACCCGCCAATACCCTCAAAATAAAAGAAAAAGGCCGCATCGCTGCGGCCCTCTCTTATTCTCAGACGTTACGTCAAAGCAACATGTAACGCGCGTTAGTTCGCCTGACGGCGCAGGAATGCCGGAATTTCGATCTTTTCCTGATCGTCACTCTGCTCGGCTTCCTGATGGATCGCGGTGACTTGGGGCTGGGTACGCGCCGGTTGATGCGCGGCCTCTGACTGTGCGCCGGTCATCCGGTTGATCAACGAATTGATGCCGAAGCGCGGCTTTTCCGCGTCTGCCGGTGCGGCCTGTGCCGCTGCAGCCTGCTGCCGCGGCGTGTCCGAATTCGGCACGCGGTTTACCGCGGCCTGCAGACGGGCCAGCGCCTCGGGCGATGGGGTTCCGGGCGCAGCAGCGCGCGGGGCGACAAAGTTGTCGGCCTCGGACAAAGCAGGCTCCGGCCGCGGTTTGTACGCTGGTGGCGGCAGGTCGTCTGCGGCGGCCTGCTGAGGCGCAGGCGCCGGCTGGTATGCGGCGGCTGGCTCTGCAGGTGTATCCAGCCTTTCAAAAAGTGTCCGTTCTTCTGCGGCAACCGGCTCTGGGGCAGCTTCCGCAACGGCGGCAGGCGCCTCATGCACTTGCTCCTCGACAGCGGCGGCTACTTCGGCGACAGGTGCAAGCGGCGCAGCCATCGAACGGCGCGGAACAGGTGTTTCGGATGGTTTGGCCAACGCATCAATCCCTGTCGCAACGACAGAAACGCGCATTTTGCCTTCCATACCGGTATCCAGCGTGGACCCGACGATGATATTCGCATCGCCATCGACCTTTTCACGGATCTTGTTGGCTGCTTCATCAAGCTCGAACAATGTCAGATCGTAGCCACCGGTGATGTTGATCAGGACACCTTTGGCGCCTTCGAGCGAAATCTCGTCCAGAAGCGGGTTGGCGATTGCTTTTTCAGCGGCCTGGATAGCGCGGTTTTCGCCCTCGGCCTCACCCGTGCCCATCATCGCCTTGCCCATCTCGTCCATCACGGCGCGGACATCTGCGAAGTCGAGGTTGATCAGGCCGGGGCGTACCATCAGGTCCGTAACGCCTTTGACACCCTGATAGAGCACATCATCAGCCATTGCGAAAGCTTCGGTGAAGGTAGTGTTCTCATTGGCAAGACGGAACAGGTTCTGGTTCGGGATAATGATCAGCGTGTCGACAACTTTCTGAAGGGCTTCAACGCCTTCTTCAGCTTGCTTCATCCGCTTTGCGCCTTCGAACTGGAAGGGTTTGGTCACAACACCAACAGTCAGAACACCCAATTCGCGTGCCGCCTGCGCGATGATCGGCGCGGCCCCTGTTCCGGTGCCGCCTCCCATGCCAGCGGTGATAAAACACATATGCGCGCCAGCCAGATGGTCGACAATCTGTTCGATGCTTTCTTCTGCAGCCGCCGCCCCGACAGTCGCGCGTGCACCGGCTCCCAAGCCTTCGGTGACTTTCAGACCCATCTGGATCTTGGCCCCGGCACGAGATTGCTGCAAAGCCTGCGCGTCGGTGTTCGCAACAACGAACTCTGTCCCGTCAAGCTCTTGCTCGATCATGTTGTTCACGGCGTTACCGCCCGCACCGCCAACACCGAACACAGTAATACGTGGTTTCAGTTCTTCGTGCCCTGGAAGGGAGAGGTTCAAAGTCATAACTCAATCCGCCTGTTTTTATTGCCCGTGCCCGCGGGCGGTTACTGCTTGTTGAGACTCACATTAACGAAGTGATGCCGAAAGGTCACGACAAAAACACAAAATTGCCACCAAATCTGGACAAAAACCTTCACTTACCCCCGTCATTTCGAAGGATCAGCAAGATCTTGCGCATCACCAGTTATCTTTAAACCATTTTACCGCCCGTTTAAGCGACCGGGCCGGATAATTCTCTGCGGGAATCTCGAAATCCCACCATTCATCCTGCGGGTTCGCGGCAAAAAGTGTGAGGCCGACAGCGCTTGAGAATGCCGGACCAATCGCCGCTTGCGGGAGCCCCTGCACACGCAAGGGACGCCCCAAACGCACCTGCTGGCCAAGAATTTTGCTAGCCAACCCATCGAGCCCCGGAATCTGGCTGCCCCCGCCCGTCAGAACGATCTGCTGGCCCGGCAAATGTTCGAAACCTGCCGCGTCCAGGCGCGCGCGCACCTCTTCTAGAATTTCTTCAACGCGCGGGCGCATGATGCCGATCAACTCTGCCCGGCTGACGGTGCGGCGGTCATGTTCCCAGTCGCCGGTATCGCCACCGATCTCGATCATCTCGCGGTCGTCCATGCCGGTTGCGACAACGCCGCCATAGAACGTCTTGATCCGCTCTGCAGTCGACATGGGGATTTGCAGGCCCATAGAGATATCGGAGGTGACATGTTCCCCGCCCATGCGCACAGAATCGGCATAGATCATGTGTTTCTTCATAAACACCGAAAGACCCGTGGTGCCGCCCCCCAAATCAATGCAGGCCGCGCCCAGTTCCTGTTCGTCCTCGACCAGCGACGACATGCCAGAGACATAGGCAGACGAGGCAATTCCGGCCAACTCCAGATCACAGCGCTTGATGCAGTAAAAGATATTGTGGATCGCCGTCGCATCGACCGTCAGCATATGCATATCGGTCTTGAGTTCATTGCCGATCTGGCCACGCGGGTCGGAAAGGCCAGACCTGTGATCAAGAGCAAAGTTTACCGGTTGCGCGTGCAACACTTCGCGGTTGGCGCCATAGTCCGGCACATCGCAGGCCGCCATAACCTGACTGATATCCTGTTCCGTGACCATGCCGCCCGCCACATTCAAGGTGCCATCGAGACCATAAGACCGCGGGCGCGCGCCTGAAAGGCATGCAATCACATGGTCCACACGCACATTTGCCATTTTCTGGGCAGCCTGCACCGCAGTCCGGATGGCGCGTTCGGTCTCCTGCATCGCATCGACTTCGCCAAAACGGACACCGCGCGACCGTGTCGTTGCCGCGCCGATCACCCGAAACTGGGACTGACCGGCCAAGGACCCGACACCATCACGGCTGCGGAACTGTTCAGGTCCGTCAAAGCGCAGCACCAGACATGCGATCTTGGATGTGCCGACATCCAGAATAGCCACAACACCGCGCTGCATCGCCGCCTTGCGCATTTGCCGCATTGCCCTTTGGCTGTCGTAAAGGTCGCCCATCTAGTTCCCTGCCCTATTGTTCATTGTTGTTGTCACGCGGCGCAGCGCATCGGCCGCCTCTTCATTCATCCGCAGCGTCGGTCTGTCGGTGTTGCGCATGTCGACGACCGACACATCCCGGTTCAGCATGTCTTGTGCATCATTCAGCGCAATCACACGATCCAGCGCCGCGACCGGGTTCTCGCTTGGCAACAAAATGCGCTGGTCACGATCAAGCACCATGTCCCAGCGCCGCTCGCCCATGCGGACCAGACCGCGCACCCGTGCAATCAAGGGCCCCGCTGCCGCAAACAGGCTCAGTGCCTCGTCGATATTCTCTTCCGCGCCATCCCCTGCGATCAATGGCAGATCAAGCCGTTCCGCGCGGGCACTGATTTGGCCCGAAGGCACACTGTCGGCATCAATCAAGCGCAAGGTGTCACCATCGCGCCAAATCGCGACGGGCACCCGTGGGCTGAGCGCCACGTTGAGCACCCCCCCTTGCCCTACTCGGACACTGGCGGATTTGATCGGGTCAAGTGCTTCGATGTCGGCGCGTATCTTCTCCAGATCAAGGTCAAAGGATGATACAGGAAACGCATCCGGCAACAGGGACGCGACTTCGGTCATGACAGTCAAGTCGCCGCCGGTTACGTCCATGGTCTGCACCATGAACTGGGGACGCTGCTGAAAGCTCTGCTGTGTCTCAGTGATCGTAGCTGCCAGTGCTGCGCGGTTCTCCGGCTTGGAATACCAAGAACCGGCAATCGCCAAGATCAACAGGACCGGAACACCGATCCGTACCGTGCCACGGAAGCCCGGTGTCAGCATCAGCCGCTGATAGCGGTAGCCCAACCGTGACGGCGCAGGATCCCGCGGTGCTGTGTCGGCAACGGTGCGGCGGATCAGCGATCGCATGACGCGTCCTCCACCATCCAGCGGCACAGGTCGGGAAATGAAATGCCGACATGGGCCGCCTGCTCGGGGGTGAGCGATGTCGGCGTCATGCCGGGCTGGGTATTTGTCTCCAACAGGACCAACCCATCAAGGCCGCGCGCTTCGTCCCAGCGGAAGTCGGTACGGCTCACACCGCGGCACCCCAGCGCCTGATGCGCGCGCAGCGCATAATCCATACAGGCCTCGAAGATGTCGGAAGGAATGTTGGCAGGCACCTCGTGGCGGGAACCGCCGGGGGCATATTTCGCGTGATAGTCATACCAGCCGTCAGTGATGATATCGGTCACCGTCAGTGCCCGGTCCCCCATCACCGTTGTCGTCAGCTCCCGCCCGGGGACATAGGCCTCGACCATCAGTTCGGCAGGCATATCGTCAGCCAGTTGTGGCGGACCGTTGGCATCTTCACCCACGATATAAATACCGACGCTGGACCCTTCGTTATAGGGTTTCACCACATATGGCGGTGGCATGACATGGGCCGCACGCACGGCGTCGGCTGGCGCCAGAATGCTATCGACAACGGGCAACCCGACCTTGCGGTACACATCCTTGGTGCGCTGCTTGTCGAGGGTTAGGGCCGAGGCAAGAATGCCCGAATGCGTATAAGGGATTTGCAGCCATTCCAGCACACCCTGAATGGCGCCATCTTCGCCCCAGCGACCGTGAAGCGCGTTGAATACAACGTCGGGGGCAATCTCGACCAGCCGCGCAGCAACGTCGCGGTCTGCGTCGACCTCGATCACGTCACATCCTGCGTCCCGTAAAGCTGCCGCACATTCACGGCCCGAGCTAAGCGAAACATCGCGTTCCGCAGAGCGGCCGCCCATAAGGACAACAACTTTCGGGTTTGCCCTGCTCGACATACCCTACCGCCTTGCTAGCGGGTCTTTTGCGACCCGTCATTCATTGTGATCCTTGCCTTGGATCATTGACCTTTTGGTCTTGTCAAACGGCTTCAGGCATCGCGCCGATGACCTACCCGTTTGATTTCCCACTCTAGCGCGATCCCTTGGCTAGCGTAAACCTTTTTCCGCACCAGTTCGCCCAAATCCTCAAGCTCGGCTGCGGTCGCACCGCCCGCATTGGTCAGGAAGTTGGAATGCTTGGTATTCATCACTGCACCGCCAAGGCGCGCGCCGCGCATGCCTGCGTTATCGATGACTTTCCACGCCTTGAGATCATGCACATCGTCGGCCTGCCCTGTCGACGAAAACCCCGCCGGATTGCGGAAGGTCGAGCCCGCTGTCCGGTCCTTGGTGGGCTGGGTTTCATCGCGTTTGGCAAGCTGATCGGCCATGCGCTGGTGCAGCATCGCAGGATCGGCCTCGGGCGGTGCCATTCTTGCGGCGACGATCACGGCACCATCGGGCAGAACACTCTGGCGATAGGCGAGCTGCAACGCATCAGCGCTGATCTCTGTCACCGTGCCGTCGCGCATAACGACGGTAGTGGCCTTGAGGACATCAGCCATGTAGGTACCGTAGCAGCCGGCATTCATCCGCACTGCCCCGCCAATCGTGCCAGGTATGGTGCGCAGGAAGGTCAGGTCATAGCCCGCGTCCGCCGCCTTGCGCGCGACATGGGCATCCAGTGCGGCAGCACCGGCGGTGATGCCATCCGCGCCGATCTCGATCCCGTTAAACCCGCGGCCCAAGCGGATCACGACACCCCTGATCCCACCATCACGGACAATCAGATTACTGCCCACGCCCATCGGGAAAACCGGGACTGCCGGATCAAGTGCAGCAAGAAAACCGGACAGATCCTGCGTGTCAGCAGGCTGGAACAGCACCTCTGCCGGTCCGCCGACACGCATCCATGTCAGATCAGCCAGAGACCGGTGCGGTGTCAGTGTACCCCGCACGAGGGGAAGATTGTCCATCCTGTTCATTACCGCTCTTTGCCCATCCGACCAGACCACCTATCAGGCTGCCCAGCCCTGTCGGGGCGTTAATTCCGATCAGGAAGATCGCATAGCCGATCGCATCCCATCCAGTGGCGTTGTACATTCCAAAAAACACAAAGGCTGTAAAGCCGGACCAAAGCGCACCCACGAGCGCCAGCGCCCATTTGATGCGGCGACTGGCCAGAAAGAAAGACAGGAAGAAAGCGCCAAGAAAGCCCGCGCCGATAATACCGATCATGACCAGTTCTGCGATATCCATGATTCGCCTCCATTTTTGAACACTGCTCACGTCATTGTCACAAATTTGAACATTGTTCAAGTAAAAACGGGGAAGCCTAAACGCGCCTGTCGTCCTGCCGGCGTAAGAGCCAGCCAAGAAACATCCCTGCCGCACCGCCCAAAAGCGCAGGGGTGCAGGCCAGCATCGCAGCCATCATCGCGATCACGGGGTCAATCCCGAAGGGCCTGCCACTGGCATAGACGAGAATGACGAAAGAGGCCCCGATAACCGAGATGATGGAGAGGGCCAGACCTGACTGCCCTGCCCGCATCAGCTTGGCAAGAAAGACAAATGGCAGCGCTGCACAAGTCAGCATCAGGCCAAGCACCAGTACCTGGGACATGCTAGCGCCCCCCCACCAGACGCTTCACCCGTGCCCAGAGAAAATAGACCGGCCAGCGCAGCACCAGACCACCGACAATCAACGCAAGCGCCCCCATCGCGACCCCATCGTTCCAGACAATCCAGACCAGAAGTGGCACACCGACGGCGATCAGCACATAGGCCCTGCGCCAGTGATTATCTGTCGACGGAACAGCCGCCATAACGAATGCCAGGACGACCCAGAGGCCGATCAGGACGAACGGGTCGGTCACGCCATCAGGCGGGCTGGCAATGCGTTCGCCCATGTGCTGATCGTACCGGCCCCGAGACAAACAACCATATCGCCCGGCTTGGCCTGTTCACGCACAAGTCGTTCCAGATCGTCTTCCGACTCGACGGACCGTGCATGGCGGTGGCCGTGACGGATCAATCCGGCAACCAGATCGCGATGGCTTGCGCCCTCGATCGGGGCCTCGCCCGCGGCAAAGACCTCTGAAATCCCGACAACATCGGCGTCATTGAAGCAGGCACAGAATTCGTCAAAGTGGTGTGACAAGCGGGTAAACCGGTGCGGTTGATGCACCGCTATCACGCGACCGCCGGTGGCCTGCCGCGCCGCCTTGAGCACCGCTGCAATCTCAACAGGGTGGTGGCCATAATCGTCGATGATCGTGACACCGTTTACTTCACCCACCTTGGTAAAGCGCCGGTTGACGCCCTTGAACCCTTTGAGCGCAGTGCGGATCTCATCCTTTTTCATCCCCAGATGCCGCGCAACAGCGACTGCTGACAAGGCGTTGGAGACATTGTGATCGCCCGGCATCGGAAGCTCGCAACCCTCGATCATCGCACCCTCTGCCTGCAACGCGATATCGAAATGCGCGGTGCCGGCCTCATAGGTCAGGTTGACAGCGCGGATATCGGCCTGTGCATTGAATCCATAGGTTACGACACGGCGATCCGTGATCTTACCCACCAGCGACTGCACATCGGGATCATCGGTGCAGCACACAGCCAGACCGTAGAAAGGAATATTCGACACAAAGTCGTAAAAGCCCTGATGCAGTGCCTCTTCGGTTCCCCAGTGTTCCATATGCTCGGGGTCGATATTGGTCACGATGGCAATGGTCGCGGGGAGGCGGTTGAAGGTGCCGTCGCTTTCATCGGCCTCGACGACCATCCATTCGCCCTGCCCCATACGCGCGTTCGAGCCATAGGCATGGATAATCCCGCCATTGATGACAGTCGGGTCAATCCCGCCTTCATCCAGCAGGGCGGCAACCATTGTTGTCGTTGTCGTCTTGCCATGGGTCCCCGCGACAGCGACATTCGACTTCAGGCGCATCAATTCTGCCAGCATCTCGGCACGGCGCACGACGGGCAGACCTTTGGCGCGCGCTTCATCGAGTTCGGGATTACCCGGCTTGATGGCCGAGGAAATCACGATAACTTCGGCGCCCTCAAGGTTCTCGGCGCGCTGGCCTTCATAAATGATCGCGCCAAGTGACTTGAGGCGATCCGTGATCTTTGATGCCTTGAGATCGGATCCTTGCACCGTATAGCCATGGTTGAGCAGCACTTCCGCGATGCCGGACATGCCGATACCACCGATGCCGACAAAATGGATAGGCCCAACATCAAGGGGCAATTTCGTTGCTGCATTCATCACGGGGTTCCCATCCATCATGTCTTGCCTGCCTCTGCCAGATTTTCAACCAGTTGTACAAGGCGCTCCGTTGCGTCCGGCACACCACAAGCAAGAGCCGCCTGCGCCATTTTCATCATCCCTTGCTCATCTGACAGCAATGCGGTCATTTTGGCCGTCAAGGGTGCCACTTCAAATTCCGCTTCCTGCATCAAGACCGCGGCCCCTGCCTCGACCAGCTGCCTTGCATTCGCCGTCTGCTCGTCACGGATCGCTCCGGCGTAGGGCACCCAGATCGCGGGGCGGCCAACGACACTGACATCCGCAACAGTGGACGCACCCGAGCGCGAAATAACCAGTTGCGCATCTGTCATGCGGCGCGGCACATCGTCAAAAAATGTCTGCACGTCGGCCTTGAGCAACTCGCTTTCGTAATATTCTTTGACCCGCGCAAGATCTTCCGGACGCGCCTGATGGCTGACGCGGATATTGCGGCGTATCTCTTCGGGCAAGGCGGCAATTGCCGGCGGCACGATATCAGACATCACGCGCGCGCCTTGCGACCCGCCCATGACAAGAATCGACATCGGGTAGTCACCGGGCGGAATATAGGGCGCGCCCGCCTGCTCAAGGATCGCCGCGCGCACAGGGTTGCCGGTGTGGATACCTTCGATGCTGCCGGGCAATGCCGTGGGCCACGTTCCGCATGCAATCCTGTCGACATGCCGCGCAAAAAGCTGGTTGACCCGCCCCAAGACACCGTTCTGTTCATGGATCATACGCGGGATGCGCAAGACCCATGCTGCCGCCATCGCCGGAATCGCGGGGTATCCGCCAAAGCCGACCACAACGGCCGGACGATCGCGCGACATGCGCCACATGGCGGCACCGATGCCGCCGAGGATGCGAAAAGGCACCATCAGCTTTTGGGCAATGCCGCCCCGTGCAAAGGTCGCGCTGCCGACGACATTTACTTCTACCGCCTCAGGAAATCCGCCGGTATAGCGCGCGCCGCGCGCGTCGGTGGAAAGTTTGACCCGCCAGCCCTTGGCCAGCATCGCCTCGGCCAGGGCTTGTGCGGGAAACATATGCCCGCCGGTGCCGCCAGCCGCGATAACCAAAAGCGGCGCTGTCATCGGTTGGCCCTGCGCAGAAGGATATCCTCGATCGCCCCCTGCGGTCTGCTGCGCGTAAAGGCAAGAAGCATACCAACCGCGATCCCGCCCGCAATCAGGGACGATCCGCCATAAGAGACAAAGGGAAGGGTCATCCCCTTTGCGGGCAACAGGCGCACCGCCACGCCCATGTTGATCATGGCCTGCACCCCGAAGACACAGACAAGACCCGTCCCTGCAAGACGGATGAACACATCACGTTCCTTCATCAGGCGCAGCAAGGAGCGCACAACGATGACCGCATAAAGCGCGATGATCACCAGAACACAGATCAATCCGTATTCCTCGGCGGCGACAGCGATGATGAAATCCGTATGCGCATCGGGCAGCGACCATTTCACCTGCCCCTCACCCACACCTACACCAAAGAAACCGCCCTCGCGGATGGCATTGGTCGCATAACCCAGCTGGGTATTGGGCGCGACTTCAGGCGACAGAAACCCGTCGATCCGGCGGGCAAAATGCTCGGAATTCGCATAAGCGACCGTGCCGCCAAAGACGACGAGACCGGCCATGATGATCAGCAAGAGCATGGGTGCCCCCGCCACGAAATACATGACACCCCAAGCAAAAAGCACCAGCGCCGCCTGCCCGAAGTCAGGTTGCAGCGCCAGCATCAGTACGATGATCATGGTCAGCACAAAGGAATAGCTTTTACCTGGCGGGCCGCCCAATTGTTGGGACGCCGCGAGAAGCCAAGCGGCCATCACAACAAATCCCGGCTTGAGAAATTCCGACGGCTGGACCGATGCAAAGCCCAGTGAATACCAGCGCGTCGCGCCCTTGCCAAAGTCGGTACCGAAAACAGGCAGGAAGGCCAGCGCCGCGAAAGCACATAAAAAACCAAGGATCGCCAGACGGCGCACCAGCGTGGGAGACATCATCGACACCACAAGCATGGCCGTCATCGCCATTCCGCCAAAGATCGCCTGACGCGTGACATAGTGAAACGGCTCCAGCCCGTTCTTGGCAGCCAGAGGCGGCGATGACGCCAGCCCCAAGAGCAGGCCGATCCCGAACAACAACAGGATGCAAGACATCGTCCACTTGTCAATTGTCCGCCACCATCGGGGCAGAACCGGGTCGCCGGATTGCACCGGGACCGTCCCATAGACCATTTCCGTCATGGATCACCGCTCGTTTGCCTACGTCGCCCGTTTGCCGGGTCTAACGCTACCTTAACCGCCAATTGGCAATGATTCCACTGAAAAACCGCCTTTTTGCTTTTGCATGGCCCAGACAACCTCTGACGATGGCATGATCAGAATTTGCCGGATTTGATCTCGTCTGCCGCTTGCGCCATATGAGCCGGCATGGACTTTGAAACTCTGATCATCGGCGCAGGTGCCGCAGGTATGATGTGCGCAGCCCACGCCGGGCCCGGCGTCTTGGTTATTGATCACGCCAAAGCGCCGGGCGAAAAGATCAGAATTTCGGGTGGCGGGCGCTGCAACTTTACCAATCTGCACACCAGCTCCGATAATTTCCTCAGCGGGAACAGGCACTTCTGCAAATCTGCACTCGGGCGGTACACCCAATGGGATTTTATCGATCTGGTCGATCGCTACGGGATTGCATGGCATGAAAAGACCCTCGGACAGCTTTTCTGCGACAACAGCGCCAAGGATATCATCGCCATGTTGCGCGCAGAAATGGACAAGGCGCGGGCGCAGATGTGGCTGCAAACGCAGGTCGGTGATATTCACCACGACGGCATGGCGTTCGCGGTCGATCTGACGCGCGAAGGGCGGACCCGAACGGTCACGGCACGCAATCTTGTTGTGGCCAGTGGCGGCAAATCAATTCCCAAAATGGGTGCAACCGGACTGGGCTACCAGATTGCAGGGCAATTCGGACTGCCCGTCATTGCGCCCCGGCCCGGCCTTGTGCCGCTCATGTTTTCGGATGACAGATTCAAACCGCTCGCGGGTGTTTCTACCCCTGCCCGCGTGACGGCGGGCAAGACCAGCTTTGATGAGGCAATCCTGTTTACGCATCGCGGGCTATCGGGACCTGCGGTCTTGCAGGCCTCATCCTATTGGCAGGAAGGCGAAACCATCAGCGTCAATCTGTTGCCTGCAGCCGACCTGCTGCCCAAGCTGCAATACCAGCGCCAGCACGAAGGGCGCAAAGCGCTGACCACCGCCCTGTCGCAGCACCTGCCCGCCCGTCTGGTCGAGCATCTCAAGACCGAGTTGGGACTGGACGGCAATATCGCCGACCAAAGCGATGCCAGACTGGCAACGCTCTGCGACGCATTGGCGGATTGGACGCTCCGGCCCGCCGGATCGGAAGGGTATCGCACCGCCGAAGTAACTCTTGGCGGCGTTGATACCGATGCGCTCTCATCCAGGACGATGGAAGCGAAACAGGTACGCGGTCTCTACTTCATCGGCGAATGCGTTGATGTCACCGGTTGGCTGGGCGGATACAACTTTCAATGGGCGTGGTCATCGGGCTGGGCTGCGGGCACGGCTATCGCGGGTGCGTAAGGTTGCTCAGGAGAACCCTTACCCGAAGAGCGCCTTTACCCGTGCTATGAAATCATCGCCGCGCGCTTCAAAGCTGTCGTACTGGTCAAACGAAGCCGCAGCAGGGGCCAACAAGACAACTTCGCCGGTCTCTGCGTCGGCTGCTGCCCGCGCCACTGCCGCCTCCATCGTGCCGCAGACCTCGGTCTGGGCCCCGACCAGTTGGCGCGCAAAACCTTCGGCTTCGCGACCGATGACATAGGCCTTGGCGACATGGTGCAGATGCGGCAAGAGCCCTTCCAGCCCGCCTTCTTTCTGCAACCCGCCACAAATCCAACGTATCTTGGGAAAGGCCTGCAAAGCCTGTGCCGCACTGTCAACATTCGTCGCCTTGCTGTCATTCACAAAGCGGACGCCGTCACGCTCCGAGACAAGCTGACTGCGGTGCGGCAGCCCCGGATAACTCTGCATCGCAGCTTCGATCCCCTTGGGCCCCAACCCCAAAGTCCGGCACGCCGCATAGGCCGCACAGGCATTTTG
Organism: uncultured Loktanella sp.; assembly: GCA_964614205.1. Classification (GTDB taxonomy): domain Bacteria; phylum Pseudomonadota; class Alphaproteobacteria; order Rhodobacterales; family Rhodobacteraceae; genus Yoonia. Next base: position 19,751 of record CAZTKF010000024.1, on the reverse strand, counting down.
ATGGTTATGCGCGCCCGGTAAACCGGAAATCGCGCGCAGATCAATAGCGCCGACTTGCCGCCCTTTGCGGTGTTCCGCCAGAAACCCCTTGCGGGCGAAAACGCTCCAGCCCTGCCCAGCCAGCTTTTGGCCCGAAGATATCCGTATGACGCGGTCATCACCGGGGCCTTCCACCAGTTGATTGGCCATGTAGCGCCCTTCGGCCTCGTCCACGCCAATCACGGCACGGTCGGGTCCACCCTCGGCAAAGAGCCTGCGTTTCGCGGCAAAATACCCGCCCAGACCGGCATGTCGGTCCAGATGATCGGGGCTGAGATTGGTAAAGACAGCCACATCAGGGGTCAGGCTGCGGGCAAGATCGGTCTGGTATGAAGATAACTCGAGCACCACGACTTCGCCATCATGCGCCGGATCGATATCAAGCACCCCCCGCCCGATGTTGCCCGCCAGTTGCGCAGGGCGGCCGTTCTCGACCAGAATATGATGGATCAACGCCGCCGTCGTGGATTTCCCGTTGGACCCTGTGACAGCAATCACGCGCGGCGCCATATCAAAGCTGTCCCATTCGGCCGTCGCAAATGACCGGAAAAACAGCCCGATATCGTTATCGACCGGCACTTCTGCGTCCCAAGCTGCGGCTATCACGGGGTTCGGCGCCGGATAGAGATGCGGAATGCCAGGGCTGACGATCAGGCAGGCCACATCTTCAAATGCGCCCCGCCGGGTCAGGTCGCGCAACTCAAGACCCGCTTCCTCGGCTGCATCGCGTGCCACCGCACTGTCATCCCAGACTACGGGATGCGCGCCGCCGGCCGCCAGCGCCGCCGCGGTTGCACGGCCCGAGCGCCCCAGCCCCAGCACCGCGACCGTCCGGCCTGCGTATCCCTGAACGGGTATCATCAGCGCACCTTCAACGATGCCAATCCGATCATCGCGAGGATCAGCGAAATGATCCAGAACCGGATCACGATCTGCGGCTCGGCCCAGCCCTTTTTCTCGTAGTGATGGTGGATCGGAGCCATCAGGAACACGCGTTTGCCCGTGCGTTTGAAATACAGCACTTGAATTATGACCGACAGCGCCTCGACCACGAACAGGCCACCGACAATAGCCAGCACGATCTCGTGCTTGGTCGCGACAGCGATTGCCCCAAGTGCACCGCCCAGCGCCAGTGATCCGGTATCACCCATGAAAACCGCCGCTGGTGGTGCGTTATACCACAGAAAACCCAATCCCCCACCGATCAGCCCCATCGTGAAGATCAGGATTTCACCGGTTTGCGGCACATAGTGCACGTCCAGATATTCGGTAAAGTCGGTGCGCCCTACTGCATAGGCGATAACGCCAAAGGTTCCTGCCGCGATCATCACTGGCATGATCGCCAGACCATCAAGCCCGTCAGTGAGGTTCACCGCATTCGCCGCACCCACAATGACAATGATTGCAAACGGAATGAACAAGATGCCGAGGTTGATCAGCGTATCCTTGAAGATCGGCAGGGCCAACTGGTTGGTCAGATCATCAGGGTGATAGGCCGCCGCCCAGTAACCCGCGACCCCAGCGATCAGAATACCCAGCAAAATCCGCACCTTACCCGACACACCAGATGTGTTCTGTTTGGATACCTTGGCATAGTCATCAGCAAAACCGATTGCCGCAAAGGACAAGGTCACAAACAGCACCATCCAGACAAACGGGTTGTCCAGCCGCGCCCAAAGGAGGGTCGAAAACGTCAATGCGCCCACGATCAGCAATCCGCCCATTGTCGGGGTCCCTGCCTTGACGAAATGTCCCTCGGGTCCGTCATTGCGGATCGGCTGGCCGCGACCTTGCGTGCGGCGCAATACATTGATCAGCGGTGGCCCGAAGATGAACCCGAACAGCAGTGCCGTCATAAAGGCGCCGCCCGCCCGGAATGTGATATACCGGAACAAGTTGAAGAAATCGCCGCCGTCCGAAAGTGCTGTAAGCCAATATAACATGACAGATACCTTATTGTTGTTGGGGGCGGCGATGCCCGAGTTTTCGGATGGCGTCAACGACAAGGCTGACTTTGCTGCCTTTTGAACCTTTCACCAGCACAACATCGCCGGCATCTACAAGGCGTGACACATGTGGCACCAATTCGGCGGCCGTTTGCGCCCAGCGCCCGCGCTTTTCTTCAGGCAATGCTTCCCACAAATGCCGCATCAGCGGGCCAGCACAGTGAACCAGATCAAGGGCCCGCAAATGGGTATTTTCTGCCATCGCGCGGTGCATCCCGACCTCGGCATCGCCCAGTTCCAGCATGTCGCCCAGAATGGCAACGCGGCGTCCCTTGATGATGCGGCCCACATTGTCGGCAGGCGTCGAAGCGGCCAAGACCTCAAGTGATGCCGCCAATGACGTGGGGTTGGCGTTGAAGGCATCATCCAGCAATTCAAGACTTTCACCATCGTTGGCCATATCCGTCACGATCACTTCGCGGGTGCCGCGCCCTGCCGGTGGCACCCATGCCGCGATATCAAGCGAAGCCGCAATCGGGTCAGCGCCCAGCGCGTCAGCAACCGCAAGCACCCCGACAGCATTCATTGCAAAATGACGACCCGGAACAGAGAGTTTGAAAAGGTAGTCGGCACCATCACCCGATGCGGTGATCACTGTCACATCGCCGGTGATCCGGACATTCCTGACGGCCCAGTCAGGCGCCGTTTCACCAAAAAGCACCGTTCTGGCGCCCAGCGCGCGCGCGTGATCCTGCAAGATCGGACTGGTCTCGATGTCACCATTCAGCACGGCGACACCACCTGACTCCAGCCCGTCCATGATGCAGGCTTTTTCGGTCGCGATACCGGCAAGGTTTTCAAAAGATGCCAGATGTGCGGCGGCAACTGTTGTCACCATCGCCACATGCGGGCGCGCCATCTGCGACAGTGGCGTGATCTCGCCGGGATTACTCATCCCGATTTCGATAACTGCATAGTCGGTGTCGGCGGGCATTCTTGCCAAAGTCAGCGGCACACCCCAGTGATTGTTATAAGAGGCCTCGGCGGCGTGGCATTTGCCTTGCCTTTCCAGCACCGTGCGAAGCATCTCCTTGGTCGAGGTCTTGCCAACAGAACCCGTGATCGCCGCGATCCGCGCATGTGTCCGTGCACGGGCCGCACGCCCCAAGTCGCCCAGTGCTTCAAGCACATCCGCGACAATCAAAAGAGGCGCATCCGTGGCGACACCCGCGGGCCGGTGGGTCACGAGCGCAGCCGCAGCCCCTTTGTCCAGCGCCTGCGCCACAAAAGCATGCCCGTCGCGCACATCCTTAAGGGCGACGAAAAGATCACCCTTCTGAATGGTCCGCGTATCGATCGAGACGCCATGCGCGACCCAGTCACACGTCACCTGACCGCCGGTTGCCACCGCGGCCTCGGCCGATGTCCAAAGCGCGCTCATATCCAGCCTTCCAGTGCCGCCACAGCAACACTTGCCTGCTCGACATCGTCAAACGGCAAGACAGCATCGCCAACGATCTGGCCGGTCTCATGCCCTTTGCCCGCGATCAGCAGCGCATCCCCTGCCCCCAGCATGTCAATGCCGCGCAAGATTGCTTCGGCACGGTCGCCCACTTCTGTGATGCTGTCAGAGCCGCCCGCCCCGACCGCACCGGCCATGACAGCGGCACGGATGGTCGCAGGATCTTCTGAACGGGGATTGTCATCGGTGACAATGACAATGTCGGCATTCCGAGCGGCCGCGGCCCCCATGAGGGGCCGTTTCGCCGTGTCACGGTCGCCACCCGCGCCAACAATCACGATGATGCGGCCCATCACATGCGGGCGCATGGCTTTCAGCGCTGTCTCGACCGCGTCGGGGGTGTGGGCATAGTCAACAAAAACCGCCGCCCCGCTTTGGCGTGTCGCGGCCAGTTCCATGCGGCCCCGCACCGTTGTCAGGTATTGCAGCGTGTCGAACACCTCATCGGGGTCGGCCCCTGCGGCGATGACCAGCCCTACAGCCAGCAGGACATTCTCGGCCTGAAACCCCCCGATCAGTTCCAGCCGTGCCTGTCGCGCCCGTCCCTGCCATTCAAAAAGCAGGTCTTGCCCCGTTGCATCAAACCGCTGCCCCGTCAGGCGCAGGCGCGCTTCGGGATGGCGGCCAACACCGATCACCTCTTGTCCGCGGGCCGCGCAGATTGTGGCGACCTCTTGGCCTTTGGGATCGTCCAGATTGATCACAGCGACGCCATCTTCTGACAGAACTCGGGTAAACAGGCCCATTTTGGCGTCAAAATAGGCCTCGAAGGTTTCGTGGTAATCAAGGTGGTCCTGACTGAAGTTCGAAAACCCCGCAGCCGTCAGCAGGACGCCGTCCAGACGGCGCTGATCCAGCCCGTGCGAAGACGCCTCCATCGCGACATGGGTAACCCCGTTTTCTGCGGCTTGTGCCAGCACACGGTGCAGGGTGATCGGTTCCGGCGTCGTGTGTTTAAGGGGATGATTCCACGCGCCCTCAACACCTGTGGTGCCCAGGTTCACCCCAGACAGATCCAGTTCTTCCCAGATCTGGCGGCAAAAGGTAGACACAGACGTCTTCCCGTTGGTGCCGGTGACGGCGACCACCGTTTGTGGATGCGGTCCGAACCAAAGCGAAGCTGTCTGCGCAAGCGCCTGTCGCGGATCTTGCGCCACGATGACGGCAGCATCCGAACCCGCCAATTCTTTGGCTGCGATTTCGGCCCCTTCGGCATCTGTCAGGATTGCAGCGGCCTGCATGCGCAACGCGTATTGGATGAATTCACCACCATGAACGCGCGCGCCGGGCAGGGCTGCAAACAGGAACCCCGGCTTTACCTCGCGGCTGTCTACGGCCAAGCCGGTGATCTGCGCCTCGCGCCCGCCCCGTGCCGTCAGCCCCAGTTCCGCCAGTGATTTCATTGCCCGCCCTCGCCTAGTTTGAGGTCAGTGTTACACCGACCTGCTGAGGCGTGTCCACTTGCGGCCGCAGCCCCAGAAGAGGCGCTGTGCGACGGATCATCTCGGCGGCAACCGGCACAGCGGTCCAGCCTGCTGTGCGGCGCGGTTCATCCCCTGAATTTTCGGAAGGTTCATCCAGCGTGACAATCAAGACATACTTCGGATCATTGGCAGGAAAGACTGTGGCGAACGTCGATATCACCTTGTCCTCATAATACCCGCCCCCTGTCGTGCGCGGTTTATCTGCAGTGCCGGTCTTGCCACCCACTTCATATCCAGGAACCTCTCCAAGAGATGCCGTGCCGCGCATCACCACCTGCCGCAGCATCTCGCGCGAACGGGCGCTGACGGCCTCGCTGACAATGCGCGGTCCTTGTGCGACATGGTCGCGTCGCAGCAGTGTCGGTTCGACCCGCGTGCCGCCATTGAGGAGTGACGCATAGCCCGCAGCCAGATGTACCGGCGACGAAGAAAGCCCGTGTCCATAAGAAATGGTCATTGTCGAGATTTCAGACCAGTTGGACGGCACGAGCGGCTTGCCTGTGGGGGCTTCGACCATCTCGAGCGGTGTCGGTTCAAGAAAACCGAGCGAATCCAGAAACGCCCGCTGGCGTTCCGCACCGATCTGCATGGCGATCCGGGCCGTGCCGACGTTCGAGGACTTGACGATCACATCCGTGGTGCTCAGTTCCGGACCGTAGTCGTGGAAGTCGCGGATGCGAAACCGGCCCCAAGACAGCGGGCCTTGGGTATCGATGATTGTATTCGGGTTCACAAGGCCCAGCTCCATTGCCTGCGCCGTCGTAAATATCTTGAAGACCGAGCCCAGCTCGTAAACACCCTGCACGGCGCGGTTGAAAAGCGGACTGTCCGACTGATCGCCTGTCGTCAGGACGCGCGGGCGGTTGTTGGGGTCAAAGTCGGGCAGCGATACCAGCGAAATGATTTCACCTGTGTGGATATCCATCAGCACCGACGCCGCCCCCTTGGCATTCATGATCGACATGCCGCCCGCCAGCACCTGTTCGGCTGCGGCCTGCACCGTGAGGTCGAGCGACAATTCCAGCGGCGCCCCCTCATTGGCCGGATCACGCAGGTAGCCGTCGAACTGCCGCTCGACACCTGCAACGCCGATCACTTCGGCACTGGCCACACCTTCGCGGCCATAGCTGGCGCCACCAAGGATATGGGCCGCAATCGGGCCATTGGGGTATAGACGCATCTCGCGGGGTCCAAACAGCAAACCCGGTTCGCCGATGTCATGCACGGCCTGCATCTGTTCAGGACTGATCTGGCGCCTGATCCAGAGGAATCGGCGTTCCCCCTGAAAGTCCTTGAGCAGGTCGGCTTCATCAAGCTCGGGAAAGATTTCAGCAAGACCCTTGGCGGCATTTGCCGGATCAATCATCTCGCGGGGATGGGCATAGAGCGAATGTGTTTGCAGGTTCGTCGCCAGTATCCGCCCGTTTCTATCAACAATATCAGAGCGCTGCCCGATAATCGGGTTCCCAACCGCAGAGGCGCGGGGCTCTTCGGGCACAGAGGACGCCAATGCACCCATCCGCATCCCGATCAGGCCAAATGCACAAAAGAAAGCAAGCCCCAGAACCAGCAAACGCCCCTCGGCGCGCTGGCGTTGCTTGTCTGCCATGGCCTCTTGACGGCGGGCGCGGTTTTCAGCCTCGATCGCGTCAGGGTTCTCACCTCGCGCACGCGCCTTGAGGATGCGCGCCAGCGGACGTAGCGGCGCGCGGGTCATAGATCGTTCCCCATCTGCGCGCGCTCATCATAGGACAACTCGATCGGGTTCGTGATCGGGAGGATCGGGGGCAATGGGTAGATGATCTGGTCAACAGCGCCAAAGGCGTCGGGCATCAGGGGAAGCAACCCCAACCGGTCAAAATTCAGATCAGCCAGATCGGCCAGCCGGTCGGGCCGGTTCAGATAGGCCCATTCCGCCCGCAACATACCCAACCGTTCATGCGCAGCGCCAATGTCGCGGTGCAAATCGCGCACCTCTGCAATCGAGGCCTGCGTCCTGTAGTTTTCCTGATAGGCCCAAAACGCCAGCCCCATAACAGCCAGAGCCGTCAACACATAAAACAAACCACGCACCTACCGGCCCCCCTTGTTCTTTTTCTTCATCGGCATCCCCAATTCGGCAGGATCAATACGCTCTGCCGGCGCATCGGTACGGATGGCAACACGCAGCTTGGCCGAACGTGACCGCGGATTTTCCGCCAGTTCCTGCGCGTCCGGCCCGATTGCCTTGCGCTTTTCAATGCGCCAAGCAGGTGTCACCTGCGCGACTTCAGGCGCGTAGCGGTTTGCGTTCGCCGTCTTGCCGGACCGCGCCTGCAGAAAACGTTTCACCATCCGGTCCTCGACCGAATGAAAGGTCACAACTGCCAGTTTTCCGCCGGGCTTTAACGCGCGTTCTGCCGCCATCAAGCCTTCGGCCAACTCTCCGTATTCGTTATTGACTGCAATGCGGAGCGCCTGAAAGGTCCGTGTCGCGGGATGCGACTGTCCCGGTTTGGCACGTGGCAGGCACCCTTCGACAATCCGGGCCAATTGCAACGTCGAGTGCAGAGGACGGGCCGCAACAATCGCCTTTGCGATACGGCGCGAGGCGCGCTCTTCGCCATAAAGATAAATGATATCAGCAAGCTCGGCCTCATCTGCTTCATTGCAAAGGTCCGCCGCTGATGGTCCCTCTTGCGACATCCGCATATCCAGCGGCCCGTCGCGCATGAACGAAAAGCCCCGTTCGGCCTGATCAAGCTGCATCGAGCTGACCCCGAGGTCCAGCACCACACCATCCAGATCAGTGCCATATTCATCAAGCCGCGAGAACACGCCAGCGACCGTTTCGATCCGGTCGCCATAGTCGTTGATCCAGTCGGCGGCCATTTCAAACGCCAGCGGATCGCGATCAACCCCAATCACCTTGTCCGCCCCGGCGGCCAGCAACGCGCGGGCATAGCCGCCATTGCCAAATGTTCCGTCCAGCCAGACCCCGGAAACAGGCGAGACCGCTGCGATGAGCGGTCTGATTAATACGGGGATATGGGGTGATGTATCAGCGGCAGCAGACATGATCTATTCATCCAACAGGATGAGCGGGTCATACCCATCCCCCTGTTCATCCAGCCACTCGGTCAAGTCGTCCGCGACTTCTTGATTGAAGGTCTCGGCCTTCCAGATTTCAAAGTGATCACCCAAACCGCTGAACGTCAGCTCGCCATCGGTCAGACCCAGCTTTTGCCGCTGCTTGATGGGCATGACCGTGCGTCCGTCCTTGTCGACATCCAGCTTGATGGATTGGCCGATAATCAGGCGCGACAGCTTTTTCTTGTTCACCGAGCCACGCGGCAGGGCATTGATCTGCCCGACGACCGTGTTGAATTCATCTACAGTGTAGCCGTGCAACTGGTGTTTCAGGTGATCGCCGTAAAGAAGATACATGCGCGGGGACAGGCCCGGGGACCATTCAGGATCACCCGCTTCGAGCACACGGCGGAAATCGGCGGGGATCGACATGCGCCCCTTCCCGTCCACCTTTTGGGTGTGTGTGCCCGTAAAACTCAGAACCACTGTCCCTCGGTCCTCACTTGCCCCCGAAATCTGCCTTGAATGTGAAAACGGCGGATTGATCTGCTGCCACTGATCAATCCGCCGCCTCGTCCCTTGCGGGAAGTCCGACTGCGCGTGCCACCTGGGGGGATGTCTGCTCGCTCACGCGCCGGATCTCATTGGGTAATGGCGAAGCCTGTATGAAACCTGCTTTTTGCCGGTTGGGGTTCTTAATTTGCCCCTTTTGAAGTCGTGTCCGTCATTACCGTAAGACAGTTGTGCCACCTGTTCGCCAACCGATCAACAGTTTTTTGGGAATTCATGGTACTACATGGTGTTTTCTGAGGTTCCGCAAAACAACATCTTGGGAAAAAACGCACTATTGTGTAATACTTATTGGGTTATAATGGGCAAAGACCACAATATATAGATTTCAACGGGGCAATGTTAGACGGGCCAGAAAATCCCAATTTTTTTCCCGATACGCGCTAAATCGGTGCAATTGACACCCAATTCGAGTCTCACTCAAGCCGATATTGCCCGCTTGATAGCCGAATCTGGAATTGATTCCATAAATTCCCGGCAAAACTCCGGATACAGTTTCAAGGTGATGCAGCGCTACAGCCGTTTGTACATCACGAAGGCATCGACCATGCCCTGCTGGGGGTGATCGAAGGCATCGGGTATGGTGCCGACAGTTTCAAACCCGAGCCTGTGCCAGAGCCGAACCGCACCGTCATTGCTGGCCAATACGAAATTGAACTGCATCGCTCGGTAGCCCAGCGCCCGCGCTTCTTGCTGGCTGTGTATGCAAAGCTGTGCTGCCACCCCCTGCCCGCGCGCGGCGGGGCTGACGATATAGCCGCAGTTGCAGATATGCGCGCCACCGCCAGACTGATTGGTCTTGATATAATAGGTGCCGATGATCCCCGCTGGCCCTTCCGCAAGGTAGGTGGCGCGCGCCTGCGTCATCCAATAGGCTAGCGCATCTACCTTGCTGATAGCCGGATCAACCGCATAGGTATCGCCAGCGGCAAAGACATCGCGCAACATGGGCCAGATCCGGTCAAAGTCGGCAGGCCCGGCCGCGCGAATCCGGATCACGCGATCCCACCTTCGATGAAGCGGCGCGCCAGCGCACGATATGCTTCGGCCATCGGGCCGTCACCTGCGGCAATCGGTGTCCCGCTGTCGCCCGCCAGACGGGTATCAAGGTCGATGGGCAATGCACCAAGAAAAGGCACGCCGATCTTTTCAGCCTCGGCCGCAACGCCACCCTGTCCGAAGATATGCGACTCTGTTCCACAAGCCGGGCAGACAAAGGTCGACATATTCTCGATCATGCCCAAGACGGGCGTCCGCAAGGAATTGAACATATCAAGCGCCTTGCGGGCATCCAAGAGCGCCACATCCTGCGGTGTGCTGACGATCACGGCACCCGTCAATTCGGTTTTCTGGCACAGGGTCAGCTGGACATCGCCCGTACCGGGGGGCAAATCGACGATCAGCACATCCAGCTCGCCCCACTGGACCTGACCCAGCATCTGTTGCAGCGCCCCCATGAGCATCGGGCCGCGCCAGACAACCGCCTTGCCTTCTTCCATCATCAGGCCAATAGACATCATCGTAACACCATGTGCATGCAAAGGGATGATGGTCTTGCCGTCCGGACTGCCAGGGCGCTTGTTCACACCCATCATGCGCGGTTGCGACGGGCCATAGATATCGGCATCGAGCAGACCCACGCGGCGCCCTTCGCGCGCCAGCGCCACGGCAAGGTTGGACGAAACAGTCGACTTGCCAACGCCGCCCTTGCCAGACCCGATTGCCAGAATGCGATCCACACCTGAAACCTTTGCAGGTCCCGCCTGCGGCGTCGGATGACGACCGACCTTCAAGGACGGCGGCGCGGACGGTTTGGGTGCAGGCCCATGCGCTGTCAGAACCACAGTCGCGTTTTCAACACCGGGCAGACGGCGGACGATATCCTCGGCTGCGCGGCGCACACCATCCATTCGCGCAGCCTCTCCCGGGTCAGAAGCCTCGATCACGAAACGGACCGCCCCACCCTCGATATTCAGGGCACGCACCATATCGCGTGACACAAGATCTTGGCCACCGGGCAAGGTGAGTCGGGACAGAGCGCGCAAAACGTCTTCGCGTGTAACAGCCATATTGAGACCTCAAGTTTCAAAAGTGATCAATTTCCGCCCACCATCTGACACGTTTCGGGCAAAGCGCAAGGGGATGGGAGCCAATGCACAAAAATGTAGCAGACTGATGACATTAGGTCAGCAATCCTTATGCAGTTTCTGCATGGCAGCATTGCGCAAAGATGTATTGTGCAGTTGCAGCATTATCCTACATCCTAGTCACAACAGCGCGGTACAAGCCGACGCACACTGAAAAGACAAGAGTAGTATAATGACCGTTCTGACCGAAACAATCTTTGCTGGCACGTCACTGACCGAGCGCGTCTCCGCGTTCCGTGCGCAGCTTGCCGATAACGCCGCCAAGCGCAAAATCTACCGGACAACCCTGTCCGAACTGGAAAGTCTCTCCTCTCGCGATCTGGCCGATCTGGGCCTTTCACGCTGCATGTTGAAAGGCATCGCTTACGAGGCCGCCTACGGCAAGTAATTCAAGAATTCGGACCTGCTGCCTCCTCCCTTTTAGGCAGGTCCGGACCAAGGCCCATCGCTTCACCTCCTCCCGAGGCTATGGGTCAGCAATAAGGTGGCGGCATCCACCTCCTCCCGGGTGCCGCCGCTTTATAAGACAGAATTCGGAACCGCCCACCTCCTCCCGGGTTTGGAACCGATCATACCGTTGACCGCGCTCACCTCCTCCCGAGCAACGTCAGCGAGGACGCGTTCACCCTCCTCCTCCTAATTGGGGTGGGCGCCGATCAATAAGAGCGGTCATGCCCACCTCCTCCCGGGTATGGCCGCTTTTTGTTTCTGGCGCTGGCTTTCGCAGGTATCAGCGAGCCCACCAGACGTCATCCGCGCGTATCCTTGGGCGACCCCATGACCATATAGCTGGTGATCGACCTGACATGCGGCACGGTGCCAAGCTTGTCGGTATGGAAAGCCTTATAGGCCGGCAGGTCCGCAACCTCGACCCTGAGCATATATTCAAACGCGCCAGCCACGTTGTGGCACTCGGTTACCTCTTCGGCGCGCAGCATCGCTTTTTCAAATGCGGTTTGTGCCGCTTTGGTATGCTCGGACAGGCCCACGGCGACATAGACGACATAGGCCCGCCCCGTCTGCGCGGGATCAAGCCGCGCGCGGTACCCCTTGATGACGCCGCTGCGCTCCAGTTCCTGCACACGGCGCAGACAGGCCGAGGGCGACAACCCCACCTGATCCGCCAATTGCAGATTGCTGATCCGCCCGTCGCCCGAGAGTGTGCGCAATATCTTGTCGTTTAGTAGGTCAATTTTCGTCATGGATTGCAGCAATACCCCAATTGATAACAGCTTGGCAATTTCATTGCGCCTATGCCCACTTATTATTGCGCAATGACATATGAAATTCTCATCGCCCTTGTCGGCTTTGCCTTTGCCAGTTCTGTCACGCCCGGACCGAATAATCTGATGCTCATGGCCTCGGGGGCCAATTATGGCCTGCGCCGGACCGTGCCGCATATGTTGGGGATCTCGCTCGGCCATGCCTTTATGGTGCTGATGGTAGGGGTCGTGCTCTTGCAGGTGTTCGTGGCCTATCCGGTGCTGAACATCGCGCTCAAGGTGCTCAGCGCCGCCTACATGATGTGGCTGGCATGGAAGATCGCAAATGCCGTCGCGCCCGAGGCAAGGGAAGTCACTGGCAACCCGTTTACTTTCCTGCAGGCTGCAGCTTTTCAGTGGGTCAACCCCAAGGCGTGGTTCATGGCCATCACCGCAATCAGCGCCTATGCACCGCAGGATCGTGGCATCGTCATCGGGTCGCTGCTTGTCGCGGCTGTTTTTGCGGCGGTCAACCTGCCCTCGGTCACGGTCTGGGCATGGATGGGTGTGCAGGTCCGGCGCTGGCTGGGTAGCGCGCGGCGGCTGCGTGCATTCAACCTTACGATGGCGGTCCTGCTGGTGGGTTCACTTTTTCCGATGCTTGCATAGGGTGGGTGAAACCTACGCGACCTAGAACGGCACATCATCCGCCTGATCAGCGCTAACCACAAACCGGGCCACCACGTGCTTGGAGCCGGCCTTGTCAAACTCGATCACCAGCTTGTCACCCTCGATCCCCATAACTTCGCCATAGCCGAATTTCTGGTGAAACACGCGCTCGCCCTCGGTAAAGGCGCTGACCGCATCCAGATCGATCGTCATATTACGCGCCTCGGCGGGCTGGGCCATGCCGCGTTGCTGGCTGCGCGATTGCAGGCGTTTCCAGCCCGGCGAATTATAGACATCCGCCTTGTGCGCCTTTTCATGCAAGTCAGAGCCCATCACCCCCATGATCGCAGGCGAGGCGCTGGCCGACATGCCTGCAGCTCCATAGCCGCCACCATAAAGACCGGGTGGCGTCAGCACCTCCACATGGTCGGGGGGCAATTCATCGATAAACCGCGACGGCATTGCCGATTGCCACTGGCCATAGACCCGTCGGTTCGCCGCGAATGACACGGTGCAGATTTCCTCGGCGCGGGTGATGCCCACATAGGCCAGACGCCGCTCTTCCTCGAGGCCCTTCATCCCGCTTTCATCGATCGACCGTTGTGACGGGAACAACCCGTCCTCCCACCCCGGCAAGAATACGGCAGGAAACTCGAGGCCCTTTGCCGCGTGCAGGGTCATGATGCTGACTTTCTCGCCCTGCTCTTCGGTCTCGTTGTCCATGATCAGGCTGACATGCTCGAGAAAGCCTTGCAGGTTCTCGAAATTCTCCAGCGCCTTGACCAGTTCCTTAAGGTTCTCCAGCCGCCCCGGCGCTTCCGGCGTTTTGTCGTTCTGCCAAAAACCCGTGTAGCCGCTTTCGTCCAAAATCATCTCGGCCAGTTCGACATGGGTATCCGCCTCGGCCCGCACCTGCGCGTGCCAGCGGTCAAGGGCATCGACCAGAATGGTCAGTTCCTTCAACCCCTTGCCGCCCAGCAATTTGCCCTGGCAGACCAGCCGCGCACCCTCGACTAGCGATACACCGTTACTGCGTGCGGTACGCTGTATCGTCTGCACGGCCTTGTCGCCCAAACCCCGCTTGGGCGTGTTCACAATCCTCTCAAATGCCAGATCGTCTTCGGGTGACACGGCCAGCCGGAAATAAGCCATCGCGTCCCTGATCTCCATCCGTTCGTAAAAACGGGGGCCACCGATGACACGGTAGGGCAGACCAATGGTCAGGAACCGGTCTTCAAAGGCGCGCATCTGGTGGGACGCACGCACAAGGATCGCCATATCATCCAGACCCATCGGCGCCATGCCGCGTGTGCCGCGCTGCATCGCTTCGACTTCCTCGCCGATCCATCGTGCCTCTTCCTCGCCATCCCAATGGCCGATCAGTCGGACCTTTTCGCCATCCTCACGCGATGTGAACAGCGTTTTGCCCAACCGCCCCTTATTGGCCGCAATCACGCCGGATGCCGCCGCCAGAATATGCGGGGTCGAGCGGTAATTCTCTTCCAGCCGCACGACATGGGCACCAGGGAAGTCCTTTTCAAAACGCAGGATATTGCCCACTTCGGCCCCGCGCCAGCCATAGATCGACTGGTCATCGTCGCCCACACAGCAGATGTTCTTGTGCGCGGCCGCCAGCAGACGCAGCCACATATACTGGGCGACGTTGGTATCCTGATACTCGTCCACCAGAATATAGCGGAACCAGCGTTGGTATTGATCCAGCACGTCTTCGTGCTTTTGAAAGATCGTGACCATATGCAAAAGAATATCGCCGAAATCGACAGCGTTCAGGTCCAGCAAACGGCGCTGATAGGCGGCGTAAAGCTCTACGCCCTTGTGATCAAAGGCCCCACTGTCAGCGACAGGCACCTTGTCGGGTGTCAGCGCCTTGTTCTTCCAGCCATCAATGATCCCCGAAAGCATCCGCGCAGGCCAGCGTTTGTGATCAATGCCTGCCGCCTCGATCAGTTGCTTCATCAGGCGGATCTGGTCGTCGGTATCCAGAATGGTAAAATTAGACTTCAAGCCCACCAATTCCGCATGACGGCGCAACTGCTTGGCGCAGACCGCGTGAAAAGTCCCCAACCAGGGCATCCCCTCGACCGCTTCGCCCATCAATCCGCCAATGCGCGATTTCATCTCGCGCGCGGCTTTGTTGGTAAAGGTCACCGCCAATATCTCATGCGGGCGCGCCGTCCCTGTCGCCAGAAGATGGGTGATACGGGTGGTCAGCGCCTTGGTCTTGCCGGTGCCAGCGCCTGCCAGCATCAAGACAGGACCGCTCAATGTCTCCACGGCCTCGCGCTGCGCGGGGTTCAAACCATCCAGATAGGCCGCGCTCGGCCGCGCCATCGCCCGCTGGCTCAGTGGCACGGCGGCGGCCTCAAAGGCATCATCTTCAGAAAAACTGCTCATGGCCCACACATAGCGTCATCCGCCTCTTGTGAAAAGGCTTGTTCTACTTCCGTTCCTCTCGTTATTATTGGCCCATAAATATCCCCGCCGGAGGCTCCGAAGGATTGCCAAAGGCGCGCCACTCGCAATAGCGTGCGGCCTATGACTTTGCACAGCCGCTATCCCGCCATCTCAGACCTGAAGACCCGCGCGCAGGGTCGCATCCCGCATTTCGTGTGGGAATACCTCGATAGCGCCACGGGGGGCGAGGCCACCCAAAGGCGCAACCGCACCATGTTGGATCAGGTTCTCTTGAACCCGTCGATCCTGCATGGTGAATTTGCACCCGACCTGACGACCAACCTGTTGGGCCAGACCCATCCACTGCCCATCGGGATTGCACCGGTTGGCATGTCAGGGCTGATCTGGCCGGGCGCCGAACAGATGCTGGCACGCACGGCGGCTGCGGAAAACATCCCCTACACCCTGTCGACAGTGGCCAGCCAACTGCCCGAGGATGTGGGGCCCCATGCGGGCGCACACGCATGGTTCCAGCTTTATCCACCGCGCGATCCCGGCATTCGCGACGATATCCTGAAGCGCGCCAAAGACAGCGGCTTTCATACCATCGTGCTGACCGTCGATGTGCCTGTCGCCTCACGCCGCGAACGGCAAACCCGGGGCGGTCTGACCCAGCCCCCGAAACTGACGCCGCGTCTGGCACTGCAGGCGGCGCAATGCCCTGCATGGCTGAACGGCATCCGCAAAACCGGCATGCCGCGTCTGCGCCTGATGGAGGGCTACTCGGATGTCAAAGGCACCCTGCCCTCGAATGAACATGTTGGTTATCTTTTGCGCACTTCACCTGACTGGGACTATTTCAAGGCCCTGCGTGATGTCTGGGACGGACCATTGATCGTCAAAGGCGTGGGCCTGCCCGAAGATGCTGCCCGCCTGACCGATGAAGGGGCGGATGCAATCTGGGTCAGCAATCATGCAGGGCGCCAGTTCGACGGGGGTCCTGCATCAATCGAAGCCCTGCCGCAGGTCCGCGCGGCAACCTCGCTTCCGGTGATCTTTGACAGCGGCATCGCGGGGGGGCTGGATGTGCTGCGCGCTCTGGCGCTGGGTGCGGATTTTGTGATGCTGGGCCGCGCCTTTCACTATGGTCTGGCCGCGTTGGGCGAACCGGGGGCGGCGCATGTGCTGGATATTCTGCGACAGGATATGATCAGCAATATGGGCCAACTTGGCACAAAATCCCTGAAAGACCTGCCCGGCCGCCTGCGATCTACCCACTAATCGTTATAGACGATCCGCGTTTTGCGCCTTACCAATGCTGCGACTGCAAAAGGACCTGCCATGACCGACTTCAAGAAAATCCTGATTGCCAACCGCGGCGAGATTGCCATCCGCATCATGCGTGCTGCCAACGAGATGGGGAAGAAGACCGTGGCGGTTTTTGCCGAAGAGGACAAGCTGGGTCTCCACCGTTTCAAGGCGGATGAGGCCTATCGCATCGGCGAGGATCTGGGCCCTGTTGCCGCCTATCTGTCGATTGATGAAATCATCCGCGTGGCCAAGATGTCGGGTGCCGATGCAATCCACCCCGGCTATGGTTTGCTGTCCGAAAACCCGGATTTTGTGGATGCCTGCACCGCCAATGGCATCACCTTCATCGGGCCCAAGGCCGAAACCATGCGCCAGTTGGGCGATAAAGCCAGTGCGCGCCGCGTGGCGATTGAAGCAGGCGTGCCTGTCATCCCCGCGACCGAAGTGCTGGGCGATGACATGAAAGCGATCAAGAAAGAGGCGGCCGAGGTTGGCTATCCCTTGATGCTCAAGGCATCCTGGGGCGGTGGCGGGCGCGGGATGCGCCCCATCATGTCCGAAGCTGAACTGGAAGAAAAAGTCCTTGAGGGCCGCCGCGAAGCCGAGGCCGCTTTTGGCAACGGCGAAGGTTATCTGGAAAAGATGATCCAACGCGCCCGCCACGTAGAAGTGCAGATACTGGGCGACAGCCACGGCCAGATCTATCACCTGTGGGAACGTGACTGTTCGGTCCAGCGTCGCAACCAGAAGGTCGTGGAACGCGCCCCTGCCCCGTACCTCAGCGGCACCCAGCGTGAACAGCTATGCAATCTGGGCAAAAAGATTTGCCAGCATGTGAACTATGAATGCGCGGGCACGGTCGAATTCCTGATGGATATGGACAGCGGCGAATTTTACTTCATCGAGGTGAATCCCCGCGTGCAGGTAGAACACACCGTCACCGAGGAAGTCACCGGCATCGACATCGTCCGCGCCCAGATTCTGATCGCCGAGGGCAAATCGCTGGTCGAGGCGACAGGCTGCGCCAGCCAATACGATGTGAAACTGGATGGTCACGCCCTGCAGTGCCGTGTGACGACCGAGGACCCCCAGAACAACTTTATCCCCGATTACGGGCGCATCCAGATGTACCGCTCGGCCACTGGCCCGGGCATCCGTCTGGACGGTGGCACCGCCTATTCGGGCGCTGTCATCACGCGCTATTATGACAGCCTGCTAACCAAAGTAACCGCCCGCGCCCCCACGCCTGAAATGGCCATCGCCCGCATGGACCGCGCCTTGCGTGAATTCCGTATTCGCGGCGTGTCGACCAATATCGCTTTCGTGGAAAACCTGCTCAAGCACCCGACGTTCCTGAACAATGAATACCACACCAAATTCATTGACGAGACGCCGGAGCTTTTCAAATTCTCCAAACGCCGTGACCGTGCGACAAAAATCCTGACTTATATCGCGGATATCACCGTGAACGGGCACCCCGAAACAACAGGCCGTCCGCGCCCTGCCGCGGATGTGAAACCACCGCGCCCGCCGGTCAAACCGACCACCGACGTGACCCCCGGCACCCGCAATATCCTTGACGAATTCGGACCAGAGGCCGTGGCCGACTGGATGCGCGAGCAAAAACAGCTTTTGATCACTGACACCACGATGCGTGACGGGCACCAGTCTTTGCTGGCCACGCGCATGCGCTCGATTGATATGATCAACGCAGCACCCGCCTATGCCGCGAATATGCATCAGCTTTTCAGCGTCGAATGCTGGGGGGGCGCCACCTTTGATGTGGCCTATCGTTTCTTGCAGGAATGTCCGTGGCAGCGCCTGCGCGACATTCGCGCGCACATGCCCAACATCATGACGCAGATGCTGCTGCGGGCCTCGAACGGGGTGGGCTACACCAATTACCCCGATAATGTGGTGCAAAGCTTTGTGGCGCAGGCGGCAAGTTCGGGTGTGGATGTGTTCCGCGTCTTCGACAGCCTGAACTGGGTCGAGAACATGCGCGTCGCAATGGATGCGGTGATCAAGGCCAACAAGGTTTGCGAAGGTACGATCTGCTACACGGGCGACCTGCTGGACCCGAACCGCGCGAAATACGATCTGAAATATTATGTCGGCATGGCCAAAGAGCTGGAGGCCGCAGGCGCGCACGTTCTGGGCCTGAAGGATATGGCGGGGCTGCTGAAACCGGCGGCGGCCACCGCGCTGATCACCGCATTGAAACAGGAAATCAACCTGCCGATCCACTTCCACACGCACGACACCTCTGGTGCGGCGATTGCAACCGTTCTGGCGGCATCCGCTGCCGGTGTCGACTGTGTCGACGGCGCGATGGACGCACTTTCGGGCAATACCTCGCAGCCGACGCTGGGGTCGATCGTCGAAGCGCTCAAGGGAACCGAACGTGACACTGGTCTGGATGTCGGCGCGATCCGCGAGATCAGCAATTATTTCGAACAGGTCCGTGCACATTATGCGGCTTTTGAGTCCGGCCTTCAGGCCCCTGCCTCGGAGGTTTATCTGCACGAGATGCCCGGCGGGCAGTTTACCAACCTCAAGGCGCAGGCGCGGTCCATGGGGCTGGAAGAGCGCTGGCACGAAGTCGCGCAAACCTATGCCGATGTGAACCAGATGTTTGGCGATATCGTGAAAGTCACGCCATCCTCCAAGGTTGTTGGCGACATGGCGCTGATGATGGTCAGTCAGGGTCTGACACGCGAAGAGGTCGAAGACCCTGCCGTTGATGTGGTCTTTCCCGACAGCGTGGTCGAAATGATGCACGGCGATCTGGGCCAACCGCCTGGCGGCTGGCCAAAGGCAATCCAGAAGAAAATTCTCAAGGGTGAAAAACCAATCGCCGACCGCCCCGGCAAGCACCTTGCCCCTGTCGATCTGGAAGCGGCTCGCGCCGACTTGTCAGAGCAGCTTGAAGGCAAATCCGTCGATGACGAAGACCTGAATGGCTATCTGATGTATCCCAAGGTGTTCCTTGACTACATGGGCCGCCACCGCACCTATGGCCCCGTGCGGACCCTGCCGACCCGGACATTCTTTTACGGGATGGAACCGGGCGAAGAGATCGCAGCCGAAATCGACCCCGGCAAGACGCTGGAAATCCGCCTGCAGGCGGTCGCCGACATGAACGAAGACGGCGAGGTCAAAGTCTTTTTCGAGCTCAACGGCCAACCGCGTACGATTCGTGTCATGAACCGGCTGGCCGCAGCCGAGAAAGTCTCGCGGCCCAAGGCCGAGAACGGCAACGCCAACCACATCGGCGCACCGATGCCGGGGGTTGTGGCGACGGTCGCGGTTGTTGCAGGCAAGACGGTGAAAGCGGGCGACCTTTTGCTGACGATCGAAGCGATGAAGATGGAAAC
>CAZTKF010000023.1:0-41202 GCA_964614205.1 uncultured Loktanella sp. | reverse complement strand
CGGACCAAGAACGTCGTGGTGGAAACCAAACGCAAGCGCGTCGTGGTACCCAAGCCGGGTGCGACGAAGCCTGCAACCAGTGGTAAGGCGGCTCCGGCTGGCGGTGATCCTTCGAAGCGGCCTGCGGGCATTTCCGATGCTGAACTTGAGCGGCGGATGAAGGCGCTTGCCATGGCCAAGGCGCGCGAAGCCGAAGAGGCCGCCAAGCGCGAAGCCGAAGAAAAAGAACGCGCCGCCGAGCGTGAAGCGCGCCGTGCCGAAATCGAGGCGAAAGAAGCCGAGGATCGCGCCCGCGAGGAACGTGCCAAGGCGAAAGCCGAAGAGGAAGAGCGTCGGAAAGCAGAAGCCGCAAGCGCCAAAGCTGCTGCTGCTGCCGCGCCGCCACCAGATGCAGCCGTTCCGGGTGAAGCAGCGGTCAGCCGTCCGACGGCTGCTCCGCGCAAGGCAGACCGTGACAATGAGACCCGCGAAAGCAAGGGCAAGGCAAAGCCTGGTCGCAGTGGTGATGATGGCCGCCGTTCCGGCAAGCTGACGCTGAATGATGCGCTGACCGGCCGCGAAGGTGGACGTCAACGTTCAATGGCTGCGATGAAGCGCAAGCAGGACCGGGCCCGTGCAAAGGCAATGGGTGTATCTGCAGAGCGTGAAAAGGTGTTCCGCGAGGTATCGCTGCCCGAAGCTATTACGGTTTCAGAGCTTGCCAACCGTATGTCTGAACGCGTCGCTGACGTCGTGAAGGCCTTGATGACAAACGGCATCATGGCAACACAGAACCAGACGATTGATGCGGATACGGCTGAGCTGATCATTGAAGAGTTCGGTCACACAGTGGTGCGCGTGTCAGATGCGGATGTCGAGGATGTCATTCAGGCTGTCGAAGACAAGCCAGAAGATCTCAAGCCGCGTCCGCCCATCATCACGATTATGGGTCACGTCGACCACGGTAAGACATCGCTGCTGGACGCGATCCGCAATGCCAAAGTCGTTGCGGGTGAAGCCGGGGGTATCACGCAGCACATCGGTGCCTATCAGGTGACAACCGATAGCGGTGCAGTTCTGTCGTTCCTTGATACGCCGGGCCACGCAGCGTTTACATCTATGCGGTCACGTGGTGCGCAGGTGACTGATATCGTGGTCTTGGTTGTTGCCGCAGACGATGCGGTGATGCCGCAGACAATCGAAGCGATCAACCACGCCAAGGCTGCGAAAGTGCCGATGATCGTGGCGATCAACAAGATCGACAAGCCCGAAGCAAACCCGGACAAGGTGCGCACCGATCTGCTCCAGCACGAGGTCATCGTCGAAAAGATGTCCGGCGATGTGCAGGACGTAGAGGTGTCTGCGCTGACTGGGAAGGGTCTGGATGACCTGCTAGAAGCCATCGCGCTTCAGGCTGAAATCCTTGAGCTGAAAGCGAATCCTGATCGCGCGGCTGAAGGTGCAGTGATCGAAGCGCAGCTTGATGTAGGCCGGGGCCCTGTTGCAACCGTTCTGGTGCAAAACGGTACCCTACGTCAGGGTGATATCTTTGTTGTCGGTGAGCAGTACGGTAAGGTCCGTGCGCTGATCAACGACAAGGGTGAGCGCGTGAAAGAAGCAGGCCCTGCTGTGCCTGTCGAGGTTCTTGGCCTGAACGGGACACCGGAAGCAGGTGACGTTCTTAACGTGGTCGAAACCGATGCGCAGGCGCGCGAAATCGCGGAATACCGTGAGAAGGCCGCGAAAGAGAAACGCGCCGCAGCGGGTGCTGCTACAACGCTTGAACAACTGATGGCGAACGCCAAAGCAGACGAAAACGTCAGCGAATTGCCCATTGTGGTAAAGGCGGACGTGCAGGGCTCTGCCGAAGCAATCGTTCAGGCAATGGAGAAGATCGGCAACGAAGAAGTGCGCGTGCGCGTTCTGCATTCTGGTGTCGGCGCGATCACGGAGACGGATATCGGTCTTGCCGAAGCATCCCACGCACCTGTCTTCGGCTTTAACGTGCGGGCAAATGCATCGGCGCGGAACACAGCCAACCAGAAGGGCGTGGAGATTCGTTATTACTCGGTCATCTATGACCTTGTAGACGATGTGAAAGCCGCCGCCTCTGGTCTGCTCTCAGCCGAAATCCGTGAAAAGTTCATCGGTTACGCCAAAATTCAAGAGGTCTTCAAGGTCTCGAACGTCGGCAAGGTTGCGGGCTGTCTTGTCACCGAGGGTGTCGCTCGGCGTTCTGCCGGTGTCCGCCTGCTGCGCGACAACGTTGTGATCCACGAAGGCACGCTGAAAACGCTCAAGCGCTTCAAGGACGAGGTCGCAGAGGTCCAGTCCGGTCAGGAATGCGGCATGGCGTTTGAAAACTATGAAGACATCCGCCCTGACGACGTGATCGAGATTTTCGAACGCGAAGAGGTTGAACGGAACCTTTGATCGGCGGGGTTGGTTGCCCGGCGATATGAACAAAAGGGGGCGGTCCTAACGGGCTGCCCCTTTTTTCTTGACCACACCCCTGTCGCCGAAGACCGTCAGAATTGACTTGTCTCAAAAAGGCCGGAGGCCAGAGACGATATGCTGCCCATGAGAAAACCGGAGAGTTGATCATGGAAACCCCAGCAGAAGTGACATTTAAGGATATTGACCATTCTGACGCGATCGAGGCGCGCATTCGTGAGCGTGTCGCGAAACTGGAGGCAATGAGCCCCGAAATCGTTCGATGTCAGGTCTGGGTCAGAGCGCCGCATCGCCGCCACAAGGCGACGGAATACATTATCGATCTCAGCGTACAAATGCCCGGTGCGACCCTGCATATCGACCGCCACCCCGGTGACGACCATGCGCATACGGATATCTATGTCGCAATCCGCGATGCCTTCAATGCGATGGAAAGGCAGCTACGCAAATGGCAAGACCAGCACAAGGGCAGACCAGAAGCCCAAGCAGCGCCCTTGCAAGGGACGATAGTTTCGATGAATGGCTACACTGACAGCGGGCAGATATCGACGACGGACGGGCGCGAAATCTATTTTCACCGCAACAGTGTGGCTAACAATGGCTATGATGATCTCAACGTCGGAGACACCGTCGAACTGACCGTCGACGTGAAAGATGCCGACGAGGGCCCTCATGCCAGCATCGTCCGTCCAATCAGCACGCTGCGCTTTGTCGACAAACCCGAATAGCAAAGCTTGGCTCTGGATGTCCGGCTGCAAAGGTCTGCGCAAAGCTGGTGCTACAACCAGTCCCGCAAGATAGGGATCAGCGGCACGTCTGCCGCGGGCATCGGATAGTTGCGCAAGTCATTGGCGCGCACCCACTTCAGCGCCTGCCCTTCCCGCGACTGCGGTGTGCCTTCCCATTTGCGGCAGGCAAATAGCGGCATAAGCAGGTGGAATGCGTCGTAGGTATGGCTTGCAAATGTCAGCGGAGCCAGACAGGAGGCCCATGTGTCGATGCCCAGTTCCTCTTGCAATTCACGGATCAGGGCGGCCTCCGGCGTTTCACCGCCTTCTACCTTCCCACCTGGGAATTCCCAAAGCCCCGCCATAGACTTGCCTTCTGGTCTTTGTGCCAAGAGAACGCGGCCGTCGGGATCGATCAAAGCGACGGCAGAAACCAGAACTGTCTTCATGACCGGTAGTCTGCGTTGATGGAAATGTAGCCGTGGGTCAAATCACAGGTCCAGACAGTGCTTTTGCCGCTGCCGATCCCGAGATCGACACCAAGCAAAAGTTCGGCATTCTTCATATAGGCGCTTGCCGCTTCTTCCGAGTAATCCGGCGCGCGCCACCCGTTCTCGGCCACGACGATGTCGCCAAAGCGGATGCTAAGGCGGTCTCGGTCTGCCTGCGCACCTGACTTGCCCACGGCCATGACGACGCGCCCCCAGTTGGCGTCCTCGCCTGCGATAGCGGTCTTGACCAGCGGAGAATTTGCAATGGCCAGAGCAATCTTATGTGCGTCAGCATCATCCTTTGCGCCCGTGACCTGCACTTCGACAAATTTTGTCGCGCCCTCGCCGTCACGCACGACCTGATGGGCAAGATCCAGCATGACAGCGTGCAGGGCCTCTGCGAAATCTGCGTTTCCGGAGACATCGACACCCGACGCACCTGTCGCAGCCATGATGAGCGAGTCAGAGGTCGACGTATCGCTGTCGACCGTGATGCAGTTAAAAGTCTGGGCATTCAGGCCCGAAACCAGCTCTTGCAGGTCTCTCTGCGCGATCTTTGCATCGGTAAAGATAAACACCAGCATGGTCGCCATATCAGGGGCAATCATGCCGGAGCCCTTGGCGATGCCCGCGATGCTGACCGGCTTGCCGTCAACCGTGACCGTCACCGTTGACCCTTTGGCAAAGGTATCTGTGGTCATGATGGCCTTGGCTGCTTCGGCAATTCCCGACGGTGACTGGTGCGCGTGCAGCTCCGCAATCTTGCCAATGATGCGGTCGTGGGGCAGTGGTTCTCCGATCACTCCTGTCGATGCAGTAAAGACCCGCTGCCGCGACACACCGGTTGCTGCCTCAACCGCAGCGGTGAGTGCGGCCACGCTGCCATCACCGTTCTTGCCAGTGAAGGCATTCGAATTGCCGGAATTCACGAGGATGGCGGCACCGCCGGAACTGTCACCGCCTAGTTTGCTTTGGCAGTCCAGAACAGGCGCTGACCGCGTGGCAGACCGTGTAAAGACACCGGCAATGGATGTCCCCGCCTGCAGAATGGCAAGCATCACATCCGTCCGGTCCTTATATTTCACGCCCGCCGCGGTTGCGGCAAAGGTGACCCCGCCAATTTCCGGCAGGTGAGGAAACTGAGCGGGGGCAAGAGGTGAAACCTTCATTCTCGTCTAGTCCAGCAAATCTATTGCGTCGATCAACGCGGGATCAAATTGACCCGGCTCTGGTTTTGTCACGGTTTGTGCTGCTGCAAGTTCGTCCAGCCTCGCGGTAATCGCAGCTTCCTGAAGCTCCTGCGCGATCTGGGGGCGTAACTCGTCAATGGTCGGGCGTGGTTGGATCCGCATTTCCAGCAGAGTTGCTACGTGCCAGCCAAACTGTGTCTCGAATGGCTCTGACACGCCGCCAACCTCAAGTGCCATTATCGCCTGTTCGAACTCTGGTACCATTGCACCTGGTCCGAACCAACCAAGATTCCCGCCATTTGGCCCAGTTGGTCCTGTGGACACATCACGCGCGACATCAGCAAATGCGGCACCATCATCGATGCGGGCCTTTGCGGCATCAGCCTCTTCCTGCGTCTCGACAAGCAAGTGGGCGGCATTGAACTCTGGAATATCTTCGGCATTTTCAAAGCGGGCATCGTAGGCAGCCTGTACATCAGCTTCGGTGACCGAAGATTCGGCAATCGCGGTGATCACGTCTGCGGCCATCAGGGCTCGGCGCTCGTTGTTGAGTGTGTATTCGATCCGGGCAGAGGCATCGCCTGCTTCATCGGCCAAAAGCTGCTGCTGGATCAACTGATCGACAAGCCCGTCGAAAAGCACGTCTACGGGGAACTGCGCATACTGTGGCGGCAGTTGGGTGCGTGCGACGATGACCTCGCCCATCGTGATTTCCGTATCACCAACTGTGGCCACGACGGTATCGGCGGTTACGTCCTGGGCGACTGCCCCGGTGGACAAAGCGGCAGCCACCGCAGTTGCACCCAAAAATGTAACATGTTTCAGCATTAAACGTTCCCTTGATAGGCCGCGAAAGCACGCGGCGTTGACACTGTAGGAGCAGCCCCTTACATCCCATGAATGCCTCGAGGAGGCCTTTTAGTTCCCATGACCTTGGCCCTTTCTATGTGGCCTGAACCGGGCCTACAACCAACCTCCTCTCAAATAGATGTCAGACAGGCGCAGTTGCGCCACCGGAGAGAATATGCTGGGTTTCGGAACGATTGCCAAAAAGGTGTTTGGCACCGCAAACGACCGCAAAGTCAAAGCCGTCCGCCCATTGGTTGACAAGATCAATGCGCTGGAGCCCGAGTTCGAGGCGCTGTCTGATGAAGGCATCAAGGACAAGACAGAAGAGCTTGCAAAGCGCGCGATGGGTGGCGAAAGCCTTGACGATCTGTTGCCGGAAGCATTTGCAAACTGTCGCGAAGCTGCCAAGCGCGCGCTGGGCCTGCGTGCTTTTGATACGCAGCTGAAAGGCGGCATCTTTTTGCATCAGGGCAATATCGCCGAAATGAAGACTGGTGAAGGCAAGACCCTTGTCGCGACTTTCCCGGCCTACCTGAATGCGCTGACCGGCAAGGGCGTGCATATTGTGACTGTGAACGATTATCTGGCGCGACGCGACGCAGAGTGGATGAGCAAAGTTTACGGTGCGCTTGGCCTCACGACCGGCGTGGTCGTGCCCCAGCAGCCTGAAGACGAAAAGAAAGCCGCCTATGCGTGCGATGTGACCTACGCCACAAACAATGAACTGGGCTTTGACTATCTGCGCGACAATATGAAGTCCGAACTGGACCAGATGTTCCAGCGTGACCACAACTTTGCGATCGTCGATGAAGTTGACAGTATTCTGATCGACGAAGCCCGAACCCCGCTGATTATCTCTGGCCCGGCGCAGGACCGGTCCGAGATGTATGCGACGATCGACAAGGTGATCCCAGAAGTCTCTGATGATCATTACACGCTGGATGAAAAAACCAGACAGGTCACCTTTACCGATGAGGGCAACGATTTTCTGGAAGAAAAGCTCAGTGCCGCCGGTTTGTTGCCAGAAGGGCAGACGCTTTATGATCCCGAAAGCGCCACACTGGTGCATCATGTCAATCAGGCGCTGCGCGCCCACAAGCTTTTCACCAAAGACAAAGACTATATCGTGCGCGATGGTGAGGTTGTACTGATCGACGAATTTACCGGACGCATGATGGCGGGGCGCCGTCTGTCTGACGGGCTGCATCAGGCGATCGAAGCAAAGGAAGGCTGCCCGATCCGGCCAGAGAACGTGACTTTGGCTTCTGTGACCTTCCAGAACTACTTCCGCCTCTATGACAAACTGGCTGGCATGACGGGCACGGCTGCGACAGAGGCCGAGGAATTTCAGGAAATCTACAATCTGGGTGTGGTCGAGGTTCCAACGAACCGCCCCATCGCGCGTGTCGATGAGGACGATCAGGTGTACCGGACCGCCCGCGAGAAATTTGCCGGTATCATAGAAGAGATCAAAGCCGCGCATGCTGATGGTCAGCCGATTCTTGTGGGGACCACCTCGATCGAGAAATCCGAGGCTCTAGCAGAGATGCTCAAGGCTGAGGGAATCACCTTTAACGTTCTCAATGCCAGACAGCATGAGAAGGAAGCACAGATTGTTGCGGATGCCGGTAAGCTGAACGCGGTCACAATCGCGACGAACATGGCCGGTCGCGGCACCGACATCCAGTTGGGCGGCAACGTCGAGATGCGTGTGCTCGAAGAGATGGCGGCAAATCCTGACGAAGATATCGAAGTCGTGCGGGCAAGAATTGAGGCAGAAGTGGCCGATGAGAAGGAGAAAGTAAAAGCCGCGGGTGGCCTCTTTGTTCTTGCCACAGAGCGCCATGAAAGCCGCCGCATTGACAATCAGCTGCGCGGTCGCTCCGGCCGTCAGGGCGACCCTGGCCGGTCTGCTTTTTTCCTGTCTTTGGAAGATGATCTGATGCGTATTTTCGGGTCTGACCGTCTGGACAAAGTGCTGTCAGGTCTCGGGATGAAAGAGGGAGAGGCAATCGTCCACCCTTGGGTGAACAAGTCGCTTGAGCGCGCACAGGCCAAAGTTGAGGGCCGCAACTTCGACATCCGTAAACAGCTGTTGAAATTCGACGATGTCATGAACGAGCAGCGGAAGGTTATTTTCACCCAGCGACGCGATATCATGAAAGCGAAGGACCTGTCAGAGGTCACGAAGGACATGCGCGATCAGGTGATTGATGACTTGGTCGATGAATATATGCCGCCAAAAACATATGCAGATCAATGGGATACCAAAGGTCTGCACGATAAGGTGGGTGAGGTCCTCGGGCTTGATGTACCCGTGGCTGACTGGGCGGCAGAAGAAGGTGTTGATGACGATGTCATCCGCGAGCGCCTTGAGGAAGCCGCCGACAAATTCATGGCTGAAAAGGCCGAAGCCTTTGGCGATGAGACCATGCGCAACGTTGAAAAGCAGCTTTTGCTGCAGACCATTGATGCGAAGTGGCGTGAACACTTGTTGACGCTAGAGCACCTGCGTTCAGTGGTGGGTTTCCGTGGATACGCGCAGCGCGACCCACTGAACGAATACAAGACTGAAGGCTTCCAGTTGTTCGAGAGTATGCTTGACGGTCTGCGGACAGATGTGACGAAGAAGTTGTCGCAAATCCGCCCGATGTCGAAAGAAGAACAGGAGCAAATGATCGCGCAAATCCGTCAGCGTCAGCAGGCCGCAGCGCAAGCAGCAGCCCCCGCAACAGCAGCAGCGGCGGTGGCGGGAACAGCGCGTGAGGGCTTTGACGAAAATGATCAATCCACTTGGGGAAATCCGGGACGCAATGACAGTTGCCCCTGTGGATCAGGAAAGAAATTCAAGCATTGCCACGGCCGCATCGCCTGATTTCTGACATAATTGCGCCACGCTAAGACCTTTTATCAGTCCCGTTCATGTCATGCTAACCGTGCATGCTTATCACAGCTTATCTGCCGCTGTGAGGGATGGGGATGTCTCGCTTTAAGACGATCAAGACTATTGCATCGACACTGACGATCGCCGTCACCATTGGTTTTGTGGTGCAATATGGCGAAACCACGCCGCGCATTGCCAGCGAAAGGGCGGAACCGGTCTATAACAAGGCGCCGCGTTCTCTGATGCTGTCGACAAATGCGCAGGGTCAAGCCGTGTTTGGCGTTCCAAACGTTGTTACGACACCCTTGGATCACGCGGCGAACCTCCAGCACGTTGTCGCAGTTGATGTTGTTTACAAAGAACTTGATACGCCGACATTCGGGCAAATCATGGCGACACCGGTTACAGGGTGCGGAACGACCCTTTCGGCAAGGCGTGAACCCGCTGCTATTGTTGCCCTGACGGTGAGCTCGCCTTGCAACAAAGAAGAATATTTTGAGGTATCGCATAGCGGAATGCAGATAGCTGGCAGTACCGACAGGCAGGGTAATGCTGTCGTGAAGATCCCCGCGCTTGTGACCAATGCCGAATTCGAGTTGCGCTTTGACAACATCCTAAAGGCAACGACCCGGATATTCGTCCCTGAGTTGCGCCAGTATGACCGCGCTGTCTTGCAGTGGATGACAGATGACAACATGCGTTTGCACGCGTTGGAAAGAGGCGCGCAGATTGGTGAACCCGGCCACGTTTGGTCGGCATCGCTCCACTCTGCGGAGGATGCCCGCGCAGGCCGCAATGGTTTCGTGGTCTACTTGGGCGATGCCGAGGCTGAGATCCCCTATCAGGCAGAAGTCTATACATTTCCCGAAGGTCAGATGAACCGTGACGGTGGTGTTGATCTGCGAATCGGCGTCACAGTGACAGCGGGCAATTGCGGCCGCGAGGTGGATGCAATGACAATCCAGACCAATGCGGGCCAGACCCTGATCGAGACAGAGATTACTGCCCGGATGCCAGCCTGTGATCAGGTGGGGCAGGTCGCAATGCTGCGCAACAAGTTTTCAGACCTGACAATCGTTTCGAACTGAACTCCTAGTCAATCAACCCGAGCGCTCGAAAGCTGGTTTCATTGGATTTTCCGATGATCAGATGGTCGTGCACTGTGATACCGAGTGCCTTGGCTGCCAGCGTAATCTGCCGTGTCATGTGAATATCCGCGTCCGAAGGTGTCGGATCGCCCGATGGGTGGTTATGCACAAGGATCAGTGCACTTGCATTCAGCTCAAGCGCACGTTTGACCACCTCACGCGGATAGACCGGGACGTGATCAACGGTGCCTTGTGCCTGTTCTTCGTCGGCGATCACGGTGTTCTTGGTATCCAGAAACAGGATCCGAAACTGTTCGGTCGCGCGGTGCGCCATGGTGGTATGGCAATAGTCCAACAGCGCGTCCCAGCCTGAAAGTACATGGCGCTGCATCACCTTCGCCCGCGAGAGCCTGTGCGCTGCGGCCTCTATGATCTTCAGTTCCAGAAGAACGGCATCACCAACACCATTCACAGTGGCAAGCTGTGGCGCAGGGGCCGAAAGGACGCGGTTGAAGTCGCCAAACGTGTCGATCAGGGCGCGGGCGAGTGGTTTGACATCCTGTCTGGGGATCGCGCGAAACAGGACCAGTTCCAGCAGTTCATAGTCAGGCATTGCGGCGGCACCGCCCGAAAGAAAGCGTTCGCGCAGACGCTTGCGATGATCGCGCAGGTAAGACGGGACTTTGCCTTTTGCCAAGGGCAAAATCTCTGTCGCGTCATCATGGTCTGGGAAAAGGGAGGGTGCTTCGGCAAAATGGGTCATGACCCTACTCTGCCGAAGTGATGGTTACTGTGCAGTTAACGCTAGCTCTTCATCGAGTCCCAAAAGCTCTTGACGCTGTCAAAGAAGCTGGACCCATGCGGGTTGTTGTCTTCGCTCAGCTGGTCAAATTCCTTCAGAATCTCGCGCTGGCGCGCTGTCAGTTTGACGGGTGTTTCAACTGCCAGTTCAATGAACATGTCGCCGGTGCCAGCCCCGCGCAAGGCTGGCATGCCCTTGCCGCGCAGGCGCATCTGACGACCTGATTGCGACCCTTCCGGCACTTTCACCCGGCTACGGCCACCATCAATTGTGGGGACCTCAATCTCTCCTCCCAGCGCGGCTGTCGCGATAGACACCGGCACACGACAGAAAAGGTTCGTGCCATCCCGCTCAAAGAGCGCATGTTCCTTGACCTCGATAAAGATATAGAGATCACCCGTCGGGCCCCCGCGCATGCCCGCTTCGCCCTCACCGGCCAAGCGAATGCGAGTGCCGGTTTCAACACCGGCAGGGATATTGACGGAGAGCGATTTTTCTTTCTCGACGCGGCCTTGGCCATGGCAGGTTTTGCAGGGATCCTTGATTGTCTGGCCCATACCCGAACATGTCGGGCAGGTGCGTTCGACTGTAAAGAACCCCTGTTGTGCACGGACCTTGCCCATGCCCGAACATGTCGGGCAGGTCTGTGGTTCTGAACCGCCTTCGGCACCGGTTCCCTTGCAGGCCCCGCATGCGACAGCCGTTGGTACCGTGATCGTCTTCTGCATGCCCGAGAACGCATCTTCGAGATTGATCCGCAGGTTATAGCGCAGATCGTTACCGCGTTGTGCGGCACTGCGACGGCCACCTCCACGGCCACCCATAAAGTCGCCGAACAGATCGTCGAAGACGTCAGAGAACGCGCTGCCAAAGTCGCCCTGGCCGCCGCGAGGACCGCCGCCGCCGCCCATGCCATTCTCGAAAGCGGCATGACCATAGCGGTCGTACGCCGCCTTCTTGTTGGCGTCTTTCAGCACTTCATAGGCTTCGTTGGCTTCTTTGAACTGCGCTTCGGCATCCGGGTTGTCTGAGTTCCGGTCCGGGTGCAGTTCTTTTGCCTTCTGGCGGTAAGCCTTTTTGATGGCGGCTGCATCCGCGCCTTTGGCGACACCAAGCACATCGTAATAGTCACGTTTTGCCATGATATTTTCCCCCTTGGGAATGAAAAAAGACCGGCCCGGTATCAGGGCCGGTCAATTCTCAGAGGCGTGCCGCCTTAGTTGTCACGCTTGTCGTCGTCCAGATCCTCGAAATCCGCATCGAGGATTTCTTCGTCCGCGCCCGGTGCGTCTGGCTCTGCCTCGCCGGCCTCTTCCTGGCTGGCTTTGTAGATGGCTTCACCCAGTTTCATTGCCGCCTCTGTCACGTTCTGAACGCCAGATTTGATCTTGTCGGCATTGTCGCCTTCCAGATCATCCTTGAGCGCGGCAATCGCCAATTCGATCGCTTCGATCGTGGTCGGGTCAACCTTGTCAGAGTGCTCTTCCATCGACTTTTCGGTCGAGTGGATCAGGCTCTCTGCCTGGTTTTTGGCATCCACCAGCTCGCGGCGCTCCTTGTCAGCCTCGGCGTTTGCTTCGGCGTCTTTCACCATGGCTTCGATGTCTTCTTCAGACAGACCACCAGAGGCCTGGATCGTGATCTTCTGCTCTTTGCCGGTGCCTTTGTCTTTGGCGCCAACTTCAACGATGCCGTTGGCGTCGATGTCGAAGGTCACCTCGATCTGGGGCATGCCGCGTGGTGCCGGCGGGATATCTTCAAGGTTGAACTGGCCCAACATCTTGTTGTCGGCGGCCATTTCACGCTCACCCTGGAAGACGCGCAGTGTCACGGCGTTCTGGTTGTCTTCGGCGGTCGAGAAGACCTGAGACTTTTTGGTCGGGATCGTTGTGTTGCGGTCGATCAGGCGTGTGAACACACCACCGAGCGTTTCGATACCCAGCGACAGCGGCGTCACGTCGAGCAGAACCACGTCTTTGACATCGCCCTGCAGAACACCGGCCTGAATAGCGGCACCCATGGCAACAACTTCGTCAGGGTTCACGCCCTGGTGGGCTTCCTTGCCAAAGAACTTGGCAACTTCTTCCTTCACCTTCGGCATACGTGTCATACCACCAACCAACACGACCTCGTCGATATCGGACGTGGACAGGCCGGCATCCTTGATCGCGTCTTTACAAGGTTTCAGCGAAGACTTGATCAGGTCGCTGACAAGGCTTTCCAGCTTGGCACGTGTCAGCTTCATGACCATGTGCAGCGGTTGACCGTCAGAGCCCATCGAAATGAACGGCTGGTTAATCTCAGTGCTGGAAGACGAAGACAGCTCGATCTTGGCTTTCTCAGCGGCTTCTTTCAGACGCTGCAACGCCATCTTGTCCTTGGTCAGGTCGACCGAGTTCTCTTTCTTGAACTCGTCTGCAAGGTAGTTGACGATGCGCATGTCAAAGTCTTCACCACCAAGGAATGTATCACCGTTGGTGGATTTCACTTCGAACAGGCCGTCGTCGATTTCGAGGATGGTGACGTCAAATGTACCGCCGCCCAGGTCATATACGGCGATTGTCTTGCTGTCTTTCTTGTCGAGACCATAGGCCAGAGCAGCCGCTGTCGGCTCGTTGATGATACGCAGCACTTCAAGGCCAGCGATCTTGCCGGCGTCTTTGGTGGCCTGACGCTGGGCATCGTTAAAGTAAGCGGGAACAGTGATAACCGCCTGTTTCACTTCTTCGCCAAGATAGCTTTCGGCCGTTTCCTTCATTTTGCCGAGGATAAAGGCAGAGATCTGGCTGGGAGAGTATTTTTCGCCCTTGGCTTCGACCCATGCGTCACCGTTGCCGCCATTGATAATGCTGAACGGCATGTTCTTTTTCTCTTTGGCAAGGTCCTTGTCGTCAAACCGGCGACCGATCAGACGCTTCACAGCAAAGATTGTATTTTCAGGGTTCGTGACGGCCTGGCGTTTCGCAGGCTGGCCGACAAGGCGCTCATCGTCAGTGAACGCAACGATAGATGGCGTTGTCCGCGCACCTTCGGAGTTTTCTACAACACGTGGCTTTGCACCGTCCATAATGGCGATACAGGAGTTCGTGGTTCCCAGGTCGATACCAATAACTTTGGCCATTTTTCAAATCCCTCTACTTTAGGCGGTTTGAGCAGCGCGAACCCGTTTCGGCACCCGCGCCAGTTACATGAGTCTGTCCAAGGCTTTAGCCTGTGAACTTTGATCTTGGCGTATATAGGGTCGCGATATTGGGCCTGCAACCGCCAGCAGGCCAGCAAAACGGTTAAAACAATGCTTTTTGTGACGGTTCCGGATGCCGCAAGGCTTATCGTCCGGCAAACCAGCTCAGCGAAACGTGCTGACGCGCAAAAAACTCACCCATCAGGCCGATCATAATCAGGGCAAGCGCGACGTAGACTGGATAGCCAACGCTTGTGAATTGCGGGTTGTAGTGCAGAAAGATTGCGCCACGCATCTGGTCGATGATGTGGAAGAGCGGGTTCCAGTCAAACATCGCGATCATCGTTGCAGGAAGCGTATTTACAACAAACAGCTTGCCCGAGGCGATCATATTCACGCGGATGTAAAGTGTCTTTGCCACTGCGGTGAACCGGGGAAACCATGGTTTCAAGGCAAGAAAGATCATCCCGACAGCGCAGCCTGAGAACCAAGCGAGCATCAAGAAACCAAGTGCCGCAATGATATCGTGGATCACTATCGGCGTGAAAGCGATATGATAGACCGACAGGATAACAACAAGTGTAATCAACTGCATGTAAAGGGTAGAGATGGCAGAGGCCAGGATCGCGATGATTGTATTCATGGGCCGATGCAGCATCATCGAAGATGTCGGTCCCGCAGCGGTCATTACCGCGCTGACGGATTTGATGTGTGTGAGGTAAACAAAGATCCCGCTCATGATATAGAGCATCATGTCGCCGCGAATGGGCGAACTGCGCAGGCCGAGTACCTGAAAGAACAGAAAAAAGGCGCCGACCATGATCAGCCCTTGCACCATATTCAACACCATTGCGATTACGGCATTCCTATGCCCGCTGCGCGCCCGCCGCACGATGGTGTGGTAAGTCACTTCAAGCATCCCGAGCAGACTGCTGGCGCTGGAGCGGTGGACTGGGGTTTGAAACATCTGTGAACCGGCTATTCGCGCAAAGGGTTTGGTCGTTTTCTGACGATAACCTTGCTGATCGTTTTACGAAACATCATAAACAGCGCGACCAAGGATTTTTGATGACAGGCAGTGATTTATGGACTTTGCAAAACTTACCCAAGTAATGCGCGAACTGGCATTGGAGGCCGGAGACAGGATCATGCAGGTCTATGAAGCAGACGATTTCGAGGTCCGGTCAAAGGGCGATGAAAGCCCGGTCACAGTCGCGGACGAAGCCGCGGATGCGATTATCAGTGACGGCTTGCGCGGGGCCTTTCCCGAAACGCCGCTGGTGACTGAAGAACAGGCCGCAACGCACGCGCAGTCTGCTAGCACTTTCCTGATTGTAGATCCGCTAGATGGCACAAAGGAGTTCATTCAGCGCCGCGGCGAGTTCACGGTGAATATTGCCTATGTGAAGGATGGTGTGCCGCTGCGGGGTGTAGTTTATGCGCCAGCAAAGCACCGACTCTTCTACACAGATGCTGAAGGTCAATCCGTAGAAGAAGACGGTCCGTTTGTGAAAGGTCGTGTTGGTCAGACGATACCCCTGAAAGTGTCGTCGCCCGACAACACGGCCTTGCTGGTTGTGGCGTCCAAGTCGCATCGGGATCAGGCGACAGACGATTACATAAAAAAATATGCGACTGCGGATATGAAAAGCGCTGGTTCTTCATTGAAGTTCTGTCTGATCGCCACCGGAGAAGCGGATATCTATCCGCGTCTTGGGCGCACAATGGAGTGGGACACTGCTGCGGGTCAGGCTGTTCTGAACGGAGCGGGCGGGCGTGTGGTGCGATTTGATGACCATACACCGTTGACCTACGGCAAGCCCGGTTTTGAAAATCCTTTCTTTATTGCCTTTGCCCCCGGGGTTGTCTTGGAGAAACCATAATGTCTGTTCTGATCGTCATCCCTGCCCGTTATGCTTCGACCCGGTATCCCGGCAAACCGCTTGTCTCGTTGCGTGGTGCCAGTGGCGAGGCCAAAACCCTGATCCGTCGTTCGTGGGACGCTGCCTGCGAAGTGGCTGGTATTGACAGGGTTGTGATCGCGACTGATGACACGCGTATCGCGCAGGCTGCGGATGCGTTTGGTGCCGAGGTGGTGATGACAGCAACCACGTGCCAGAACGGAACAGAGCGATGTGCCGAAACGCTTGCTGCATTGGGTGATGCATTTCAAATTGTCGTGAACCTCCAAGGTGATGCGCCGCTGACGCCTGCATGGTTTATCGAAGACCTTGTGCAGGGTTTGCGGGACAATCCGCGTGCAGATGTCGCCACACCGGTCTTGCGGACGGAAGGGCGTGCGTTGAACGGCTTGTTGCAGGATCGTCGCGAAGGCCGCGTAGGAGGCACAACAGCCGTCTTCGGGGCTGATCACAATGCGCTTTATTTTTCAAAAGAGGTCATTCCATACACGGGTCAAACCTATGGCGATGCGGATGAAACCCCAGTATTTCATCACGTTGGTGTCTATGCCTATCGACCCAAGGCGCTTGCGTCATACCCGATGTGGCCCGCTGGCCCGCTGGAGCAACTGGAAGGACTTGAACAACTCCGCTTTCTGGAGCGGGGTGTTCCGATGCTCTGCGTCGAGGTTGCGGCCAAAGGGCGTCAGTTCTGGGAGTTGAATAACCCCGAAGATGTGCCTCGTATTGAGGCAATGCTGGCAGAGATGGGTCACGACTAGGCAGTCAGCCAAAGTTCCTTGTACCCATTCACGAAACCCTGTTTGTTGCGCTTTATCAAAATGTATCCAAGCTGTTAGTGCTATAGTTAATTATTTGAAGGGCAAGATGATGGATAGAAAAGTATCAAAGGCAATTTTTCCCGTGGCTGGTATGGGAACGCGGTTTTTGCCTGCGACCAAATCCGTGCCAAAGGAAATCATGACTTTGGTGGATCGCCCTCTTATTCAATATGCGATTGATGAGGCACGCGCCGCAGGCATCGAAGATTTCATCTTTGTCACGTCACGCGGCAAGTCTGCGCTTGAGGATTACTTTGATCTTGCCCCCGATCTTGAGGCCGCGCTTGAAGAATCCGGGAAGACGGAGCTCTTGAAAATCCTGCGCAGCACGAACATGGATAGTGGTACCATCGCATATCTGCGCCAGCACAAGGCGCTTGGTCTTGGGCATGCGGTATCGTGTGCACGCAAGCTGATCGGGGACGAACCATTTGCGGTCATCCTGCCAGACGATGTGATTGCAGGTGACAAGCCCTGCCTGCAACAAATGGTCGAGGCCTATCAGGAAACCGGCGGCGCAATGGTTGCCACCATGGAAGTATCGCCAGAGCAAACTTCAGCCTATGGCGTGCTTGATGTGGAAGAACAGAACGGCCCTATCGTCAAGGCGCGGGGGATGGTTGAAAAGCCTGCACCGGGAACTGCGCCATCAAATCTGGCCGTGATCGGCCGATATATCCTGACGCCACAGGTCCTTGCAAACTTTGACCATATCGGGCGTGGAGCCGGTGGCGAAATTCAACTGACAGATGCCATCGCCGAAGAAATCCGCGCAGGCCGGGATGTGTTCGGATACCGCTTTGAAGGTCAGCGATACGACTGCGGCTCCAAGGCTGGCTTTTTGCAGGCGACCGTGGCGTTCGCGCTTGCCCGTGACGAACTGCGCGACGAGTTTGCAGAATTCCTGACAGAGATACAGGCAGCCAAGCACGCCGCGCAATAAGGTCGCCGATGTCATCGCCCAGGACTGGTTTGTGGCACGCATACCGCTTGCGGTGGAAACGCCGTCGGTTCCTTTTTCGGATATGGCGCAAACGAAAAGAGCTTGCGCAATGCGTTGACAGGACAGATCAGATTTCTGGCGATACAATTCTGGCCTTTGCAACTGTGCGAAACGAGATAGTCCGGCTCCCGCATTTTTTGGCGTATTATCGTAAGCTTGGGATCGGACACTTTCTGTTTGTCGACAACGGAAGCGACGACGGCACGGCAGCCTACCTTGCAAGTCAGCCTGATGTGTCGCTTTGGTCAACAACCCACAGCTATCGGCTGGCACGCTTTGGCATGGATTGGCTCGGTTGGCTGCAATGGCAATATGGCAATAACCATTGGTGTCTGACCGTCGATGCCGACGAGCTTCTGACTTATCCCGACTGCGAAAACCGTGATCTGCATGTCCTGACATCATGGTTGGACGAGCAGGGTCACGTATCCTTTGGGGCCCTGATGCTGGATCTTTATCCGAAAGGACCGCTGGCGCACGCAGCTTATACGCCCGGCGACGATCCGACTGAGACACTGGGATGGTTTGATCCCGACAACTACCACAGTCAGATACATCGCTATTACGGCAATCTCTGGATACAGGGCGGCGTGCGTGAACGGGTATTCTTTGCAAATGAACCCGCCCGGGCACCAACTTTGAACAAAACGCCGTTGGTGCGCTGGTCATGGCGCTATGCCTACGTCAGCTCGACCCATCAGATCCTGCCGGCCCGGTTGCACGATGTATTCGACCTTGAAGGCCGCAGCAAAGTCAGCGGTGTCTTGCTGCATACCAAATTCCTGCCCATCGTTGGCGCGAAATCCGAGGAAGAGCTGGAACGCGGTCAGCATTTTCAGAACTCTGCACTTTACCAAGACTACTATCGTCGCCTGACGGAAAATCCCGAACTGTGGTATGAAGGCTCTTGCCAGTATGAAGGACCTGCACAATTGGTCGAACTGGGGTTGATGTCCAAGGGGCGATGGGGCTGATATGTTGGCGGACAAAAAGACGCAAAGGTCGCATGGTTCTTGGGCATTCTGACATCATACCGGCTGCGTTGGCAGCGCAAACGCTGGCGTGCCCGTGCCTTGCGCAAGGGGCGCGAACTGACGGCGGTATCCGACCGGACCCGCGCGATCGGACCCACCGATATTTTACTGTTTTGCACCTTCCGGAACGAAGATGTGCGGCTGCCCTTCTTCTTTGACTATTACCGCAATCTTGGTATCGACCATTTTCTGATGGTGGATAACGGCAGCCAAGATGGCGGGCCGGCCTTTGCACGTGAGCAGCCGGATGTGTCCTTGTGGCGAACGGATGCCCCCTATGGCGAGGCGCGCTACGGTGTTGATTGGCTGACATATCTGCAGGGCAAATACGCTGACGGTCATTGGGCTCTGACCGTGGATGTCGACGAATTCTTTGTCTACCCCTTCTGCGATACACGGCCCATTCGCGCGTTGGCTGATTGGCTGGACGCCTCAGAGGTGCGGTCATTCGGTGCGATGCTTTTGGACATGTACCCCAAAGGGCCGGTTGGTCAGACCACCTATACCCGAGGAGATGACCCGTTTGAGACCGCAAACTGGTTTGATCCCGGCAATTATTTCATGACGCAGAACAAGCTGCTGAAGAACCTTTGGATTCAGGGTGGTCCACGCGCTCGCAGTTTTTTCGCCGCGAAACCGAAACAGGCTCCGGCTTTGAACAAGATCCCTTTTGTGAAGTGGCGCAAGCCCTACACTTATGTCAGTTCAACCCATATGATGCTGCCGCGCGGGCTCAATCTGGTTTATGACCAGCAAGGTGGTGAAAAGACATCGGGCATTCTGCTGCACGCGAAGTTTCTGAATACCTTCGGCGATCGCGCGACAGAGGAAGCGGAACGCGCCGAGCATTACCGAAACGGGCGTGAATACAGAACTTATGCGGAAAGGCATGGCGCAGACCCGGATCTATGGTGTCAGTGGAGCGAACAATATCTCAACTGGCGGCAGCTTGAAGTCCTTGGCCTGATGTCCAAAGGGAACTGGGCATGAGTTTGGGTGTGATCATGCTGGTGCACACGGCCTTTGAACGGGCTGAGCAAATGGTGCGCCATTGGGCTAATGCGGGATGCCCAGTTGTGGTGCATGTAGATAGCAATGTGCCTGACGCCACATACAAACAGTTCGCCAAGTCGGTCTCTGATCTGGCCGATGTGCGTTTCTCGGGCCGACACAGATGCGAATGGGGGACATGGGGGCTGGTGGCAGCCTCGCAACAAGCCGCAACGCTCTTGCTTGAGGAGTTTCCGGAGGTGCAGCATGCGTTCCTCGCGTCGGGCGCATGTCTGCCACTGCGGCCTGTCTCGGAATTGATACATTATCTGGCCGCGCACCCTGATACGGATTTCATCGAAAGCGCCACCACAGCAGATGTTCCTTGGACGGTCGGTGGTCTGGACCGTGAGCGGTTCACCTTGCGGTTTCCCTTTGCCTGGAAAAAGCAGCGCCGGCTGTTTGATGTGTTTGTCAGGCTTCAGCAGTCGATCGGTTATCAGCGCAGGATTCCCGAAGGGATCGTGCCGCATATGGGCTCGCAATGGTGGTGCCTGACGCGGCAGACGCTTGACGCAATCCTGCGCGACCCCAAGCGTGACCTTTATGACGCCTACTTTCGCAAAGTCTGGATTCCTGACGAAAGCTACTATCAGACCCTGACCCGCCATCATGCGCGCAAAGTCGAAAGCCGCTCACTCACGCTGGCGAAATTCGACTATCAGGGAAAGCCGCATATCTTTTTTGATGACCATGCAGAGCTCTTGCAGCGTTCGAAAAGCTTTGTTGCCCGCAAGATCTGGCGAGATGCGGAAATTCTGTATCAGACATTCCCCTTGCCCGAAGACCCCGCGCGAATCGATGAAGAGCCAAATTCCGGCGCGGTTGACCGCGTCTTTTCCCAAGCCGTCGAGCGGCGCACGCGCGGCAGGCCAGGTCTTTACATGCAAAGCCGCTATCCAAGCATTGATCGCCAGAACAGCATTGCAGCCGCGCCCTATGCGGTTCTGCAGGGGCTGGATGACGTCTTTCCCGCGTTCCAGGCCTGGCTGACCAAACAGACCGGTGCGCAGGTGCACGGGCATCTTTTTGCAAAAGACAGGGCACATTTTGCGGATGAAAGCGAAGTCTATCGCGGCGGGCTTTCGGATAATGCGCGACTGCGTGACTACCATGGCAAAATGTTCCTCACTAACCTGATCTGGAACGGTCGGGACCAGCACCATTGCTTTCAATTCGGGCCTGCGGATACCCAAGATATCTGCTGGACGCTGGCCAAGGATACGAATGCAAGCATTTGGGTCGTCTCAGGTGCCTGGTCGATCCCGCTTTTTGCATCAGGGCGGTCGGCAAGCGATGTCCGCGCCGAGGCCGCGCGTTTGCAGCGGATCGAGGACAAGTTCCTGAGAGTGCTGCGCTCGCCGGATGCGCGGGCACGGATCAAGATCATGACATTGGCGCAGTTCATCGAAGCACCGATGGACGTGC
This sequence comes from uncultured Loktanella sp., assembly GCA_964614205.1. Lineage (GTDB taxonomy): Bacteria > Pseudomonadota > Alphaproteobacteria > Rhodobacterales > Rhodobacteraceae > Yoonia. Next base: position 20,298 of record CAZTKF010000023.1, on the reverse strand, counting down.
TGCAGAACATCATTGATGAAATCGCGGGCCACCGCGGGAACGCTTTGAAAGAAGTGCCGAAGATGCCTGATCTGACAGGTTTGCCTGACTTCTTGCAGGATCTCAAGAATCAGGGGATGCACCCGTTTCTGACCGGCGACATTACAGCCAGCAACACACAAAGCACCAAACCGTCACCACGCCGCAAGCCATATGTGATCAGCGGACAATGAGCAGGTTTGACGCCTTTATTCTGCTGGCTGAAATGCGCACAGGTTCGAATCTGCTGGAGGCGAACCTCAATATGCTTGACGGTGTGACTTGCCACGGAGAGGCGTTCAACCCGTCATTTGTGGGTTACCCCAAGACTGACGCCTTGCTGGGTATTGACCGCGAGGCGCGCGAGAAAGACCCGCACGCCTTGCTTGCCAAGATCAAGGAGAGTGACGATCTGGCGGGCTTTCGGTTCTTTCACGACCACGACCCCCGTGTGCTGAACACCTGTATTGATGATCCGCGTTGTGCCAAGATTATCCTGACACGCAATCCGCTCGATAGTTTTGTCAGCTGGAAGATCGCGCAGGCCACGGGGCAGTGGAAATTGACAAACGCCACCCATGCAAAGCCCATGTCGATTACCTTTGATGCCGCTGCTTTTGAGACTCATCTTCAAGCGATACAGGCATTTCAGGTGCGTGTTCACCGCGCCTTGCAGGTGAGCGGGCAAACAGCGTTCTACCTTAACTATGATGATTTGCGCGATGTGGAAGTGCTGAATGGCTTGGCCGAATTTTTGGGGGTCAAGGCGCGGCTTTCAAACGTCAACAAGAAACTCAAGAAGCAAAACCCAGAGCCGTTGGAGCAGAAGGTCAAGAACTTCGCTGAGATGAAAGACGCCCTCGGGCGGCTTGACCGGTTCGATCTGACACGAACTCCGAATTTCGAACCGGGGCGCGGCCCTGCTATTCCAACCTATGTTGCCGCCCCAAAGTCCGGACTGCTGTATATGCCCTTGCGATCCGGGCCCGACAGGGCGGTGCAGCAGTGGCTGGCCGATCTGGATGGTGTGCCAACCGATGCGCTGATCAGAAAATTCAGTCAGAAATCCTTGCGCACATGGCAGGAAAGCCATCAGCAACACCGGAGTTTTGCTGTCCTGCGTCACCCGTTGGCGCGCGCCCATGCTGCATTCTGTGATCGGATCCTGTTGGAAGGTCCGCGCAGCTTGCCCGAGATCCGCGCCAATCTGATCAGAGTGCACAAGCTGAACCTACCTGACCGGGCGCCTGAGATGAATGATCAGGCCTCCTATTCAAATCAGGAACACAAGCATGTCTTTCTGGGTTTTCTTAATTTCCTCAAGACCAACCTGGCCGGCCAGACCAGCATTCGGGTCGATCCGTCCTGGGCAAGCCAGCTGATCCTTTTGCAAGGAATGGCGCAGTTCGCAGTGCCCGATGCGGTCTTGAGAGAGGACGAACTGGCAGAGGGGCTGAGAGGTCTGGCCCGGCAAGTAGGTATTTCGGATACGCCCCCACTGAACGGGACCACGCATCGATGGCAGGCGCGTCTGTCGGCGATCTATGACCAGTCGTTAGAAGATGCAGCCCGCGACGCATACGCGCGCGACTACGCGGCATTCGGGTTTGGAAACTGGGCTTAGGCCGCCTGAAACGCCTCGGCCTCGGTCAAGATCGTGTACAATGTGTTCACATCGCTGTTCGCGCGGAGCTTTGTACAGATCGCCTGGTCGCGCAGCGTTCTTGAGACCAGTGCAAGCGCCTTGAGGTGATCAACTCCGGCATCCTCGGGTGCAATCAGCGCAAAGACCAGATCGACAGGCTGACGGTCAACCGCATCAAAATCCAGAGGCTTTTCAAGTCGCAGGAAAAGGCCGACGACTTCCTGTGCTGCGGCCATCCGTGCGTGCGGCAGGGCGATTCCCTGACCCACGCCCGTTGGCCCAAGATCTTCGCGCTTCATCAAGGCTTCGATGACATCGCCGGAATCCAGGCCATAGCTAGCCTCTGCGAGTTCACCAAGATCGTGGAAAAGACGCTTCTTGCTGGTGCAAGAAGCAATAGACTTCACCGCATCGGCTTTCAAAATACTGCCAAGTTGCATTGATCGCGTTTCTCACCTGATGGTCGGGTCTAACCCGATGTGCGCGGGTCGATCCAACCAATGTTTCCATCGTCGCGCCGGTAGACGACGTTCACTCCGTTGTGTTTTTCGTTCCGGAAGACCAAAACCGGAGCACTCGCAAGTTCCATTTGCATGACCGCTTCACCGACCGACAGTGATGGAATTTTCGTCTCCATCTCTGCGACGATCATCGGGTTCGCGCTGTCCTGCTCAACCTCGTCAGACTCATCTCTTGATTCGAGGATATATGATCCGGCGTCCGAAAGTTCAACTGGTTGTGATCGTTCCTTGTGGTGGTCCTTGAGGCGGCGTTTGTAGCGACGCAACTGTTTGTCCATCTTTTCAGAACTGGCATCGAAAGCAGCATAAATTTCATTCGCTTTGCCTGTGGCCTGGGCGTTCAGTCCGGTGGAGAGATGCACAACGGATTCACAGACATATTCATGGCCTGACTTCGAAAACACGACATAGGCTTCGGTCGGTCGCCCGGCATATTTGCTCAGGATGTCGTCCAACTCGGTTTTCACATGAGTTTGCAGGGCTGCACCAATGTCGATTTGTTTTCCGCTGATTTGGTAACGCATCGTTTCTCCTTAATCGATTACGACTGAAGCCGGATAATACCCCAGAGACAGGGCTGGCCCCGTAAAACGTCATATAAGTGGATAATGATAACATCCTGGTATTGTTGTACTTATCCGCATTGACTGGCGGTCTGCCAGCATAGACGCAGGGAAAGTCAACGGCTGTTTCATCTCTTGTATTTGGCGATGAATCGGCGCCTGTTGTCAATGATGCAGTGGGTCACACTGCAAAAGAATCAGTTCACACGGAAGTTGTTGCCAAGGTAAACGCGGCGCACGTTTTCATCCTGAATCACCTCACTGGTGGTTCCGCTCATCAGCACTTTGCCATCATGTAAAATATAGGCCCGGTCAACGATCTGAAGGGTTTCCTGCACATTATGATCTGTGATGAGCACACCGATACCACGGTTCTTCAGGTCTGCTACAAGATGCCTGATTTCACCGACAGCAATCGGGTCGACCCCTGCGAAGGGTTCATCGAGCAAGACATACTTGGGTCCTGCGGCCAGACAGCGCGCAATCTCGACCCGGCGGCGTTCACCGCCCGAAAGGGCCATTGCAGATGCGCGCCGCAAATGCTCGATCGAGAATTCGGACAAAAGTTCTTCCAGACGTTCTCTCCGGCGGTGCCTGTTCGGCACTGCGATTTCAAGGATCGACATGATATTGTCTTCAACGGACATACCACGGAAGATTGACATCTCTTGCGGCAAATAACCGATCCCGAGTTGCGCGCGGCGGTACATCGGCAGGGTTGTCACATCGCGCCCGTCGATGATGACGCGACCGCCTTCGTGGGTGATCAACCCCGCGATCGAATAGAAGCATGTCGTCTTGCCACAGCCGTTCGGACCGAGAAGGGCAACGACTTCGCCCCGCGCAAGGTCGATGCTCACATCGCGGATGACCGGCCTTTTGCGATAGCTCTTGCGCAAGTTGACGATATGCAGCCCGACATCGCCGTCTTTGACCGTGAGTTGCGGGGTATCCAGCATCAGTTGTCGCCCTGTTGCAGGATTGTACGCACGCGACCCTCCATCGAGGCGGTGCCATCGGTGACGTTGATTGTCATTTTGGCTGCAGAAATGGCGCTTGGTCCCTGTGTGAGCAAGACATCCCCGGTCAGAACCAGCAGCCCGGTGGCAATATCATAATCGGCTTGCTGTGCTTCGGCCGCTTCATCGGCCGTCACAAAGGTAACACCCTCGGATGCAATCAGCCGCGCGATTTCGGATGTATCAGTGCCATAGACCACCTCAACCTGTCCTGCCGTCAGGCGCAGATCACCCTGCGCAACGATCACATTGCCATCAAATACGGCTCTTCCGCTCTCTTGATTGACGGAAAGGCTGTCAGCCGTCACTTCGATCGCTTCGGATGTATCAACCCTGATCCCACCCAGATCAACGTTGGTCTGGGCCGTCGCCACCCCGGTCGTTGCAACAAAAAGAGATGCGCAAACAGCGATCAGTTTTAGCATCGGTGCAATATCCTTCGTCACGGGGTCTGTGGCGTATATAGCAGGCGGACGCCATCAGTGAACAGCATCTCCTGCGAGATACCCTCTGATGCCATCTGGAATGTGACTTTGCCAGCCGTCAGTTGCCCGAATGGCGCGTGAATCTCCAGCAGGCCATCGGTTGTCACCAATCCGGTTTCCAATTCTGCGATAAGTCCGTTTGTCTCCATTTCGTAGCCACTGGATGTCACCAGCCGTGCGAGGCCCAGCAAGCTTGCGATCCGCGCACGGCCGTCAATTTCGCCGCGTGTTGCGGTGATTTCAATGTTGCTACCGTCGGCATTGTCCATCCGCAGTCGCACATCGTCGATGCTGACCGTATCCGGGCGCGTGTCATCCGGGCGGGCGGTACTGGCCGAAATAACGATGACGGCCCCGTCATCGGTCAGTCCCGAAAACTCCGGTGCCGAAACCCGTTGTTCACGGGCGATCGTTTCCACCTCTTCAAGGGCTATGCTGTCAGGGTCGTTCGGAGAGCGCGCCAGAAAGAACAGCGTCGACAGCAGCCCGAGCGCACAAAGTGGCAAAAGAATTTTGGCCCATCCGACGACTTGCGAATAGAGGTTGTCGGCGGGTTTCACGGCTAGACGATCCCTGCGCGCAGGCAATCGTGGATGTGCAAGAATCCCGTGGCTTGGCCCGTACCAGCGGGATCAACAGCAAAGAGGCAGGTAATCTTCTTGCTGTTCATCAGGGCGACGGCCTCTTCGGCCAGTGCATGCGGCGCGACTGTGGTGGGGTGTGCCGTCATCACCTCGCGTGCGGTGTGGTCCAGCAAACCTGACATATGCCGCCTCAGGTCGCCGTCAGTAACAATTCCAATCAGGCGGTCGCTTGCATCGGTCACGCCTACCACGCCAAAGCCCTTTTGACTGATCACCAAAAGGGCGTCGCTCATCGGTGTATCTGCCGGGACAAGGGGAACAGCCTCTCCAACATGCATCAGGTCGGACACTTTTGAAAGTTGCGCGCCCAGTTTGCCGCCCGGATGAAACTCGCGGAAATTTTCCGGTGTGAAATCCCGATGCTCCATCAGCGCCACAGCCAAGGCATCGCCCAGCGCCAACGTCATTGTTGTCGATGTTGTCGGGACAACGCCTGTGCCGCAGGCTTCGCCCAGACTGGGAAGCACGATTGCAACGTCGGCCCGCTGTAAGAGCGTGCTTTCCGGTTTGCTTGCAACGCCGATCATCGGGATGCCAAAGCGCCGCGTATAGGCAACCAGATCAGCCAATTCGGGAGTTTCACCAGAATTGGACAAGACCAGCACGACATCGCCGCGCGTCATCATGCCCAGATCGCCATGGCTCGCCTCGGCGGGATGGACGAAATGCGCAGGGGTCCCGGTGCTGGCAAAAGTTGCTGCAATCTTGCGGGCGATATGGCCGGATTTGCCCATGCCGGACACAATGACCCTGCCGCTTGCGTTCAGCAGCAGTTCGACCGCTGCTCCAAAACTGTCGCCAAGCTGGTCAGACAGAACAGCAAGTGCTTTGGCTTCTTGCGTAATGACACGCTGTGCGGTCGCCACGAATTTTGCGTGATCTACCATCAGTGGGCGAAAATGTCAGTTTCCGGCCAACCGGCCAGATCAAGTTTGGCGCGTGTCGGCAAGAAGTCAAAGCAGGATTGCGCGATTTCCGTGCGCCCTTCGCGGGCCAGCAGGATGTCAAACTTCGCCTTCAGTTGATGCAGATACAGGACGTCAGAGGCAGCGTAGTCAAGCTGTGCATCGGTCAGGTTCTTTGCGCCCCAATCGCTTTGCTGCTGGTGCTTTGAAATGTCGACGCCAATCATGTCCTGTAGCAAGACCTTCAGTCCATGCCGGTCGGTATAAGTGCGCACCAGTTTGGATGCGATCTTGGTGCAATAAACGGGCGCAGTTACCGCACCAAACGCATTCAAGAGCGCCGCAATATCAAAGCGGCCAAAGTGAAAAAGCTTCAGAACTGCAGGGTCTTCCAGCATCGCACAGAGGTTGGGCGCCTCAGTCTGCCCCGGCGTGACCTGTACAAGGTGGCAGTCGCCGTCGCCACCTGACATCTGGATCAGGCAAAGCCGGTCACGGTGGGGGTTCAGGCCCATCGTTTCACAATCAATTGCGACAACGGGACCAAGATCCAGCCCATCCGGCAGATCATTCTGGTAAAGGTGGTTGGCCATGTATCGCCCTTTTTGGTCAGTCCTACCCGTTCCAGATACGGTTTGTCTGTCCAATCCTCAAGTGGGTCGCAAGAAACGGGCGGTATCGGGTGCGGCCTGCAGCTTTGCCTTGGCATTGCTTTGCAGCCAGCTGGTGAAGGCATCAGCTGGCATTGGTCTTCCAAAGCCATAGCCCTGCCCGATACGGCACCCCCGGTCGCTCAGGTGTTGTGCTTGCTCGCGCTGCTCGACTCCTTCGGCAATGACGTGCAGCCCCAATTCGGCGGCCAGCGCCAGCATGGCGCGGACGACGCTATCCGCAGCTTGATCGGGCAGGGGCGCGATCAGCGACCGGTCCAGCTTGATCCCCGCCAATGGCAGTTGGGTCAGCTTTGAAAGAGATGCGTAGCCGGTGCCAAAGTCATCAAGTTCAAGGGCGATACCACAGTCCGCGAGGCTATCGATGTTGATGGCGGCAATGTCATCCTTGCCGTCGATCAGCGTGGTCTCCAATACTTCGACAACCACCTGATCCGCCTCGAGGCCGGAGCGGCGCAAGGTTAACAAGAAACGTTCAATCAGGTCAGGGTCAGAGATGGTATCAGGGGCAGCGTTTAACGAGATCATGGGCCGCCAGACCCCCGATGCTTCCCACGCTTTGGCCTGATCCATCGCAGAACGCCAGATCGCATGATCAAGATCAACCATAAGCCCCGCGCGCTCTGCTGCGGGAAGAAAGACATCGGGTGTCAGCAGGCCCCGTGTCGGGTGACGCCACCGCGCCAGCACTTCGGCACCGTGCAGCCGCCCGTCCGACAGGCGCACCTGCGGTTGGAACCAGGGTTCAATCTCACCGTTGCGGATCGCCTCCAATAGCTCAAGCTGGAGTTGCTGGACCATACTCAGGTCATCGCGCAAGTGCTGTGTGAAAGCTTGCGCACGGTTGCCGCCGGTACTCTTGGCGTAGCGCAGTGCAATTTCCGCATCAGCCAGAACATCCATCGGCTTTCTGGCGCCGCTATCGATTCCAAGGTAACCGATGCTGGCGTTGACGGGTATCCGCCTACCTTTGATTGCTATCGGCTCGTTTAGAGATGCGCGTATACGCGCAATGACCTCTGCGGCAGGTTCGTTTGTCACCAAGGCAAACTCGTCCCCTCCGACATGCGCAACGAGGTTGTCGTAGTCGACGCAACTTTTTAGTGCGCTGCCAACGGCAATCAACAAGGCATCACCATGGTCATGTCCGGCCGTGTCGTTGACCGATTTGAAATCATCAAGGCCAACCAAAACCAGGCTCCATTCTCTCGTCTTTATGGTCGGAAGCCCTTCTGACAGATACTCGGTCAGCAGCCTGCGATTTGGCAGTCCGGTCAGTTGGTCATGCCTGACTGTATGTTCCAACTGGCTGTTCATCTCCTTCAAGCGGCTCTGCGAGGCCCGCAGCTGGTTTGTGGTTTGCCGCATGGCGCGCATACTTGACTGCACCGTCCGTTGTGCCGGCAAAAAGATAAGAAGGGCCTCAGCCAGCAGGACAAGCCCGGATGCAGCAAGCATTGTGCGCTGAAGAGTTGTAAAGAATGCCGCTTCCGATTTGATCTGTCGTGCCACAAGTGTGGCTGCCATTTGTAGATCGGTTTGCAAACCCTCTGTACGATACATGCGATTGATGCGCAGGTTCAGAGCTCCGCGCAGGTCTGGTGGCGCGTCGGAAAACTGTCTTGCCAAGGTCAGAAAGGCGCGCACGCGATAGTGCAAAGCGGTCTCTGTTCCGAAGAAATGTTGGGTCAGAACATCCGAGCGGACCTGTGTCGCCAATATATCGTGATAGATGGAATCGAAACGGACAACGGCCTTGTTGAAATTTGTGAAATCGGGTGCGGGCGTGACGGCAAGCTCATCTGAGAGGGTCACGATGTCTTGCGCGATCAAGACTTGTTCGTTGTTCTTCACAATGTCGGCGGCAGCGAGCATCCCGCGCTCTAACATTGTGCGGTTGATCATATAGGTTGCGATGATTAGGCAAAGAATAATCACCAGAGCAGAACAATAATGCAGCCAGAGCCTGTCCGACCTGCACGGCAAAAGGTTGCCTGTCGCATGTCTGCCCTGATTTTTGGTCCCGCGCATTGATGATTCCTGCAACTGTGCTGCAGGACTATGGTCTTGTATTGATTAAGGGAGCGTTGCGCCAAGACGACCAAGGCTACCGCTCTGCGTCTCGGGCCGCGCTCTTGTGGGCGTCCTGACGGTCGTCGTTGAAGCCCGACCGCCTGACTCTGCCGGACATTGCCTACATGGCTGAGGCGAGCTTGCGATAAAGTGCCGTATAGTCATCACGGACAAAGACTGGTGCGCGCAATTTGATCTGCAGGCTGTCAGCGAGCGCGGTGTCCTGACGGCCAAAGTATTTGTCCGCTTCTGTCTGGGTGAAGCCCGCAATTTGAATGGCTTCCAGCCATGCCGACAGCTTGTCAGCCTTCTTGATCTGCTTTTTGACGGCGGCGGGAATTTGGGCTGGCAGGCCGAACCTCAGATGAATGGCCGCGGTCAGACGGTCGTCAAGTTCGCCATAGCCGGAGCCAACAGCTGCCTTTACCGGGCTGATCATGTCGCCGATGACATATTCTGGCGCATCATGAAGCAGCGCGGCCAATTGCCATTTTACGGGGGCGTTTGGTTGCTGACGGCTGAAAATCTCTGTGACCAGAAGCGAGTGCTCTGCCACCGAATAGGCAAAGTCCCCCTTGGTTTGTCCGTTCCAGCGCGCCACAAAAGCAAGCCCATGGGCGATATCCTCGATCTCGATATCGACGGGTGTCGGATCAAGCAGATCCAGACGGCGGCCGGACAGCATTCGTTGCCAGGCACGAGGTTGGGCTTTGGGCATGGTGGCTCCGCGTCAATTACCTGTCTGACATAGTTTGCCGAAGCGTGGTCGTAAACCGCACAGCGCCACCGGGACATTTTCATTTCCGATACGGATTTCGGCGATTAAGCCTTTGCCAGCGTTTGCCTGCTAGACGCGACATTGCTGCCATTGTCGCAAGTCAAAAGCCCTGCTATCAGCGGCGCAAACTGATCAAACGCCCGCCGAGGAGGCAGTAATGAAAGACTATATCGTCAAGGATATCGCCCTTGCAGAGTTCGGCCGCAAAGAGCTGGATATTGCCGAAACCGAGATGCCGGGACTGATGGCGTTGCGCGAGGAATACGGTGACAAGAAGCCCCTGAAAGGTGCGCGCATTGTCGGATCGCTGCACATGACCATCCAGACCGCTGTTCTGATCGAAACACTGGTTGAGCTGGGTGCCGACGTGCGCTGGGCGTCCTGCAATATCTTCTCCACCCAAGACCATGCGGCGGCTGCGATTGCGGCGGGCGGCACACCTGTCTTTGCGATCAAGGGCCAGACACTGGAAGAGCATTGGGACTATCTTGATAAATCATTCATGTTCCCTGATGGCCCGAACATGATTTTGGATGATGGTGGCGATGCGACGCTTTACGTTCTGCTTGGTGCGCGTGCCGAAGCCGGTGAGGATATCATCCCCGTTCCCCAATCCGAGGAAGAAGCGGTCATCAAGGCGCAGATCGCCAAGCGTATGGCCGCCAGCCCCGGTTGGTTCACCAAGACACGCGATGCGATCAAGGGCGTGTCCGAGGAAACAACAACGGGTGTGCACCGCCTCTATGATCTCCACAAGAACGGCCAGCTGCCATTCCCAGCGATCAACGTGAACGACAGCGTGACCAAGTCGAAATTCGACAACAAATACGGCTGCAAGGAATCGCTGGTTGACGGCATCCGCCGCGCGACCGACACGATGATGGCCGGCAAGGTTGCCGTGGTCTGTGGTTACGGTGATGTGGGCAAAGGCTCTGCCGCGTCACTGGCCGGTGCCGGCGCGCGCGTGAAGGTGACGGAAGTGGACCCGATCTGCGCGTTGCAGGCGGCAATGGACGGTTTCGAAGTTGTCTTGCTTGAGGATGTGCTGGACAGCGCCGACATCTTTATCACCACAACCGGCAACAAGGACGTCATCCGCATCGAACATATGCGCGAGATGAAGGATATGGCGATCGTCGGCAACATCGGCCACTTCGACAACGAAATTCAGGTTGCCGCGCTCAAGAACCACAAGTGGACGAACATCAAAGAACAGGTCGACATGATTGAGATGCCGTCCGGCAACCGCTTGATCCTGCTGTCCGAGGGCCGTTTGCTGAACCTTGGCAACGCCACGGGCCACCCGTCTTTCGTGATGTCCGCTTCCTTCACCAACCAGGTGCTGGCACAGATGGAGCTTTGGAACAATGGCGACGCCTACGAAGTTGGCGTGCACATCCTGCCCAAGCGTCTTGATGAAAAGGTGGCACGTCTACACCTTGCGCGGATCGGTGTGAAACTGACCGAGTTGAAGAAAGATCAGGCGGATTACATCGGCGTCACCGTCGAGGGACCGTTCAAGCCAGAGCACTATAGGTACTAAGCGCTGATGCGGCATGGGCGACGTCACCAGATGGCGCAGCAGGCCGCAAAGCTCCAGCGCAAGACACGAGAACGCAGTCGGGCCCTGATCAGCGGCTTGGCTGCGTTCTGCTTTGCGGGGGTGCTGGTATTTGCCGGGTATCAGGTGATTGTTCACCCAGATACGCCGCTGCCGCGTGAATGGAATCCCGTACAACCCCTGCGGATCAGCGACCCTGTGACACCCTTGACAGGCTGGAAGCTGAACAAGGCCGCGGTAGATGCGGAACAGTGCCTGTCAACACTGCAAGGCTATGCGGCTCTCCGGCCACTGACGCCGCTGGAAGAAAGCGCGCAATGCTTTATCCGCGAGCGGGTTGCGTTGCGCGGCGTGGGTCAAGTGCGGCTTGCCCCGCTGGAAACCCGCTGTGCAACAGCTTTGCGCATGGCGATGTGGGAACAGCACAGTGTTCAGCCCGCCGCCAGGGCTTTCCTAGGTGCTGATGTGACCTCGATCACGCATATAGGCAGCTATAACTGCAGGGTCATGCGAACGGGCGCCGGGCCTTCCAGCCGGATGAGCACCCATGCCACCGCAGATGCGATTGATATTACGGGCTTTGACCTGTCGGATGGCCGCAGCATCAGGCTGATTGCAGACTGGGAACCAGAGGGGCCAAAAGCCGATTTTCTCCGCGCTGTCCGCGACGGCGCCTGTGACTGGTTCAGCCTGACGCTTTCGCCTGACTACAATCGATTGCATGCTGATCATTTTCATCTGCAATCGCGCGGTTGGGGGCTTTGTCGCTAGAAAACGGCGCGGCATTGCATCCGCGCCATCGCTGTTTGTGACTGCTATATCGGTCTAGAAATTGAACGCTATCCGGGCCTTGAAGGTGGTAACGCCAACATCTAGCCCTGTGTCATTGTAGTCGTTGAAGTCATGATAAAGCAGCTCTGCGCCAAGAACCATGCTGGATGACACTTGGGCGTCATAGCCAAGGCCAACGAAATAGCCGTTGTCGTCGCCAAGACCAGGGGAGGTTGCCCAAACAGCGCCAGCTGTCCCGTAGGCCAAACCTCCACCAAGGTCAGTGCCAATGCGTGCTTTCAGACGTGTGGTGGAATCAATCTCTTCAGCACCGTTTCCAATGTCATACTCGGTCGTGTCATAGTCAAACTCACCGCCATAAACCAAGGCGCCGCTTTGCACGTTATAGCCGGCGAAAACACCATAAGACGGACCGTCGCCTTCAAGTGGCGCGCCATCGACATCGATATCAGAGCCACCAATCTGGAAGCCCGCATAGGGGCCTGTCCAATCCTGCGCAAACGCGCCAACGGGTACAGCCGAGAGAACTGCTGCGATCAGAAAATTTTTCAAAGTCATAGCCAAATCCTTTTGTCTGCTTGTGGTAAGGACGGCTCCGTTGCGGGGAACCGCATGGGACAGGGATTTAGGGGACAGAATCGCAGGCGGGTTGACAAAAATCAAAGGGCGGCAGCCATGAAGGCGGATCATGGCGGCCTGTCGGTTGCATCCATATCTTGTGGGCAGCCCCATATGGTTCTGCGTATTGGTCCGATCGCCAAGACCCAAAGATGCCAAAGGGACAGGATGCCAAATCCTGGATGACGCAGGACATTCGGCCCGCGCCACCCTTGGCCAAGTCGCGAAGGTGCTAGAACGAAAAGCCGACCCGCACACGGAATGTGGTGACATCGACATTCAGCGCGTCATCGTCAAATTCGTGGTACAGCACTTCGGCACCAGCAATCAGGTTGTCACTGAACTTCATATCGTAGCCGGCCCCGACCAGATAGCCGACGCCATCTTCAACCGCAAAACCGTTGACCGGTGCGAGGCTTTCGTCATCGGGAAGGACAGAATTTGTCGAGGCACCAACTGCCCCGACAACGCCATAGGCCAGACCATTGCCCAAGGGTGTGCCGATGCGTGCTTTCAGTCGCGAGGTGGACTCGACCAAAACCAGATCGGCCACATTGTAGTTGGTCGCGTCAAAATCAAATTCCACACCGTAGACGACATTGCCCATCTGACGGTTATAGCCCGCAAAAAGACCGGTTGAACCGCCATCCCCTTCGAGTTCCAGATTGTCGAGCGGCTTTACCGTTGCGGTAATGTCCGACCCGCCAAAGCTGACACCGGCATAGCTACCCGTCCAGTCTTGCGCGAATGTTACAGCTGGAGTGAGCGCGAGCACCCCTGCAATCATAGTCTTGTTCAAAGTCATCTTGATTTCCTCGGTTGATCGGCCCGGACTGGACCAGTCCTCTAGGCACGCACATCAAACCAAAGAGTTTCGGCCCTCACGCACGTGTGATCGGGCGGATAACCGACACGCAGACCGTGTGTGCGGGTCCGACCTAAAATGGCGGTGAAGCCCCCAGAAGCGACCGGATCACCATGCAGAAAGGCGAAACATCGCCAAAAGCCTGCTTTTTTCTTTACGAATTGAGACGTGAGACATTAACTTGGCCAGGCACCGCGCGAGGCGGCCAGCATTGCAAAGCAACAGGAAATTTGGGGACATTCTCATGGGAAAAAGAGACGACTTGATTGCGAAATACGCAGACGATCTGAAGAATAAATGCGGCATGACGCCTGACATGGACCTTCTGACGAAGGTAACGATTGGCTGCGGTCCTGCGATCTACAATGCAGATGCCTCAACCGTTGCGGGCAGCCAGCCCGGCGAGATTGAAACCGTGAAGAACAACTTTCTGATGAAGAAGCTTGGCTTGAAAGACAGCCCCGAGCTGGATTCAGCGATCAGTTCTGTGCTTGAGACATATGGCCAGTCCGAACGCAACAAGTACCGTGCCGTCGTCTACTACATGTTGACCAAGCATTTCGGCAAAGAATCTGTCTACGGCTAGATCGACACACCATCCGAATTGGTACGCCTGCCCTTGTGGCGGGCGTTCTGCGTTATTCCGTCGCGGAAGGCGCCGATTTGAATAGCTTTCGACACACTTGGTCTTTGCACGGCCCACAATCGTTCTGCTATAAACGCCTTTGGATCAGAATGATCCGGACCAAAGATTCAGTTGCGTGTGGTGGAGTCGGAGCACGCGGGGTGAAAGAGGGTTCGGGCGCTGTCCGGACCCTCTTTTTGTCAATCTATGGTTCTGTCTGTCCCAAGGCGCAGATGATCTGCCATTCGTCATCGCTGACGGGCTGCACGGACAGCCGCGAATTGTTCACAAGGACCATATCGGACAGACGCGGGTCGGATTTGATCGTTTCCAGCGTCACCGGCGTTTTGAAAGGGCGGACTGCCTTGATATCGACGCACTCCCAACGTTCATCATCTGTCGTGCTGTCTGGATGCGCTTCTGCGCAGACTTCGACGATGCCGACAATCTCCAGCCCGCTGCGTGAATGATAAAAGAAACCTTTGTCACCAAGTTTCATCGCGCGCATATTGTTGCGGGCCTGATAGTTGCGTACGCCGTCCCATTCTTCGCCAGCTTCACCCTTGGAGACCTGATCGTCCCACCCCCAGACGTCGGGTTCCGATTTGAACAACCAATAGGCCACTATCCGATCACCTTCTTCCATGCGCGCAGGGTAACTTCGCTAAAAAGCCCTGCCTTGGCATAGGGGTCATTGTCTGCCCAAGCCTGTGCGGCGGCCATATCGTCAACCTCCAGCACGATCAGTGAACCGCACATCTGCCCTTCGTCATCAAGGACGGGACCCGCCATCTCGACAACGCCTGTTTCGGCGATATAGGCCAGATGGGCCTCGCGGTTGTCCATTCGTGTCTGCAGGGCGCCGGGTTTGTCTTTCGTCATCAGGGCAAAGCGCATCTATTCTTCCTTCAATGGGCGTGAGAGCAACGTGTTCAACGCCGTCGCGACATCTGTTTTGTTTTCGGTCAGGTCGGCGACAACCGTACAAATGGGCATATCAATGTCCAGATCTTCTGCCAACTGACGCACGGCGCGGGCCGTGGCCGCACCTTCAACGGTGGTGTTCTGGTCAAAGTCCGAACCGGAGCCGAGGGCAAGTCCATAGCGGTAATTCCGCGACTGTTCGGATGTGCAAGTCAGGACCAAATCGCCAAAACCGGAAAGCCCCGACAAGGTGTCCGGCTGCGCACCCAATGCAAGCGCAAGGCGCTGCATCTCCGGAAACCCGCGCGTGATCAGTGCCGCGCGGGCGCTTTCACCCAGCTTGGCACCGATTGCGACGCCCGAAGCAATCGCCATGACGTTCTTGAGCGCGCCGCCCAGTTCCGCGCCAATCGTGTCTGTTGTGCGGTAAATCCGCAGGCTGGTGGTGGACAGCGCCGTTTGCAACATCGCGCCCAGTTCATCATCGCAACACGCCAGTGTCAGGGCTGTTGGCAAGCCGCGGGCAATATCTGCGGCAAAGCTGGGGCCAGTGAGCATTGCAGGCATCGCACCCGGCACCAGGTCGCGGATCGTACTGGCGGGGCCAGTCATCCGCTTCAGGTCAATCCCTTTGCAGCAGGCCACGAGGGTCTTGCCTGCCAGACTGTTCACATGGGCGCTCAAGAAGGCGGGAAGCGTCTGGGCGGGGATTGCGATCAGGATGGTGTCGCAGGCAAAAAGCGGGTCCAACGCAGCGGAAATAGCTATTTTTGGGGGAAGAGTGACACCCGGCAGCTTGGGATTGGTGCGTGACTGCTGCATTTCTTCGGCCGCATCCGGACTGCGCGCCCACAGCTGTATTTCATTGCCGTCAAGCGCCAGCGCTACACCGAGCGCGGTTCCAAAGGCACCTGCGCCCGCAATCCCGATCTTCATGCCTTTGCCCCCTTCTTGCCAGACCCTAGCATGGGCGCTGACCTTTGGTCCAAGGGCCAGCGGGGACGCGCGGAGAGTGTCAGATCATCACAGTGACCTGCAGCCATCCGTTCAATGCCTGCATAGGCGATCATTGCGGCGTTATCAGTACAAAGCTGCAAGGGTGGCGCGACAAAATCAGTGTCTAACTCAGCGCAAAGCGTTGTAAGTCCTGCTTTGATCGCCTCGTTCGCGGCAACACCACCAGCGATAGCAAAGGCCGGTTTGGCCGGTTTCATTTGCAGGTATGTGTCAAGCGCCCGCCGCGTCTTTTCGATCAGAACATCGGTGATGGCGGCCTGAAAGCTGGCGCTCAGATCCGCCTGATCCTGCACTGTCAGGCCACCCTTTTCGGCCACGACGCTGTCGCGCGCGCGCAAAATTGCGGTCTTGAGGCCAGAAAAAGACATATCGCACCCAGTCTGGTTCAGTAGGGGCCGCGGCAAGGCAAAGCGCTTGGGGTCACCCGTTCTGGCCGCCTTTTCAACTGATGGCCCGCCGGGCTGTGGCAGGCCGAGAAGGCGGGCGGTCTTGTCGAAAGCTTCGCCGGGGGCGTCGTCAATGGTCCCGCCGATGCGCATGAATGTATCGTGCGCCGCGACGATCAGGAACTGACAATGGCCGCCTGAAACGAGAAGCATCAAATAAGGATAGGACAGTTGGTCTGTCAGCCGCGGTGTCAGGGCGTGTCCGGCCAAGTGGTTCACCCCGATCAATGGCAATCCGGTTGCCGCAGACAGCCCCTTTGCGCACATCACCCCTGACAGGACGCCACCGATCAGCCCGGGGCCCGCAGTGACTGCGATCGCATCCAGCGCGCCAAAGGTGAGCTTGGCCTTCTGCAGCACTTCTTCAACGCAATGATCCAGCTTTTCCGCATGGGCGCGCGCCGCAATCTCGGGGACGACCCCGCCAAACTCTGCATGGAGGGATGTCTGTCCGTAGACGACCGAAGCAAGCACATCGGTCCCGCGCACAACAGCAGCAGCGGTATCGTCACAGCTGCTTTCGATGCCGAGTATGGTCAGTGGATGGGTCATGGCGCTTCCGGTTGCGTGTTGCTCTTTCGCAGGTAACACTGCCATAGCGCGCAAACAATGGTGCCCGAATGACGCCGACCGTGATCCTGACCCGCCCCAAGACCCAAAGCGAAAGTTTTGCGGCTGAAATTCTGGCGCAATGGGATGAGCCACTTGAGATCATTCATGCACCGCTGATCGAGATTGCGCCGCTAGATACCTCCTGTGCGACGCCAGATGCGTTTATCTTTACTTCTGCAAACGGTGTAACGGCATCCCGGCGCCTGGGCGTGCCCCAAGGTCGCACGGCTTGGTGTGTCGGCTCGAAGACGGCCGATCTGGCCCGCGCTGCCGGTTTTGAACCGGTCACTGGGCCAGGTGATGCAGACGGCCTTGTCAGGCAACTCATTGCAGCCCAACCGCGCGGCAAGCTTGCACATATCCGGGGAATGCACGCGCGGGGCGATGTATGCGCGCGCCTGAATGCGGCAGGGATCACATGTGATGACGTTGTCGCCTATGATCAGAGGGCGCGGCAACTGACACCAGAAGCGAAGTCTGCACTCAATGCGCGGCAGTCAGTCGTCTTGCCCCTGTTTTCCCCACGCACAGCCACCATATTAAACGGCGAGGGTCCGTTTGTGGCGGCCGTTCATATCATTGCGCTGAGCAAAGCTGTGGAGTTGGCAGTCTCACCAGAGATTTCAAAACAGATCACAGTTGCGGCGTCGCCGAGCAGCAAAGCGATGGTTTCGGCAACCTTAGAGGTCCTGCGCGGGCAAATTCGCCGTAGCTAGGTTGCGGCGGATTGCTTGAGGGTCGTGTTGATGCACGATAGTCTATGATATCGCCTGCCGGTTTGGCGGGTGGGGGCGCTGAAAGGGTGAAAACGTGGCAAAACAGCCAGCCAAGGGTCGCAAGACACCTGCAGAACCGAAAAACGCGGCAAAAACTGAAACGGTCAAACCCGAATCGGCTGTGGCATCCAAGCCGATCATTGATGTGATTCCCGCAGAAGTGCACAACAAAGCAGCACCGGATGAAAAGAAGGTGCCTGAGGCCACGACTGTAGCTCCGGTCGAAAGCCCAAAACCTGATCCCAAACCAGACACCCAGAAAGAGACGCAACAAGTGCCGAAAAACGGGTTCTTTCCGCTGGCGCTTGGCGGTTTGCTGGCTGGTGTTATCGGCTATGCCGTTGCGACGTTGACCGTCCCTGCAGCCGATACATCATTGGCCGACCAGATCGCTGCGCAGTCGTCCCAGATCAACGCTCTGGAGCAGCGTATCGCCGCCGTCCCCGAAGTCGATCTGAGTGGTATTGAAGCCGCGCAGTCTGACTTGGCTGCGCAGCTTGCTGACATGGCCGCGCGCGTCACAGCTTTGGAAGAACGGCCCATTAGCAACGCTGTGTCGCAAGCGGCTGGTGAAGGTGTTGCCGATGAAATGGACGCACTACGCGCACAGATCGCAGAAATGACCAATGCAGCACAAACTGAGCTGGCCGAGGCGCGCGCTCAGGCCGCCTCGATCGAAGAAAGCGCGGCAGCAGCAGCGCGCAATGCCGCAGCCCGTGCTGCGCTGGCCCGTGTGCAGACCGCGCTGGAAAGCGGCGCACCCATCGGTGCCGCTCTGGGGGATCTGGAAGATGCGCTGGGCGAAAGCGCACCCGAGGCTTTGATTACGGTTCAGGATGGTGTGCCGACGCTTGCAAGCTTGCAAGATCAATTCCCGGATGTGGCCCGCGCTGCTTTGGCCACGGCCCGGAGTGAGGGCGTCTCGGGCGAGGAAACCACCGGCTTTGGCGCGTTTCTGCGCAATCAGTTCGATGTCCGTTCCACAACACCGCAAGAAGGCAACAGCGCCGACGCAATCCTGTCACGTGCAGAGGCTGCAGTGCGTACAGGCCGATTGTCGGACGCTTTGGCTGAAATCAGCGCACTTCCCGAGGTTGTCCGTGCCGAAATGTCGGATTGGCTGGGGCAGGCCGAAGCGCGCGCTGATGCAATTGCTGCTGTCGATATCCTTTCTACATCCCTTTCAGATAACTAAAGGCGAACCCCATGCTTTGGTCTCTTATCAAAATTCTGGCCTTTGTCCTTGCGGTCACGGCGCTGACTTACGGCGGGACGCAGCTGATGGAAGTGGATGGCGGCGCGACGGTTGATGTCGCGGGGCAAGAATTCACACTCAGCCCGCTAGAGATGGTTTTTGCTCTTGGTGCGCTGGTTGTGGCCGTCTGGCTGGGGTTGAAGCTCTTGGCACTTCTTGTGGCGACATTCAAGTTCCTCAACGGCGACGAGACAGCCATCTCCCGCTATTTCGATCGCAACCGTGAACGCAAGGGCTATGAAGCATTGAGCGAGGGCATGATGGCTTTGGCCTCGGGTGAAGGGCATCTGGCCATGACCAAGGCCGCGCGGGCCAACAAGTACCTCCAGCAGCCACAATTGACGAACCTTCTCACGGCGCAAGCGGCCGAAATGACAGGTGATCGCAAGAAAGCGGAAGAGACTTACAAGAAACTGCTGGCCGATGACAAAACTCGGTTTGTCGGGGTCCGTGGGATCATGAAGCAGAAACTGTCTGAAGGTGACACTGACACCGCGATGGCCCTCGCGCAAAAGGCCTTTGCCCTCAAGCCCAAGCACGAGGAAACGCAAGATATCCTGCTGCGCCTGCAAGCCGAGAAGTCTGACTGGGCCGGCGCACGCAAGACGCTTGGCGCGAAGCTGAAGTCGGGCAGTCTCCCACGCGATGTGCACAAGCGGCGTGATGCCGTTCTGGCATTGTCCGAGGCGCGCGACATTCTGGATGAAGGCAAGACGATCGAAGCACGCGAAGCCGCAATCGAGGCGAACCGCCTGTCCCCCGATCTGATCCCCGCGGCGATCATGGCAGCCCGGAGTTATATCAGCGAAGGCAATGCACGCTACGCGACCCGTGTTCTGACCAAAGTCTGGAATACACAGCCGCATCCCGATATTGCCGCCGCCTATGCCGAGATCGCACCGGATGAAACCAGCGACGCGCGCCTGAAACGTTTTGCCAAGCTGACAAAAACAACTGCCGATCATCCCGAGACAAAGATGCTGATGGCCGAACTGCAGATCGCGGCCGAAGATTTCCCGGCAGCCAGACGAGCGCTGGGCGATCTGGTTGAAAAAGAACCGACGGCCCGCAGTCTGACGATCATGGCCGCAATCGAACGGGGTGAAGGTGCTGATGACTCGGTCGTGCGTGGCTGGTTGACGAAAGCACTGACCGCGCCCCGTGGCCCGCAATGGATTTGCGAGAACTGTCAACACATCCATGCCACATGGGCCGCAACCTGCGACAACTGCGGGTCTTTTGACACGCTTGCCTGGAAAACACCGCCCGCGAGCGAGGTTGCAATGCCTGCCGGAACAGAGATGCTGCCACTCATCGTCGGTAAATCGGAGGAACCGACCCTGCCGTCAACCGAGGTGGTCGAAGAAGCGGTTGTCGTTGACGGAGAAGAGCCCAAATAGACCCTTTTCCTGGATTTCGCGCGGTGCTATCAGGGCGAAATGGTACGCCGCTGTAGCTCAGCTGGTAGAGCACGTCATTCGTAAT
>CAZTKF010000022.1:40594-42929 GCA_964614205.1 uncultured Loktanella sp. | reverse complement strand
GGCCTCAAACCAGATCCTCCAGCACTTTCCAACTTCATCTGGACGCAGTTCACTTGACCTGCTATCCCTCGGGTTATGAAGAGCATCTGCATCATTACCTGCTGCATTATTATCTGCTGACATCTGTCGCGGGTTGCTCTTTCACGTTTCCATTCAAAACTGAACTTGGTAAGCCCGCGGCGTAACTTCGCGCGAGGCAACATGACGACCATCCGGCTGCACAACACAAAGACCCGCAAACGCGAGGACTTTGTCCCGATTGATCCGCAGAATGTGCGTTTGTACCTCTGCGGTCCAACCGTCTATGACCGCGCCCATCTGGGTAACGCGCGCCCGTCGCTGGTGTTTGATGTGCTGTTCCGGCTTCTGCGCGAGGTTTATGGTGCGGACCATGTGACCTACGTGCGAAATTTCACGGATGTGGATGACAAGATCAATGCCCGTGCAGCCGAAAGCGGTCGTGCGATCGGCGATATCACCGCCGAGACGATCCAGTGGTACCACGACGATATGGATGCATTGGGTGCCTTGCGCCCGACGCACGAGCCGCGCGCAACAAGCTACATTGCCCAGATGATCGCGATGATCGCCGATCTTGTTGCAAAGGGGCACGCCTACGAAGCCGAGGGCCATGTGTTGTTCGCGGTGGAAAGCTATGAGGCTTATGGCGCGCTCTCTGGCCGCTCCATTGACGATATGATCGCAGGGGCCCGGGTCGAGGTGGCCCCCTATAAACGCAATCCGATGGATTTTGTTTTGTGGAAGCCCTCGGGCGATGGCGTGCCGGGGTGGGACAGCCCTTGGGGCTATGGCCGCCCGGGCTGGCATATCGAATGCTCGGCCATGAGCTATCAATTGCTGGGTGAAAGCTTTGACATTCACGGCGGTGGCAACGACCTGCAATTCCCGCATCACGAGAACGAGATCGCGCAATCCGCCTGCGCCCATCCGCATGGCGAATTTGCCCGCTACTGGATCCATAACGAGATGCTGCAGGTGGAGGGCAAGAAGATGTCCAAATCCTTGGGCAATTTCTTTACCATCCGCGACCTGCTGGATCAGGGTATCCCGGGCGAGGTGATCCGCCTTGTGATGCTGGGCACCCATTACAGCAAGACGATGGACTGGACCGAGGCCCGTCGCGCCGAGGCCGAGGGAACCCTGCGCAAATGGTACGGCATTTTGCATGGACACAGGTTTGGGCCGGAACTGATTGCAGCGCTGAAGGCGGAAGACAAATGGCAGCCGGATGCAGAGTTTGTCGGCGTGCTGGCCAATGATCTGAATACTTCGGGTGCCTTGGCGCGCTTGCATGTGTTGGCCAAAGGCAAAACGCCGGTTGCCCTTGCTGGCTTTGCCTATGGGATGCAGATGCTGGGGCTGGTGGGTGACTGGTCCGCGATCCCGCTCTTCGACGGTGGCGAGGCGGGTGCAGGCGTGGCACCAGCGGTTGCCCAACGTGTGGATGCGCTGCTTGCAGATCGGGCTGCGGCGCGGGCCGCCAAGGACTGGGCGCGTGCGGATGAAGTGCGCGATATCCTCAATGCCGCTGGCGTGCAGGTCACGGATGTGGGCGGGCAGGCGACTTGGGCGCCGGGCCCCGATTTCGACGCCGCCAAGCTGGAGGGGCTGTGATGGCCAAAGAACGCCTCTACCTCTTCGACACCACCCTGCGTGACGGGGCGCAGACCCAGGGGGTGCAATTTTCAGCTGCTGAAAAGCACCAGATCGCCGCTGTCCTGGACGGTCTGGGGATCGACTATATCGAAGGCGGATGGCCCGGAGCAAACCCGACCGATACGGATTTTTTCGCCAATCCGCCGCAAACCAAAGCCACCTTCACCGCTTTTGGCATGACCAAACGCAACGGGCGCTCGGCCGAGAATGACGACGTGCTGGCGGCTGTGATGAATGCGGCCACGCCTGCGGTCTGTCTGGTGGGCAAGGCGCATGATTTCCATGTGACGACCGCCCTTGGCATCAGCCTTGAGGATAACATCGAAAACGTGGCCGCCAGCTTTGCCCATATCAAGGGGCAGGGGCGTGAAGGGTTGTTTGATGCCGAACACTTCTTTGACGGCTATAAGGCGAACCCCGATTACGCGCTGCAGACCATTCATGCCGCCTATGATGCTGGCGCGCGCTGGATCGTGCTGTGTGATACCAATGGCGGTGTGCTGCCCCATGAGGTGTCGCAGATCGTCACGGCGGTGATTGACAGTGGAATCCCCGGAGATCATCTGGCGATCCACACCCATAATGACACCGAAAACGCGGTGGCCAATACGCTGGCGGCGGTGCTGGCAGGTGTGCGGCAGGTGCAGGGGACGCTCAA